>NZ_CP034570.1:926826-1235768 GCF_003970695.1 Maribacter sp. MJ134
GGAAATAGTTGAATGTCCAATAATATAATATCGTAGGGAAGAGCCTTTGCGGAGAGTTCAATTTTTTCCTTTGCCTTGTCAAAACTTTTTGCGATCTCTACCTTAACTGAAAAATTATCAAATTTCTGCTCCTCAAGGATATACTTGTATCCCAAAGTCGTCATCTCATGGTCATCTACCGCTAATATTCGTATGGTATCCATTTTATAATCGTACTAGTACAGGTTTAAACGTCCTGTAATTGATTTTTAGTATTGTCCTTTAGTGACGAATTCGGCTTTAAAGGAATCTGGACCTGAATAGTGGTTCCATTTCCGGGCTTTGAGCTTATTTTCCAATTGCCGTTCAGCTTATTGACCCTGGACCTTATATTACGCATGCCAATACCTTTTTTCTCCTTTTCAAATTTAAAACCTTTGCCATCATCCCTCATGGTAACGACAAATTCGTTATCTATTCTTTCAAAGTTAACAAAGAAATTTTTACAGACTGCATGTTTTACCGCGTTTTGTAAAGTTTCTTGTATAATGCGATAAACATTGATTTTTACATCTCCTACCAAGCTGTCCCAATCTTCATTCTCATCGTAGTTAAAGATGGTATTTATATTGTTGTTCCCTTTCGCCGATTGTAATAATGCCTCTATGGAATTTACGAAATTATGGATTCTGGTATAAGCGGAATGACTAAGCTCGTGAGAAATAGATCGAATTTCATTTTCAACATCCTTTAAGGCTACGATTGCAGAAGAGCGCTCCTTTATAGCCTCGGAATCCGTTTTTTTGTTCAAACCTGTCAAAACCATCCGTGCTCCTAGCATTTTTCCCAACACCCCGTCGTGCAATTCCTCTGAGATACGCTTCTGTTCCATTCGTTTCACCTCATTTACCTTCTGTTTTTGGGCAAGCATAAGATTAAAAATCTCCTCATTATTTTCTTGCTGTTGTTGTAGAAAACGTAATTTTTGATTTTTCGCTCTTTGGTTGATGATAATATACACGGAGAGCCCCAGCAAAAAGAAGCCCAAGGCAATCCCCGTCCACATTTGTTTCTGCTGGCTAAGCACTTCCTTTTCTTCGGCAAGTTCCTCATTTTCTGCAATAAACTCGTCCGTTTCAAAGCGGATACGTGCAAATTTGTTACGTATTTTCCTTTCTTCTAATTGAAGACTATCGGTAAGTGCAATATAGTGTTGCGCATAGTCCGAGGCTTTTTCGGCATCAATTCTGGCCAAAAATGCAAGGTTTTCCAAGATGCGCTTATTGTTCTCATTTTTCTGGGCCAATAGTAAGGATTTCTCTGCCCATTCAATACTAGCACTGGTGTCTTTCTGTAAAAGCCTTAACTCCGCCATGCTATAATAGGAGGAGACCAAGCTACCTGATTCCAAACTATCGTTCAGTACTATGGACCGCTTTATTTTACTTTCGACATCTATGGTATCACCGATACGGATTTTACAAAGTGCTAAGTTGTTCAAGGTTTTTGCGAACAAACTGATGTTTATTTTATTTGCATCTGGCGTTCCTAATACCTCTTCGAATTTCTCGATTGCTTTTTTATAGTCGCCACTCTCCCTATATACAATACCTAGGTTATTTTTAAGTCTAAGTAGATAGGAGGTGTCATTGTCCAATTTGTCTAGATAGGTACGTGCTTGATTGAAGTAAGCGATAGCTTTGGAATACTGCTTTAGGTCTTCAGATACAACTCCTAAATCATTGTAGGTCTCAAATAAATCTCTATAACTATCCGTTTGCTTCAAGCGTTCAATAGCTAAAATGAGATTCGTTTCGGCACCCACATAGTCTTTGACACTTTCCTGGATGTTTGCAATGTACAATAGTAATTTCCCGGAATTTAAATAATTTTCTTTTAAATCATATATTTTCTGAGCTTCGTAGTAATGAAAATATGCACTGTCCAATACGGCCCTTCTCTTAAAGAATACCGCTAAATCCCAGTGAGCTTCCGCTAGTATTACCGAATCATTTGCAATACGCCCCAATCTTATGGCATCGTGATTTATCCTTCGAAACAAAGCCGTGTCCTTTGTACGAATGCTTTTAAAGGAAAGTTTGGAAACTAGTTTTAGTTTTAGTTGTTCATCACTCAAAGATTTTGCATAAGTATAGGCTTGGTCTAACCAGGCAAATTCATCTTCCGGTTCGGAAACTTTATTTTGAAATGATTGGACAAGTCTATTTACGCTATCATTGGTAATTTCGGTTTGATTTAAATTTTTCTTTTGTCCTAAGGTGAACTGCCCAAATATGATAACTAAGGTTACTAAAAAAAACCTTAACCTTTTATTTCGCTTAATTAGTTTAGCTTTCAACATTAAGTACAAGATAAAAAAAAGCCTTGAAGTACAACTTCAAGGCTCAACATATTATTATCAACTGGAGAACTACGCGTTATTATTACCATTACCTCGATCATCCTCGGATTTAGAACAATCATCACAAGCTATCATACTACTAATATCATCTAAAAAATTAAATTCGTTTGAGTTGCTATCCACTACAAAAGTAGTTACTCCAAATGCCATTGCTGCTACTGCGAAAATGCTGATTACCTTTTTCATGTTTATTTATTTTTTAGTTTGTATACGTTTATTATACTGCCAAGGTAATAAGCATGACAGGGTGAATACTATTTTAGAGCCTATAACTAGTGGTTGTAGATGGTCTACGAGTATTTGGCCTAGTTTTGAGAGAATTCGTTAATTTAAGTTGGAAACGGAGTTTTGGGAAAGGATTTTTTTAAGATTATCCATATTCTCTCGGTAAGTTTTAGAAAAAGGAAGACTTTTATTATTTTTCTTTAAGGCGCAGATAGACTTCCCAAAGTTTATTCTAGAAACATAGTCCGTATTAACGATATAACTTTGATGTATACGTACAAAGTTTTTTGGAAGCTGCTTTTCAAAAGTTTTTAATGTCTTATATGCATGGGTAACGTTGCCGCCTATCATATGAAATTCGGTAGTGTTGTTATCCGCTTGTAGGTACAGAATATCCGTGGTGTCCAGATATTGAAAATCATTATAAGATTTTAGACAAATGGTTTGTGGTGCAGCTTCCTTTGGAAGCTTTTTCCTTAGTTTTAGCAAGGATTTTCTAATGTCGAACTCATTATACGGTAGCAACCAATAATCGAAGAAATTATTTTTTATCGCTTCGTAAGCATGCTCTTTTGTTTTGGATATACCGATGACCAAGGGAACGGTGGTGACATACTGATGCAATTCCACAACCATTTGAAATAGGGCAGAAGCCTTATCGTTTAAATTAACAAAAATAATATCTGGAGTGTACTTGAGAATATTGTTCAGACCATCGGACGGACTCTTTAGGTTTCCTACACAGCTAAAGTCGCCATACTCGTCCAAAAATGCCTGTAACTGCAAATTTGAGACCGCATCGGAGTCTATTATACTGTAATTGTATTCCAAAATAAATAGTGTTCTACAGCAAGTTAATAATTGTAAATACCAAACTGACCGAGGAAAACCTTATAAAAGTGGAGGATATTGTTATAAAATGCGTTGAAGCTCCCTATTTGAAAGAAAAAACTTTCAATAAAATTAGTCTTCTTCCTTATCACGAGCTTGGTAGGCACCCAAATCTGGATTAGATGTTCTGTTAATGCCGAGAATATCTAGCGGTACTTCTGCGGAGAAAATTGGATTTCCCTGATTGATTACCTCAGCATCAAGTCCAATTCTATAATCATTCCTATTGGTCCTAAAAAAGTCTAAATCTCCCTCTAGAATGACGCTTTCATAATTGGAATTATTTTCAAAGTCGTACAAAGGGTCGGTTTGAAAACTATTGGAAATATCATCGAACTTTATATAGCAATTGGAGAAATTAAAGTTAAAATCGTTTTCATCATTTGATGTTAAGGAAAGCTCTGTAAATCCATTTCCAGCAATGATACAATTCTTAAAATCGGCCTTTACCAGATGAGCACTATTAGCATTATTGTCAAGATTAGGTATGAAATTATCAATTTCTAAAGCGGCATCAACTCTAAAACCATTGCTCCAATAGTTGGCAATAGTACTGTGGATAAAGGAATAATTACCTCCAAGACTACAATATAGGGAAGAGGAACCCGACGAACCTAAAACTACGTTCTGCGCTTCTATATAAGCTGTCTCCGCCCAAATATTGTGGCTAGCGTTGTTATAGAGTTGACTGTTTTCAATGGTTAAGGTAGGCGTATCAAGGACGCCGTCACCTTCTATAAATAAACCGACCGTTGCATTTTTGATGGTGGTATAAGAAATTACATTCGAAATACTACCCCTTGCTATCCATATGCCCGACCATTGTCCTGGGATATCAGAAAAACTGGGTTCTAAACGGTCGCCTTCAAAAATAACCTCATTTTCCAGAAGTTCTCTATTCTCACTTAACGCACCGTTAATGGTTATGGTAGCACCTTCTTTTATCAGCAAACCGGAATCTTTATGAAAGTGTATTCTTGCTCCCGGGTCTATTAGTAGTTCTTTACCTTCGGGCACTACGGCAAAACCGTAGATGACGTAAGGTTTCTCACCGGTAAAATTCAATTCCGCGTCCGAGAGCTCAAAACCTTCTACTTGTATTTGATTGCCCTCGGCATCAAAGTCCAAGGTTATCATTTCGGTTTCTCCACTGGCATCCGTTTCGGGGAATAAGAATATGGCATCTTTAACTAAAGTTACTAACTGTACTTCTTGTATGTTACTACCAGCATCAAATTGGATGGCATCCGTATAGAGTAATGTATTCAAATCATTATCGGAAATATCCACCGTGGTTTCAATGAAGATAAATAGGCTGTCTTGGGCATTTAGGGGTATGTTTTGAAAGGTCTTGCCCGCAATTCCATCCACATTTAATCGGTAAGCGCTGGTTGGGCCGTTCTGTAACCCAATGGATGGGATGATTACATCGTCCCTAGTAGGATTATATACTTTAAGGCTATAGGTGCTGCTGCCAATGTTGCTGAAAATAGTATCTAAGTAAACGGTGTCCTTGGAAAAGGAAAGGTTACCCGCACTAGGAGCATATTCAAAATCTTTTCTACACGAGCTGAACCAAACGAATAGCCCTGTTATAAGAAAAACTAGTAAAACCTTAATCCGCACGTATTTAAATATTTAGGAAAATATTGCCTTGATTTCTTCCGAGATTCTGATGGGTCGTAGACTCTGTCTGTTGAGCAAACACCATTCTGTATTTGAACGTACTAAAAGGGTATTTGTTATGCTGTTGTACATTTCTACCACACGAGTGCATTTGGCGCCACTACTGTCTTTGATATGGGTCCTTAATAAGATTGGGTCGTTTAGGACAGCTGCAGATTTGTATTCGATATAATGCGTCATTACCACCCAGATTACCTCTTCCTGTATATTTTGTGGTGCCTTAGCTACCCAATGTTCCTTGGAGATATCCTGAATCCATTGCACGTAACGCACATTGTTAACGTGATTTAAATCGTCTAAATCCTCCGCAGAAACCTCAATTTCCTTTTGGTAGAAAGACATCTTATTTTTTTTGAATTCGAACTTCGAATAACTTATCCCAGTCCTTACCGGTTACAAAAAAAGTTTTTCTTGTAGGGTGGTAAGCTATTCCGTTCAATACATTATCCGTAGCTACCCAAGTATCCGTTTTGGTTACCTTATCGCTTAAGCCCCCAAAATTAATGACACCTTCAATTGCGCCACTATTACTATCAATAATCATGACGCTTGGTTTTTGGTATACATTGGCGTATAACTTCCCGTCTACATATTCTAGTTCGTTGGCCTTATTGAATACCGAAGAATTGGTCACGGTTTCAATATATCCTTCTTCTATAAGTGTTTCCGGATTCAAGATCCATATTTTTTCGGTACCGTCGCTCTTAAAAATGTTTTCTCCATTGTTGGCCAAACCCCAACCTTCTCTACTTTTTCCGTACTGGAAATTATCTAGTTTTTTTAATCCATCTACATCGTAAACAAAACCTAATCCACTCTGCCATGTGAGTTGATATACCCTGTCCTGTAAGATGGTGATGCCTTCACCAAAATAGGTTTTGTCCAAATCTATCTGATCAAATACCTTACCTGTTTTAAAATCTAACTTCCTTAAAAAAGAGCGACCTCTCTTACCGGTGCTCTCATATAAGGTATCTTTGTAGAACTCTAAACCTTGCGTGTAGGCATTGGTATCATGGGGATATTCGTTTATAATCATATAGGTATATATTTCTGGGGCCGTAGCGGCGAGTAGTTTAATTTTCTTGGTTACGCTTACCGTATTGCCTTCATAGGTGACATCCGCCTTTAATACCTTATTCCCTAGTTTGGGAACATTGAACTTGATTTTGTTTCCATTTAATTGCATTTGCTCGTCGTCCACGGAATAAACGATATTGTCAATGGATTTGTCCTTTAGGTTTTTTACACTTACACCTAGCGCTTCATTTTGTTTTATGGACGTAGAGTTTCCTTCCAAAACGATTTCAAATAGTGATGACGGTTTTTGGTTTCCACTACCACAGGCCATAAAAAGTAATACAATTGTACTGATAAAGAAGGGTTTAAAATAGGTCATAGGAATATATCTTAGTGTAGGTTAAATAAAACCGGGCTGTTTTAAATTGAAAGCACATAAAAGAGCAATTTATTCATAAAATTTAGAATGTAAAAAGGATTGGGAAAGTTTTAAAAGATTGTATATTTGCAGCTGGCAAGTCCTACACGACCAGCTCCTGTAGAATCCCCCAGGGTGGGAACGCAGCAAGGGTATATGGTTGTAGCGGTGCGATGTAGGTAGCTTGCCTTTTTTTGTGCGCTAAAGTCAAGGAAACACTTCCATTAAGGCGCCATAATCAGACCCTACTAATTTGATGGTAAAGCACTCTTTTCAACTTTTCAACTGATAGTTTCATCTGAATTTAATTCGTTAATTTGCAACCGTCATGGAGCAGAAAGTCATACTTATAACAGGAGGTTCTTCAGGAATAGGAAAGGCCATAGGAGGTTATCTTAGTTCAAAGAATTATAAGGTTTATGGCACCACTAGGAATTTGAATAATTATAAAGGATTTTCTGATTTCAAGTTATTAGAAATGGATGTAAGAAATCCGACAAGTATACAAAAAGCGATTTCTGAGTTAGTTACTATTGAAGGAAGACTGGATATCGTAATAAATAATGCTGGTATTGGTATCACTGGACCTTTGGAGGAAACTCCAAACCAAGAAGTTTTAAATGCTTTTGACACCAATTTCAATGGACCCTTGAACGTTATCAAAGCGGTACTACCTCAAATGCGCATTCAAAATACTGGATTGATAATTAACATTACTTCCATCGCTGGGTATATGGGACTACCTTTTAGAGGTATCTATTCCGCCACAAAGGGGGCCATGGAACTCATTACGGAAAGTTTACGAATGGAAACCAAAGACTTTGGGATTCACGTAACAAGCTTAGCTCCAGGAGATTTTGCGACCAATATTGCCTCAGGTAGGTATCATGCTCCGGTTTTGCAAAACTCCCCGTACAAAGAAAGTTATAACACAACATTGACCTTAATAGATGAAGATGTAGATGGTGGCGGCAATCCTTTGCTAGTTGCCCAAAAAGTACATAAAATTATAAATACTAAGAACCCAAAGGTACACTACAAAGTAGGCTCTTTTTTACAGCGTTTCTCGATAGTGCTAAAAAGACTTTTGCCAGGAAAATGGTATGAACAACTTATTTTACGTCACAGTGGCCTATAATAACCACTATCACGACTTTAACTAAAGTCGTTCGTAAATGTTGGAGAATGCATCAACAATAAGGGTATCTTCCGTAATAATACATTTGTTCATGGGGTAAATAACAAGCTGATTGGTGATTCCTTCAAAATCGTCTGTTCTAAATTGGGTACTCGTGTCCAAGTTGAAATTTTTTATAATTCCCTCCCAATTATTTGGTTCCGTTTTTATGTTGATACCTACGAAAGTATGGTCTTTTTTCAGTTGCTCTAATTTATCCACTCGTTTGAAAATATTTTTGTAGTGGTTTTTATTGGTAGCTGACCAAAAATAGAAGACTACTTTCTTGTCTTTAGAAATTTCGGTTAGGGTAGTGGTAACACCATCAAATGAAACAACGGGGATTGCCGGTATCTTATTTTGAGGCTGAATATTTCTTATACCGTTATACAGGTTTTCTATTTCTTCAATATGCATGTTATTTTGGGAGACCTTCTCAAATTCATCCAAGAATACCTTGTTGTTCTCAGGTGCATCATGCTCTTTAAGTAGATAGTTGAAGGCTACGTTCCTAAATAAATTATCACGTAACTCTTTTTCTACCACCAAACTATCTATAACATGCAGTTTATGCTTGTTAAAATGTAATTGATTGTTCACCACATTACCCTTTATACCGCAAGAATGCGAACAGGTCATATAGGACAAATTGCCAAAATGCGATTTCATGAAATCGTAATAGGGGCGTAGATAAATTAAACTTTCGTTATTATAGTCAATGTGCTTGCGATACGCATAGAAATCGTCCGTTACCTCATGCAGGGTATTTTCCCTAAGTTTCCGCTTATGCTCAAAAGGATAAATTTCCTTGTAGCCGTAGTAGGTATAATCAATACTTGCTTTAGCTATTTCATAGGCCTTCTCCGATAAGCCCGATTCTAACTTAATGGCATTAAGCGCCTCTATTTTACTATCGGCCAAAGCATCTATTTCCTTTTGGAAATCATCTGCTTCAAAATTAAAATATTCGCTACGTATGAGTCTTTCTTCCTCTTCGTTAGCTAAGAACAACTCTAATAAAAAGTTGTTTACCTCTTCGTTTGTTCCTGAGAATACTAAGGATTCGTCAAAATCTTGCGTATTCAAACGCACCAACAATGTATCTCCCTTTTCAAGGTAAACATACTGATATTCAGGGGCATGGTTAAAATGGAAGAGACCATCATCTGTACTGTCCAAATTAAAAGAGAATCTATTGTTCCCGTCTAATTTAGCAGAATCAATCACCGCGCTTCCTTTGAAGAGTACGACGTACTCGTCCGTTGGATTCACAATTTCTCCTGTAAAATAAATGTTGTTTGACGCTGATTTGTTGGATTCACATGCAAGACAACTAAATATAAGTAATAGAAGTAAATATCTATTCATACACAGTTTCAGTAAAATGTGGAACAAAATTAAACAACCGCCTAGTTGCACCCTGTTAATAGCTCGTTAAATGTTAGGGGTTTAAGTCATAAGGTACGTTAAAGGAGATGTAGTACTTGTTTGTTGGTTTTAGCCCCTAAAATTCTGTATTTTTGCACGGATTTTAAAAAAGTGTTTATGCTATCTGTTTCTAATTTATCGGTCCAGTTTGGGAAAAGAGTTTTGTTCGATGAAGTAAATGTTTCGTTCACGCAGGGTAACTGTTACGGGATAATAGGGGCCAATGGTGCCGGCAAATCTACTTTCCTTAAAATATTAGGTGGGCACATCGAACCTACATCGGGTCATGTCCACTTAGAGCCTGGTAAGAGAATGTCCATTCTGGAACAAGACCACAACGCCTCGGATGGTTTTACGGTGCTGGAGACCGTTGTAAAAGGAAACAGGCCGCTGTACGAAATTAAGAAGGAAATTGATGCGCTTTATGCGGATTACGATGATAAAAATGCGGACAGAATAGGGGAGCTGCAAGTACAGTTTGAAGAAATGAACGGTTGGAACGCTGATAGTAATGCAGCGGCCTTATTGTCCAATTTAGGAATAAATGAAGACCTTCATTACACTATGATGGCCGATATGGATTCCAAATTAAAGGTGCGTGTTCTTCTTGCACAAGCGCTGTTCGGAAGTCCCGATGTGCTTATTATGGATGAACCTACCAATGACCTGGACTATGAGACCATTAATTGGTTGGAAAACTTTTTAGCGGATTATGAAAATACGGTAATCGTCGTGTCTCACGACCGTCACTTTTTAGATACCGTATGTACTCATATAGGGGACATAGACTTCGGAAAACTGAACCTATATTCCGGTAATTACACCTTTTGGTACGAGAGTAGTCAATTAGCTGCAAGACAAAGAGCGCAACAAAATAAAAAATCGGAAGAAAAAGCGAAGGAGCTGCAGGAGTTTATCATGCGTTTTAGTGCCAATGTTGCCAAAAGTAAACAGGCCACCTCTCGTAAGAAAATGTTGTCTAAACTTAAGGTTGATGATATAAAACCTTCCAGCAGAAGATATCCGGCCATTATTTTTGAAAGAGAACGAGAGGCTGGAGACCAAATTTTGAATGTAGAGGGACTGTCGGCAACTTCCGAGGATGGGGATTTGTTGTTCGAAAATATCAACTTAAACCTTGCTAAGGGAGATAAGGTGGCCATTATATCCAGGGATTCTAGGGCAACCACGGCTTTCTACGAAATCATCAATGGCAATAAAAAAGCTGATAAAGGCACATTTCAATGGGGCGTTACCACAACACAATCCTACTTGCCAGCGGATAACTCCCATTTTTTTACCAGTAACAACAATTTGGTAGATTGGTTAAGACAGTGGGCTAAGACCGAAGAAGAGCGTGAAGAGGTCTATATAAGAGGTTTTTTGGGTAAAATGCTTTTTAGTGGTGAGGAAGCACTTAAGAAATGTACGGTGCTTTCCGGAGGAGAAAAGGTAAGATGCATGCTTAGTAGAATGATGATGCTAAGGGCCAATGTTCTAATGCTGGACGAACCTACCAATCATTTGGATTTGGAAAGTATTACGGCATTCAATAATTCCCTGAAAAATTTCAAGGGCACCGTGATGTTCACAACCCATGATCATGAATTTGCGCAAACTGTTGCCAATAGGATCGTGGAATTAACTCCAAAAGGCAACATTGACCGTTATTCTACGTTTGATGAATATATGTCTGACAAGGCATTAAGGGAGCAGCGGGGCAAAATGTATACTGTTCCTGTATAGTAGAAGTTGAACCCAAATTCTTGCTTTTATGAAAACCTACGCCTACACGGTCAGCCTTGTGCTGACACTACTCCTCCTTGCCTGCAGTAAAACTACAGATGAATCTTCGGACGGGACTACGGATTTGAACCGTTCGGATTATGGTATTTTGTTACAAGGTGCTACAACATTGAACAGTACACTTCTTAGTTTTGACGGGAGAGCATTACAATTAAGCGATGCGCAAAATAGATTTCCTGGATTTCAAATACCCGAATTAAGTTATAGAAGCGAATACCAATATAGTTTTTACAAGAGCACAGGTAATTGTACCGGTGAGGTTTTGGTGTATGATTTTAAGAACGCTACGGAAAGCGATTTTTCAGTTTTCGACGATTTAGGAATGTGCGGCCTAACCATATTAACTATGGCACACGATGAGGATTCCGTCTTTTTGTCCTATATGATTGAATCCGAAGGGAAGGATAAGAAATTCTTTATACGGTTTATAGAAAGAACTTCAGATAACCTTACCTATGAGGATGTAGAGATTTCTATGCAACCAAAGCAAATGGCTGTTTCAAATAATCGATTATTCGTGTTAACTAAGGATGTAGGGAATACCGAGGAAAATTACGTTTCAGTTATTCAAAAAACCACTAAAGAAACTATACACGAAATGAACCTAGGTCTGGATGTTGGTAATATGTTCGTTAAACCAGATGGGAATATTATCATTAGCTATCCAACGTTGCATACTACGCTGAACGCATCTGACTTAAATGTTACCTACACACGATACGGCGAGGGTGCTGAACCCATGTTTTCGAGCACAATGGCACTTTCGTTTGATACTTCCCAAAAGATGTACTATACCATGGAAACGCAAAGCGGTACAAAAATACCGGCCGTATATGATTTTAGTAATAGTACAGCCGTGCTATATTACTTTGAGAATTTTTTAACCGCTGCCCAATTGGATGTTGAATACAATATTGAATCGGCAACCGCCGTCGGTTATGACGAAAAGAACGATTTAATACTCGTTGGTTATAAGAAGAAAGGACAGGCAAACAAAGGTGGCATATTGAGAATGTCTCCTGCACCCAATTTTATGTTCATGGACAACTACGACCTTATCGGAATTCCTATTGCGATTTTCGATTTGTAAATGTCAGACCGGTAACTGCATCAAACATTAAAATACTTACTGTTCCAAATAGCCGGATTGAAGTTTTTTCCCAAGGCAAAACCATAAAAAATTACTACGGAGGCAATACATTTGAACATAAAGAAATATATTATCCAGAACTCCATCGTAGAATCGGACTTTGAGAACAAACCATTGGGAACCAAAAGGGTTGCGAAATAGCTGATCACTAAAACCAAGGCCGTTAAATTCACTATATTTTTAAAGGGCCACATCAATGCGCGTCGTAAAGGATGTAAATCGTTGCCCCACTGGTGTATCAAATAAAAATAATTGTTAGCAATAGGAGCAAAAAGCAAAGGATCGTCCTTGTCCTCTAGTTTAAAGAGTTTAGACGGAGCGATAATTTTAAAACCTTTTAGTTCTAGGTCGTGCTGTTTTTCTAGGGCTTTTATTTTGGAAATGGCCTCCACAGGAATTTCGCCTTTAAAATATTTCGAATCTAAAAAACGCAACCTGTAGTTGATACAGATATTTTTTATTTCATCAACATGAAAAATTCTAGAAGTTTCCAGAAGTTCAAAATCAAAATTATTAACAGGCGTGTGCTTTCCTTTGGTAATGTTTTGAGCTATCCGCTCATGGTTCTTATCCACCTCTTTTAAGATATCGTGTACTTGTGATAACACTTCAGCTTCTGACCGGGAATGTTTTGATTTTTCCAAGTCCAGCTTTTCCCGAACATTAGTTTTTCGTAGTAACATTTTCTTTTCTTTTTAGCAATGTTATCAAAGTTAGCCAATAAAAGATTTGAATAAAATTCTGTTTAACTTTCTAAAATGTTAAAATTATGTTAAAATGTTTTACATGGGCAAAATATACATCTGACTTTAGGATCAAGATTGTATATTGTCGATGAAAGTGAACCTTTCAACGAGCACTAATTTTATTGCCCCTTATTTTAGAACCTTGAAAATGAAAAAATGGACATCCCCCGTGTCGCTGTGCCTGGTATTGTTTGCTCTATTCTGTAACGCCCAAGAAGAGTTCCAAGTCGCCGCGCTCAACGATATTAGCACTTACGAAATGGATATACATCAATCCATCATTTCCAATACGGAAACGTCTAATAGACTAAGCACCTTATTATCCGCCCTGCGCGCCTCCGATTTGGATCATGTATTGGGTTATGATGGACAGTTTACCGTTTTTGCTCCCTCCAATATGGCCTTTGAAAAGTTACCGCCGCTAACAGTAGCTTGGTTAATGAACCCTTTAAATAAAACCAAACTTAAGGCTGTGATGTCCTATCATATTATAGCAGGGAAACTTTCTGCATCCAAAATTTTAAGGGCTATGTGCAGGGGCAATGGTATAGCAACATTTACAACCGTTCAAGGAGAGAAGATTACGGCCACTATGAACGGCATAGATATTATTCTAACCGATATTTTTGGTCACAAAGCTAAAATTACACTAGCCGACTCCAACCATAGTAACGGCGTAATGCATGAAATTGACAGTGTTTTCATGCCCGTAAAGCTCTAATTTATCGGTACAGATCAGTGGCGTATATCGCCCCTAGGTTAGCCTCGAAACTAAATGTTCCTTTCCTACGACGCCTTGAGTTAGTTTACCTTAGCGTTGCTTCAAGCTCTCTTTCGTAAGTCTGGGTAATTTTGGTCATCACCTTGTCAATCTGTTTGTCCGTCAAGGTTCCTTTGTTGTCCTGTAGTGTAAAACTAACTGCATACGATTTTTTTCCTTCAGGCAGGTTCTTACCCTGATAGACGTCAAAAAGATTTACTTCTTTTAGCATCTTCCTTTCAGTTTTGAAGGCAAGCTCCAATACATCCTTGAAAGTTACTTCCTCGTTTAATAATAGTGCTAAATCTCTTTTAACTGTCGGATATTTGGGTATTTCCGTGAAAAGCACTTCCTTTTTTTGAATGGCTTTTAAAATAGTATCCCATTTGAAATCTGCAAAGAGTATTTCCTGCTTTATGTCGAAACTTTTTAAAATGGATTGCTTTACAACACCAAAGCTCACTAGCTCTTTTTGATTTTTGGTTATGCGTAGTCCCTCTGAGAATAAATGGACGTCATGGGTATCTGCTACCGTATTCACTATACCCAGTTTTAAAAGTATTGTTTCAACTATGGATTTCAGTTGAAAGAATCCCGTTTTTTTAGTGGCTTCTGTCCACGAAGCTTCATTTGTGGCTCCAGTAAGTAGAATACTTAGGTACTTTTCTTCAATTCGTTCGTCATTAGCTGCATGATAGGTCTTCCCGAACTCGAAAAATTTTAGGTTCTGTCTCTTTCGGTTGATATTATAACTTGCCGCCTCTAAAGCCGAAAATAGGGAGGTTTTTCGCAAAACGGATAGATCACCACTCAATGGATTTATCATTTGAACTGGCGTTCGTTCCCCTAGTGCACCCTCTAAAAGGTCATTATAATTTGGGGAAGAGAGACTGTTGGTTAAAATTTCATAGTATCCTTTTGCTGCCAACAAATTTCCAATGGCATACTGTATCTTATGATCTTCAAAGGCATTTGTAGTGGCAATTGAAGCGTTCAGTTTTTGACCGAACGCAATGTTGTTATACCCGTATACCCTTAGAATTTCCTCAATTACATCAACCTGGCGCTGAACATCCACTCGGTAAGAGGGCACGGAAAGTCCCATTCCGGTCTCAGTTACATTCTTCACTTTAATATCCAGCGAGGCCAAAATGGACTTAATGGTATCCTGAGGTATCTCCTGACCAATTAACTTATTAATTTTCTCGAAAGCGAGAAAAACTTCAAAATCCTCTCTTTTGTTAGGATATAGGTCTACGATTTCAGAAGTAATATCACCTCCGGCAATTTCCTTTATGAGGAGTGCTGCTCGCTTCAGGCTGTACTCTACATTTTCTATATCAATACCGCGCTCGAACCTAAAAGAGGCATCGGTGTTCAATCCATGTCTTTTAGCAGATTTCCGGATGGATACAGGGTTAAAATAGGCACTCTCTAGGAAAATAGAAGTAGTATGTTCCGTTACTCCGGAGTGTAACCCTCCAAATACCCCAGCAATACACATGGGCTTTTCCGCATCACAGATCATTAAATCCTCCTCATGTAGTTCACGTTCCAAGCCATCCAGTGTAGTAAACTTGGTACCCTTAGGAAGGGTTTTTACGACAATCTTACCGCCTTTTATTTTATTCGCATCAAAAGCATGTAGTGGCTGACCCAATTCGTGCAGTACGTAGTTCGTGGCATCCACAATATTATTCTTAGGCGTAATGCCTATAGCATTTAGCCTATTCTTTAACCAGTCTGGTGAAGGTTGCACGATTAAATTACTCAAGGTTACTCCGCAATATCTAGGGGCCAAATCGTTGTCCTGAACATCAACATCTATTTTTAATGCTCTACTGTCTATGTTGTAATGACTAGTGGAAGGAGTAATTAATTCTTTGGTAATTTCTTTTTGCTGTAAACCGGCTTTTATATCCCTGGCTACACCAAAATGGCTCATGGCATCCGCTCTGTTCGGGGTGAGCCCAATTTCAAAAATCTCATCATTTTCAACTTCGAAAATCTCCGCACAAGGGGTTCCAGGTAGTAGCGCTTCATCTAAAACCATTATACCGTCGTGACTTTTGCCCAAGCCTAGTTCATCTTCGGCACATATCATCCCATGGCTTTCTTCGCCCCGGATTTTCCCCTTCTTAATGGTCCAAGCCTCACCCTCTGGAGTGTAAAGTTTCGTGCCAATGGTGGCTACGGGAACCTTCTGTCCTTTGGCTACATTAGGTGCTCCACAAATTATTTGAACTGGGGATGGGAGACCAATATCTACCGAGGTAAGTTTTAACCTATCGGCATTACTGTGCTGCTCGCAGCTGAGCACATGCCCGACCACAACACCTTCCAGGCCGCCCTTAACGGACTCAAAAGCTGTAATGCCTTCAACTTCCAAGCCTAGGTCGGTTAAAAGTTCACTCATTTTTTGGGAATCCCAATCTATATTTATAAACTGCTTTAACCAGTTGTAAGAAATCTTCATCAGTCGGTATTAAAGGGCGTAAAGATAAAACAATGCCCTAAGACATTCAATACGGAAACCTTGCTTTTACCTTTAATTTTTTAATCTTCCAATTAAGTCGTTATTTCGCCTTTTTAAAATCTATTATATGAGAAATGGAATCGGTGTTTTCATTGTAACACTTTTGTTGTTCGGGTGTGCTTCCAACGAGAAAGAAGTTCAGTTAAAAAGTGGCATTTGGCAGGCGGAGTTGGAGGTCATGGATAATCAGGTGTTACCCTTTAATTTTGAATTGAATAAAACTCCAAATGGGATATATAGCATGAACATTTTAAATGCTGAGGAGACTATTCAGGTTGATGAAATCAGTATCAACGGAGATTCTATCCTCATTAAAACCCCTGTTTTTGAAGGATATATTGCGGGAACCTTTTCTGAAAATAGTATCTCAGGAGAATTTATCAAAGAAAGCTTGGATAGGATTGTTCCCTTTAAAGCCAAGTTTGGAATCTCAGAAAGATTTACCAATATCGAAAAAGCTACTGCGGATATATCGGGAATTTGGGAGACCGAATTTAGCCCGGGAACCGATGATAACTATATGGGTAAAGGTATTTTTGAACAAAAAAACGGCAAGGTGACCGGAACGTTCAGGACCACAACCGGAGACTATCGATTTTTGGAAGGGGTGATGGACGGAGATTCCCTCAAATTATCCGCTTTTGATGGGGCACATGCATTTTTGTTCACCGGCAGCATAGAGGACAGTCTATTAAACGGAACATTTTATTCAGGAAATCATTTTAAGGAACCGTTCGTAGCTAAGCGAAATGAGTTGTATGAGTTGCCGAGTCCGGATTCCTTAACGTTCTTAAACGATGGCTATGAGAAACTGGCTTTTTCTTTTCCTGATGCCGACGGCAACATGGTTTCATTAGAAGATGGGCGATTTAAGAATAAGGTGGTTATTGTTCAAATCATGGGCACATGGTGCCCCAACTGTTTGGATGAAACTAAATTTTTGGTAGATTATTTAGGTAAGAACAAGGCGGATAATCTAGAGGTTGTTGGTTTGGCTTTTGAGTATGCCAAGACTTCCGTAGGGGCGCAAAAAAGCATTAAACGTTTAGTGGACAGGGTAGGAGTGCCATATCCCATACTTTTGGCACAATACGGCACTTCCGACAAAGGAAAAGCCCAAGAAAAATTACCCATGTTAAATCACGTTCTGTCGTATCCCACTACCATTTTTATCGATAAAAAAGGAGCGGTACGTAAAATACACACGGGTTTTAACGGACCTGCTACGGGTGAAAAATATGTAGCGTTCAAAAAGGAGTTCAACACCTTCGTATCGACGCTTTTAAAAGAGTAGTGTTTTTAGATGATGGTAGATTTCCCTAAATCGATGTTCTCATCGTTCATGTTGAAGCTTCCGTCCAATTCCATAATGTTATCGGCGATAAAGTCACCCACATAGTCCGTTCCGTATTTACTACTGCCCATAATATCCGCAGTAACAATTTTCTTTGAAAAAGACTTTAAAACTGCCGCTACTACAGCGTCTGATTCTTCGTTCAGTTTAAAGTGTTGCAATAACATGGCAGCACTTAAAATGGAAGCAACAGGGTTGGCTACATTTTTATCCTTTGCATCAGGGTAAGAGCCGTGTATGGGCTCGAACATGGCATAATCGCTTCCAACGGAGGCAGAAGGCAACAGACCTATTGAGCCTGCAATGACACTTCCTTGGTCGGATAGGATGTCGCCGAACATATTATCGGTCAGGATAACATCGAACTGGTTGGGGTCCAGAATCATTTGGACCGCCGCGTTATCGATGAACAGCGATTCTAAAGTAACTTCTGGATAGCTTTTGGCAATGGTATACACGACTCTACGCCAAAGACGAGAGGTTTCCAATACGTTTGCCTTATCCACCAGGGTGACTTTTCTTTTCCTTGCCTTAGCGGCCTTGAAGGCCAAATGAGCAATTCTGCTAATTTCAGCTTCGGTATAGGTACAGGTATCGGTTGCAGAAGTCCGGGTTTCATCCACTGTTTTGTCACCATAATAAATACCGCCCGATAATTCTCGGTAAATAACCAAATCGGTATTTTTTACCACTTTCTTTGATAAAGGCGATTGTTGTACAAGAGCGGGAAAAACTTTTACCGGTCTAATATTGGCAAAAAGGCCAAGTTCCTTTCGCAAACGTAAAAGACCCTGTTCTGGCCATACTTTTGCTGAAGGATTCCCATCGTATTTCGGGGCGCCTATGGCCCCAAAAAGCACGGCATCGGACTGTTTGCATATTTCCAAAGTTCTGCTGGGCAAAGGATCCCCATTTTTCTCAATGGCACCGGCACCGACCCTCGCTTTTGTAAAGGTAAATTTATGACCAAAAGTTTCCTCAACGGAACGTAAGCATTTTATAGACTGTGCCACAACTTCTGGCCCAATTCCATCTCCACCGAGAACTGCTATTTTTAGATGCATTAGCTAATGCTTTGTGAGTTGATACTGCTCGCTTCAATAATTTGATGAATGTCTTCATCAAGAATCTCTTTCTTTCTATCGGCAAATTTCAAAAATTCCTCATACACTTCATCCAATTGAAGTTTGGTCAGTTCGTAACCAACGATTTTGGCCCTGTAGGCCAAGGCAGCCCTGCCGCTTCTTGCAGTAAGCACAATGGATGATTCGGTTACACCTACTTCCGCAGGGTCTATGATTTCATAAGTTTCCCTATTCTTTATTACCCCGTCTTGGTGAATTCCCGAACTATGGGCAAATGCATTGGCACCCACTATGGCCTTGTTGGGTTGTACGACCATACCCATTTTTTGAGAGACCATTTTGCTGGTGTCGTACAGTAATTTACTGTTGATAGTGGTATCCAGATTAAGATCAGGATGTTGTCGTAAAATCATCACCACTTCCTCTAGAGAGGTGTTCCCTGCTCGCTCACCAATGCCATTGATGGTACATTCTATTTGTCGCGCTCCGTTGATGACCCCAGCAATTGAATTTGCCGTGGCCAACCCAAGGTCGTTATGGCAATGACAAGAAAGTATGGCTTTATCGATTCCCGTTACGTTTTCTTTTAAATACTTCATCTTGGCCCCATATTCTTCCGGTAGACAATAGCCCGTAGTGTCAGGGATGTTGAGCACTGTAGCACCTGCCTTGATAACCGCTTCGCAAACCCGTGCTAAAAACTCATTATCGGTTCTACCTGCATCTTCTGCGTAGAATTCAACATCTTCCACAAATGTTTTGGCGTAACTGACCGCGTCAACGGCCCTTTCTATAATAGCATCCCTGTTAGAGTTGAACTTGAATTTTATGTGTGAATCAGAAGTGCCTATGCCTGTATGTATTCTTGGTTTTTTCGCATGCTTCAATGCCTCCGCGGCAACTTCGATATCTTTTTTAACCGCTCTTGTGAGTCCACAAACCGTGGCGTTCTTCACCAATTTGGCAATGCTTTCCACAGATTTGAAATCTCCCGGACTAGAAATAGGGAAACCAGCCTCAATAATGGTAACTCCAAGAGAATCTAAACGTTCCGCGATAACCAGTTTTTGCTCCATGTCCAGTTTACAGCCAGGAACTTGCTCACCATCTCTTAACGTAGTATCAAAAATTTGTACTATATCTTTGCTCATTATATTTACGTAGTTTTAGCTAGTTAAACGAATATATAACGCTGTACACAAATTATGTGATTTTTGTTACGGTATTTACAATGTTAAGACACTTTTTTGTGTATTCAAAACATTGGTATTCAATTATTTAAACTCTTTTTTTTACGATGACAAATGCCCACAAAGACGCCTTGTTCGTTTTAGTAAAATCATTATCCAAATCGGAGAAGCGTCAATTTAAACTTTATGTTGGTCGCTTAGGGGTGAATGCCGATGCTAAATTTCTGGCATTATTCAATCTTTTGGATAAAATTAAACAGTACGATGAAAAGGTGATTTTAGAAAGTGGAATTGTCAAAAAAGCCCAACTTTCTAACCTAAAAGCGCACCTGTACAAACAGATTTTGGTCAGTTTGCGGCTTAATCCGGTAAACCAGAACATTCGCGTACAAATTAGGGAACAGTTAGATTTTGCTACGATTCTTTATCAAAAGGGACTCTATAAGCAAAGCTTAAAAATATTGGATAAGGCAAAGGCCGTCGCTATAGACAATCAAGAGAAGAACATTGCCTATGAAATCGTTGAGCTAGAAAAAATTATAGAAACACAATACATCACGAGAAGTATTCCGGACAGGGCCAATGAATTGGCAGTACAGGCAAAGGAACTATCGGGTCAGAACGTAATGACCAGCAAACTATCCAACCTGTCCTTGCAACTGTATGGAATGATGCTCAAGGTGGGGTACGTTCGTAGTGATGAGGACTATAAAAAAGTGAAGGATTATTTTGATAAGCAATTGCCAAAATACGATTTGGATACCTTGGATTTTCGTGAAAAACTTTGGCTCTACAAAGCGCATTTATGGTATAGTTTTTTGACGCAGGACTTCCTTTCCTGCTATAAATATGCCAATAAGTGGGTGGATTTATTTTATGAGAACAAGGAGATGATCTATTTGAATCCCGTTTTCTTTTTAAAGGGAAATCATTATTTGCTAGAATCTTTATTTTATGTAAGATATAGTTCTCAATTTAAACAAACACTTGAACAATTGGAAACGACCCTTAAAGACAAGGATTTTCCAAAAAATGATAATATTAACTCCCTTGCTTTTATCTATTTGAATGCAAATAAGCTAAACCTTCATTTTCTGGATGGAACTTTTGAAAAAGGACTATACCTCGTAAAAATTATTGAGTACGGAATCAATAAGCATAGGGACCGTATAGATGCGCATCACGTCATGGTCCTGTATTATAAAATAGCCTGCCTGTATTTTGGCATAGGAGATAATAAAACCTGTATTCTCTACCTCAAAAAGATTATAGAAAACAAGAGCTTGAAGATGCGTGAGGATTTGATGTGTTTTGCAAGGGTGCTCAGTTTGGTGGCGCACTATGAGGCTGGAATGGATTACCATCTAGAAGTACAATTGAAGAGTACTTACAAATTCCTGCTGAAAATGAACGATATGCACGCCGTACAAAAGGAAATGATCAAGTTTCTGAGGAGCTTAGGCGGTATTTATCCCAATGAACTAAGGAACGAATTCCAGAAATTGCATACAGAACTAAAGAAGTATGAGAATCATCCCTATGAAAAAAGGGCGTTCTTGTATTTGGACATCATTTCATGGTTAGAAAGTCACTTAGAGAACAAGCCTGTATCGCAAATCATTAGGGAGAAGGCCTTATTACATACGAGATAGGCAAGAGACCGTAGCAATGAAGCGCCATAACTTCTCGCACATATTCGAAATTAATCTGGCCATGGTATTTATAGGCACTTCCGGTGCTTTGGGCAGGTATGTTGAACTTCCTGTTCCGGTAACTATTGCTTGTAGAGGGCTTCTCGCATTTTTACTGCTCTACATCTTTTGTAAGTGGAAGAAGATTTCACTTAACATAAATCGTAAGGACCTCCCGGTAATCATATTAAGTGGACTGTTGATGGGATTGCACTGGGTGACCTATTTCTATGCGCTGCAATTGTCCAATGTTGCTATTGGGATGTTATCTTTATTCACATACCCCGTTATCACCGCCTTTCTAGAACCTTTGGTCTTAAGGACGAAATTACAATGGATGCATTTGCTGTTGGGAGCTCTTGTCATTAGCGGAATTTATTTTCTAGCACCCAACTTTGATATTAAAGAATCGAACACCATCGCCATTGGTATTGGGGTTTTCTCTGCTTTCTGCTATGCGTTACGGAATCTGGTGTTAAAATCACAAGTAAAAAAATACCATGGTTCTATGCTTATGGTCTATCAAGTAGCTATTGTAGGTATGGCCCTATTACCGTTTGTGTTTTACACGGATATCACTATAGTCTTGGGACAATGGAAGGGTCTCTTGGTGCTCGCGCTATTAACTACCGCCATTGGGCATACCTTATTCCTCATGACTTTTAAGCACTTTAGTATCACCACGGTGAGTATTCTAAGCAGCATACAACCCGTTTACGGTATAGTGATAGGAATTATCTTCTTAGGGGAAATTCCGGACCTAAGAACTGTTTTTGGAGGTATACTGATATTGGCCTCGGTGGTTATCGAAAGTTTTAGGGTAACGAGAAAACCTAAACTTACTGTTCCGGATTAATACTCGGTGTACCACTTCCAAATTGATTCAATAGTCCTTCGCCAAGGGTTTCAAATTCGTTGTTCTTGGCCATGTCCCTGACCTTTACAGGATCAAAGTTACCATTGAAATAAAGAAAGGAACCATTCTGATTGTTATTGTTATATATCAAAATTTCTTTCACCGTATTTTTCTTCTCCCGGATGGAAACCACATTTCGTTTTAACTCGTCATTTTTGCGATAGACCTCAATGAACGAATTTCCGGTTATACCGTTCATCTGCTTATTTAAAAACTGCGTTCGAGCAGGTGTGGCGCTAGGGAACTGCATATATCGTAAATCTCTTGTATTTCCGACTAGGGATTGCATTTCAGGAGAAACATTACTGATGAGGATAAGCATAAATTGCGGTACCCGCACGGCGGTAACCTGATTATCGTTCTTATGGGCGTTGTAGAAGGTGTCAATGGAATTATAACTTCCGCAGCCGGATATTAGAACTAATAGGAGTAAGGCACTTAATTTTCGTATCATGGTTTTGTGTTTCGTGTGCTTAAAAATACGAATATTAAGAACATGCATCCCAAATAGGGTCTTTGGGTAACGGAGCGATAATGGTGAAGGGTTCTTTTTTCACCGGATGTATCAAATGCAACTTTCGCGCATGAAGATGAATACTTCCGTCAGGATTACTGCGGTCGGCACCATATTTTAAATCTCCTTTGATAGGACTTCCTATTCCCGATAATTGCGAACGTATTTGGTGATGCCTTCCGGTTTTAAGGTCAACCTCCAGTAGGTAATAATTATTTAATTCCTTTATCAACCTATAATCTAGAATGGCCTTTTTACTTTCTGGCACTTCGTTTTTATGCGCATAGGATTTGTTCTGCTTAGGATTTCTCTTAAGCCAATGTACAAGGGTATCTTCCGTTTTTTGGGGAAGTTGTTTTACAATCGCCCAATAGGTCTTTTCAGCACCTCTTTCCGCAAAAAGTTTGTTCAGTCTAGGAAGTGCTTTGGATGTTTTGGCGAATACCACAATACCGGAAGTTGGTCGGTCTAAACGGTGCACAACGCCCAAATACACGTTGCCCGGTTTGTTATATTTCACTTTGATATATTTTTTGACCACCTCACTCAAGGGCGTATCGCCTGTTTTATCGCCCTGTACGATATCTCCCGGTCGTTTGTTGATTACAATGAGATGATTATCCTCATGTAGCACCTGAAGATTCTTAGAATTAGAATGTTGATTTTTTGGCACTATGTTCTAGATGGAAAGTTTCTTATGGGTAATACTTAAGAGTAATAGTAAAAGCACCCCAAACGTAACGGATACATCCGCCATGTTAAAAATACCGGTTTTCAAAACACCCAATCGTATTTGAAAAAAATCGGTTACGGAACCGTAATAGATGCGATCTATCAAATTACCGATACCACCACCAATAACAAAGGCAAACGCCACAATAAGCCAAATATTTAAATCGGTCTTGATTAGTGTTCTGTAGAGCAGAATAAGCAATACCACTAGAGGTAGCCCTTGTAAAAGAATTTTTTTGACCAGGGGAGGGAAGTTTTCTCCAAAGCCCAACATGGCGCCTTTATTCTCAATATTGGTAAGAATAAAGTGATCGTCGATAAGTTCAATATAGTCCTTACTTCTTACGTTATTGCGCACCGCTTCCTTTGATATTTGGTCACATCCAATATTCAGAAGCACTAATACGATGATGTAAAAGCGGGATAAGAACGGTTTTCTTTTCAGTTCCATGAACCTTTAGTATTGTTCGTCGTCATTAGGGAAATCCCTGCTTTTTACGTCTTTTACGTAATTGGAAATAGCATTTCCCATTTCCTCGTAAAGGTTCATATACCTCCTCAAGAATCGAGGATTGAATTCATGGGTCATCCCTAATAGATCATGAATGACCAATACTTGTCCGTCCGCATATTTCCCTCCACCGATTCCAATGGTAGGAATCGTAAGGCTTTCAGAAACTTTTTTCGTCAATTCCGCAGGTATTTTTTCCAGTACCAGACCAAAACACCCTAATTTCTCCAGCATTTTAGCATCTTCCATGAGTTTTTCGGCTTCTTCTTCCTCTTTAGCCCGAACCGTGTAGGTTCCGAACTTATAAATGGATTGTGGCGTGAGGCCCAAATGTCCCATAACGGGAATACCAGCGGCAAGAATACGTTTTACGGACTCTTTGATTTCAGCACCACCTTCCACCTTAACGGCATGGGCACCGCTCTCCTTCATAATTCGGATAGCGGAACGCAAGGCCTCCTTGGGATCGCTCTGGTAACTGCCAAAGGGTAAATCTACGACCACTAAGGAACGGTTTATAGCCCTTATGACCGAAGATGCATGATAGATCATTTGGTCCAGGGTAATGGGTAGTGTGGTCTCATGGCCCGCCATAACGTTACTGGCGGAGTCCCCGACCAGAATAACATCCACGTTGGCGGCATCCACTATTTTGGCCATGGAATAATCGTAGGCCGTGAGCATGGAGATTTTTTCTCCGTTCTTTTTCATGTCCACCAAGGACTTTACGGTAACTCTTTTGTATTCTTTTTTAGCTATGGACATGCATTAAAATTTATTGCTGCTAAAAATAAGGAGTTTTAGTGAGAATATAGGTTTTCCTTTTGCAGGAACGCGTCTGTCTTTTTCAGATAGAATATCCTTATTTTTAAAGTATCGTTCTAAAATAGAGAAACTATGAAACCACTACTACTCGTTCTTTGTTGTCTTTTTTCTGTCATGGCAGCAGCGCAAGACGGTCAAGAAGCAGTGAAAAATACCATAAAGGACTTCTTTAAATCGTTTCATGCACAAGATTCCGTAGCTATGAAAGCTACAGTTTCGAGTACTATTGTACTACAGACTGTTGGAGCTAAAAAGGATGGTAGTCAGTATTTACGGACCGAAAATTTTGAAGATTTGGTACGCTCCATTACCAGCATACCTGATTCCGTACAATTTGAAGAGCGAATTTTGGACTATTCCATTCAGATAGACGGCGCTATGGCGAATGCCTGGACGCCTTATGAATTTTGGTTGAATAACGAGTTTCATCATTGTGGTGTCAATTCGTTTCAGCTTTTCAAGGAAAAGGATACTTGGAAGATTATCTATCTCATCGATACCAGAAGGAGGGAAGGCTGCCAAAACACCTCCGAGTAAAGCTTATTTCACGTTCACCAGAAAATAGGCTACTCGCTCCACTTCCGAGCTGCTGTTTTCTCCGCAGTTGGAAAATCGCTCGGCACCTCTTGGGTTACCTTCCCGGTAGCCGCCCATTCCGCGCCGCGTTGCAATGTCGTGATAAAACCCACACATTCCATGGAATAGTCAAAATGGCCTAGCGTCGTGTGAAAGACCCTACCTTTTCCGTAATTAATGGTCATTAACATGGGCACATGTTGCCCCAGACCCTTTACGCTCTCATCCCAAGGCGGGGCATTCTTTTCAACATCGGCATAGGCGGTGGCCAATATGGTGGCATTTTCAAAAGGTCCTCGCATGCGCTCATACAGTTCATCCTGGGTGTGCGTCCATGTTGTGGGTAAGCCTTTCATGATAGGATGTTCACTTGCTCTAGTAGTCAGTTCAAATTCATATTCCATTCCGTGGGAACCACAGACCCCATCGGTACTGTCGCGCACCACTTTACCCGCATCGTTGTAATAGACATAAGGGCCCGAACTCGCATCACGACCTCCCCAGGCACCAAGACCGATCATGTTGTTGTATTCATCCCAGTCGCCAAAAGAATTATTCGCCGCGTGTACTACCATAAGTCCGCCGCCATTTTTCATATAGTCCTCAAATGCCTTTCTTGTAGCTTTAGGCCATGAGGCAGCATCCAAACCCAAGTTGGTTACCACCAGGTCATACTTGTCAAAGTCCATACTGAAATCCGATGTTTTAATCGGGTCGTGGGAAATGGCGTAGGCCGCATTTCCTAAAGGATATTTTTCTATAAAGGAGGTATAGGCTTCCGGTCTGTTCTCATTGTATTTTATACCTAACCAAACAGAATCCATCCTATGGATGTCTACCTCGAATAATTCCGTTTCTTCCAAGTAGTCCTGCATCATTCGGGTAGTTTTTGGCCAAATGTAGTGGTTGTTCTGTCCGTCGATGATAAACACTTTCTGTTTCACTACAGGTTCTGGTTTAGGGGCTTCTTTCTTTTGTTCGCCACAGGCGGTCGCTAATAGTGCAAGTAAAAAGAGACTAGTGAATGTTTTCATGAGAGAGTCGTTTGTTATACATCAGACAAAAGTTTAAAAGTAGTTGAAATATCAAAATGGAACAAAAGCGGGATTCAAATTTCTTGGGCAAAGCGTTTTATAATCTTGGATTTGTATACAGCAGCTTTTACATTTGTTAAAGAATTTTAAATGATAATTACATGCAAATTTTAGGAATAGGCTCTAGAATAGACCATTCGGAATATGGGAAAGGTGTGGTGACCAATGTCTCCACAAAATACTATTGGGTAACGTTTATGGATGGTGGATTAGAAACCATTGCCTTGGATAGTGATTTTGAAGTGATCGAAGCGGTGGAAGAAGAAGTAGATACCGTTAGTTTTTTTGATGTAGAAAGCTCCTTGGTCCAGATTTTAGAAAAATGGAGTGATACCCATGAGAAAGTGGCAATCGCCGATAAGTGGAAGGGCGGAAAATTAATTCTGGAACCGGGTGATGCCTTGGCCAATAAGGAACTCCCCATTGACAGCTTTTTTCATAAGATTGTGATGGTACGCGACCGTATACGGGTTATGGAACAAAAAATAAACAGCAGTAAGAACCTGGACGACCAAGAAAAGATAGACTTGCAGCAGTACATTACACGTATTTACGGAAGTTTAACCTCTTTTAATGTGCTATTTAAAAGTAAGAGCGACCATTTCGTTGGGGAGCGGAGCAAATAATTCCGCATGCCAATCCTTACGAAAAGCAGGGGATGAACTTTAGTCTTCTCCCAGCTCCGTAATCTTTTTCTCGTAGAGCTTTTTGCTTTCTACCACGGCTAGGTTCAGTTCTTGCATAATGCCGTCTACACGACCCTCAATACTTTTCATTTGGTCGTTGATGTTGTCAAAAGAATTTAGGGCTGCGGCAACCTCAAGGGCTTTAACAACTTCTACGGCATCACCGTGCAACAAACGTAGTTTTTCAATGGCCTTGGAGGTATTGGCCAAGGTGCCGTTGTATTTGGTACGAGCCTTTTCAATAGCGCTGTTCAATGTTTTTCTACTGGTGGCATCACTAAGGCTATTGGTCTGTGTTTCCATAGCGTTGAACAAGTTGGAAGCGTGTTCCTTTAGATCCTCATATTCCTTGTTCAGGTTTACCACACGTTTGTTCACTTTTTCCCAGTCGCCATAGACTTTGGCAAATTCCTTGTCTTCATTTTTGGTGTCCTCCAAAGCACTTTTAAGTGCATTTAAAGTTTCCAAACCTTTGGTAACATTCTTATTGGCCGTTTCCTTTTTCTTTTCAAAAGAAGACACGGTAGATTTAAATTTATCCTTTAAACGAATAAGGTCTTCAGGGCTTTTGTCTTTCCAGCAAGAGGTGGATACTAAAGCAACAATCAGGAGGAGGCTAATTTTTTTGAACATGGTTATGTGTTTTATGGTGGAGCAAAAATACGGAATTGGAGGAATCTAAGTCTAAAAGACTATGAGGAAGGAGGTCCGGACTAAAAACAAAAAAACCTTTTTAAGGACTTAAATCATTTTATTTTTTTCGAGACTCAAGGTTTGCAGAAGATTTGCCCCTGTTACGTTCAATAAATTAAGCGTTTTCGTATTCTGTTTTAGCGGGAGGAAAAACGGTTTTTATCCGACTAATTATTTCGGTCCGGTTCTGGGCCCATTTTGGGTATTCAGTCCATTCGTCTTCGGATTTAAAGTAAATAACATGATTTATTTTACCAAGAAGTAATTCTGCATCGATTTCTATGGACTTCCATTCTCTGGCGACCTTTTGTTCGTAAAGAATTCCGTCCCTACCTTTTTTGGATACCTTCCAATCTTGATTTCTTTTTCTACTCTTTTTAGTAATTCTATTTATCACGAGAAGCAGAAGAATTCCAAAAACTAGAATAAAAACTAAAATGAAAATGCTCATTACGTGGATAGATTACCTTTTTTAGAATAAACTCAATGTATAGATATGTGATGTTTTAAGACTAAAATATATTTAGCACAAGTTTTCTTTTGTCTATTACTGACGAAATTAAGCTTTTCCAATTTTTATTTCAAAGGCAATATTCTCTATTACCCTTCGACTCCGCTCAGGGTGCGGTTGTAGAACTATACCCGTTGTACATTTCGACTTGTTTCCTAAGTATGGATGTAACTTCGAGTGATTTTCGCGACCTTTTCTGGAGTGAAAATAGTATCGAGAAGCTTTCGTATCCTGAAATGAAATAGCCAAAACAAAGCTAAGGGGTTCTCGATACACTTGATTTCACTATGAAATCATTGTAAAATAAACCACTCGAACTGACTGAACTTTTTTTTTATTCATCCTTGATACTACACTCAGGATACGATGGCTCAACTAACTGACCTTCTTCTCCGACAAATACTTCCAATATCGTTTAGGTACATGCTGTGTATGTAGCTTTTTATTGATGCGGGATTTAATATTAGTACTTTGGAAGTAGTTGTTCCAAAGTTCTTGATAATTGTACTCCTCATTAGTAAAGGCCGTATTTCTTTTTATACTGTTTACATGGGCATCTTGCAGGTCTAGCGAAATCAGCTCTACACTTTGCAAATTAAAGAACAGACCGTATTTTCGCTTTAGGTCATAGATAATCCATTGTTGGTCCGCATACCTGGAACGGAAATGTTTGGAGATTAAGGGTAACACATCAAAATCAGGCTCAATATTCGCAAAATAGATTTCGTCCTTGGTCAATTGAAAGCGTACAAAAGCCTCCATACGGTGTTTTTCCCTGCCTACGCGGTGTGCCAATTGGTTTATCTTAAGCACGGCATCATCGGTGAAATCCGTAGCCTTATTTTCTTTGCTTGCCATCAGTTTTTGAATGTAATGGTAGAGTAGGGGTTCTATCCCCTTTTGTTCGCTCAGAAAAGCGAAATAAATACTTTTTATGGCATTGTTACTGCGCCCACGAACACCGTTCCAGACTCTTTTGGCTTTATCGATGTTTGTGAATATGGTTTCCGTTTCTGTAAAAAGTCCGTTCTGTGCTTGACCCTTACGTTGAATATCGGCCTGCGCAATCTTTTGTTCAAAGCCTATAAAAACGGCGGTTAAAAATCCATTGAAACTACCGTCGTAAATTAATGTTTTTGAAGTGTTCATATTCGTTAGGATTTAGAGTAAAACAAAATGAGCTTTCTTTTTAGGGTATAGGCATATTTCTTGGCCCTACTTTTAAAAGCAACATACTGATATCCGGTGTTTAGAATGGCATTTCGGCTACGTTCTAAAAACCCAAATTTGGTAGTAACCTTACCCATACCTTCCCAAGTGCTATCCACGTATTCCATGCTGTTTAATTAAATAATGATAATTGACTACTATACTGATTCCTGAACTTTCCCGAGGAGTTCTGCAGAATCATTCCTTTGATACGGTCCGCATCCAAATCCCTTCGTTCCCAATTAGGAGAATCACAGAGGATAAAGAATTTAGCACGGTTAAGGGCCACCCCCATTTTCTTGAGGTGTTCCCAGTTCAATTTTCTAAATTTTCTTCCTTTAATAATCTTGCTCACAGAGTACATTCCAATGCCCGGAATACGGGCCAACAGGCGTTTGTCCGCCGTATTAATATCCACGGGAAAATGGTTCAAGTTGCGTAGCGCCCAGCTCAACTTCGGGTCCACCTCAATATCCAGATTGGGATGGGCATCGTTCAAGAGTTCACTAACGGCAAAGCCATAAAAGCGCAACAACCAATCCGTTTGGTACAATCTATTTTCCCTGAGCATAGGAACTTGAGTGCCTATGGCGGGCAATCTTTTGTCATCCGCTACGGGTACATACCCGGAGTAGTATACCCGCTTCATATTGTAATTCTTGTAAAAGTGCGTGGCGGAGTACATAATGTCCTTGTCAGATTCTCCCGTTGCACCTACAATCATTTGTGTACTTTGCCCCGCTGGTGCATACTTGGGGGTACTGCGGATAAGTTTCTTTTCGGACTTATAGCGCACAATTTCGTTTTTCACCTTCAGCATCGGCTTTAAAAAGTCCTCGTGCTTCTTATCGGGTGCCAATAGTTTAAGGCCGGAAATAGTGGGGATTTCTATGTTGACCGATAAACGGTCCGCATACAATCCGGCCTCATACATTAATTCATCACTGGCACCGGGAATGGACTTTAAATGGATGTATCCGTTAAAATTCTCTTCCTCCCGCAGTTTTTTGGCCACGGCAACTAGGCGTTCCATGGTGTAATCAGGACTTTTAAAAATCCCTGAACTCAAAAACAAACCCTCGATATAGTTTCTACGGTAAAAATTGATGGTCAAATCCACCACCTCCTGAATTTTGAACGCGGCACGTTGTACATCGTTGCTTTTTCGGGTGACACAATAGGCACAATCAAAAATACAATGGTTGGTCAGTAATATCTTAAGAAGTGATACACACCTACCATCTTCCGTATAGCTATGGCAAATGCCCATTCCCGTGCTATTGCCAAGGCCTTTGTTCTTATTGGTACGGTTACTGCCGCTGCTGGAACAGGAAACATCGTATTTAGCAGCATCGGCCAAAATATTCAGTTTCTCTTTAATACGTTCAAAATTCATCGCACTGGTATATATTCCAAAAATATGGATATATTCCTAATTATGGAAATATTCCAAATAATATTTTGGATATAATCCATATTTAGTATATTTGAGTATGGAAAATGAACTCACTTTAAAACGATTTACAGATATTAGACGGGAATTGGGATATACGCAGGCAGAATTTGCCGCACTTATAGGCGTGTCCAATACCACCGCAGATATAGAACGTGGTCGTACCAAACTCTCCGGAAAAGTGGTTTCCGAACTTTTAAAACAGTTCAAGATAAATCCGCTCTGGTTGTTCGGGGAGAGTGAGCAACAATATTTGGAAACTTCCAATACCAGTGTTATTCCTAAAGTAGTTACCGTAAACGCGGCCGAGAACGAGAATATGGTTTTGGTCAATGCCAAGGCGGCGGCCGGTTATCCGCAGAATATTGCGGATACCAGTTGGTACGAGCAATTGCCTGCCTTTGATTTGCCTATTCCGGAGTTCAGAAATGCGACGTACAGAGGTTTTCAGGTAGAAGGGGATAGTATGTTGCCCAATCTGCATCCAGGGGAATGGGTCTTGGCCAGGGCCATTGAACATATAGATTATGTGAGTGCCAATAAAATGTATGTGGTGGTCTTACAGGATTCCGTAATGGTAAAAAAGATAGAGAAGCGTCCAAATTCCAATAACATTACATTGGTTTCGTTAAATGAAACCTATCCACCCTATGATATTAAACCTTTTCAGATTCAGGAAATTTGGGAGGTGAGTAGTAAGATTACCTTTAATGTAGATGCTACAACAGATAATGGTTTGCTGCGTCAGTTGCAGGAATCGATGCAGGAGTTAAAGAATCAACTGCAACATGTAAAGAAGGTAGATTAATCAGTCTCCATCTTTTTAACGTACAAGCCGCTGCTCTTAAGAGTGAACCCTAGACTTTTATACAGACTGATGGCGGCCGTTCTATGGTGACCACTGAACAGAAGCACATCGTCTAGTTTTCGTAAACGGGCTTGCTCCAATAGTTTTTCCATCAATTTTCTACCGATTCCTTTTCCCCGATACTTTTCAGAAACCACAACATCTTCAATCATACCCTTATAACCTGATACCACCTTATAATTCGCCATCATGGCAATTCCCACTAATTTAGGTCCATCAAAACAACAAGCAATATCTATGGCATCTGACCGCTTTAAAATATTGGACAAGGATAGCTGTCTTAGTTCCGCATTCAGTTGCAGGTAAAGCTGCGATAGTTGCGTTTGTAATTCTTGAGAAATATCCTCTTTTCCGAGTAGCTTTATTTCCATTTTCTTAGTTTGATATTTAAAAGTATACTTTTTTAACCTTTTAACTAAAACAAGGCGGCCGTTCCAGTGATTTTTCAGATAGTAATAAAGCAAAATTGTTCCCTAAGTTTCGGGACAGAAGCATTTTATGGCTCAAAGGGTTCTTTATTTACTTGATTTTCGATTGGAAAAAATCGAAAATCAACCTCTTGAACTGACATTTTCGTATAAAATTTATAAATGCACAATGGTTTTTTATTAGGTTTTGATGTATTTCCGTTACACACTAAAAAACGTATATTTAATTGCAAAATAGGAATACTTAAGGCTATGAGCAGATTATTATTCGCTTTGTTATGTTTCATCGGTTTCGTGGCGAGCGGTCAGGTTACACGCGATACCTTGCTCGTTGGCTATACACCGGCAGCTCCCTTTATTGTCAAAGAGGGTAAAAATTTGGAAGGCCTTAATATTTGGCTGTGGAAAGAGGTGGCGAAAGATTTAGAGCTGAAGTATACTCTGGTTCCCATGAACTTCTCGGACATGTTGGATTCTTTACAAACGGGAGGCATCGATTTAAGCATAAATCCATTGACCATAACCAGTGATCGTAGTCGAAAAATGGAGTTTACGCATTCTTTTTTCGCCTCCAATGCCACTGCGGTCGTGGCTCAAGTATCTTCTTTTGACAAATTGATGGTCTTTTTAAAAGGATTTTTCAACGCTAATTTCCTTCGGGGGCTTTTGCTGCTATTGCTCATCATCTTTATTTTCGGCTTTTTAGGGTGGTTGTTTGAACGAAAAGAAAATCCGGAGACCTTTAGGACCGGACCAAGGGGAATTTGGGACGGAATATGGTGGTCCGCAGTAACGCTCACCACCGTAGGTTACGGGGATAAAGCTCCGCAAACAAAACTTGGTAAGATTTCCGCTTTGGTACTAATGTTCGGAGGTTTGTTGTTTATCTCCGGACTTACGGCAAGTATTGCCTCTAGTTTAACGGTGAACCAGCTGAACAATAATCCCGATGGATTTAATGAATTTAAGGAGCGAAAAGTGGGTACGGTAGCCAAATCGGGTACGCGAACGTTCTTGGCCGAACATTTCTTTAAGAAGGTTAAAACCTATCCTGGGGTAGTTGCGGGCCTAACCGATTTGAAAAAAGGAAAAATTGAAGCTTTTTTATATGATGAACCTATTTTGAAATATAGAATTCAGAAAGATTCCAGTTTGAACGACCTAGAAATCCTTCCTCTAAAATTCGATGTGCAATTGTATGCTTTTGGGCTACCCAAGACCCATACTGCGTTGGAGCAATTGATCTCGCAACGTATCCTGGATATCAAGGAAACCAAGGAGTGGGAGATCGTGTTGAACGAATTTGGTTTGGTTGAACTTTAGCGGTTATAGCCCCTAACGTCTCCCATAGAAAGCTCAAGAGGTCCCAGCTTGTGGGTTTTTGGTAAGTAAGCCCCACTTTCCATAATGGCCCAATCGTCCCACGTGGCTTCAATACCACCGATAGGTATTATTTTCACCCACATCTTATAGCTTTTTGGAAAACCGTTGGGTTGCAAAATCCATAAATAGGAATCTCCCGGTGTAGAACCGCCCGAAGCGTAGGTAACCAACAGACCACTTAAACCATCTTCTAAGGATACGATGCTGCGCTGTGTTCCGTTGTCGAATACTTTGTAAGGCGCCACTAACCAAAAGGAATCGTTGTTAAAATAATCCAACGCATCTGCGATAATGGACGCACTTTCATTCTCGTTCAAACGTTCCTTATCCTTAAAGACAAGGCTAGATTTTGTTGAGATTAAATCCAATTGAACTAAATAGTTATCCCACTTTACCTCAACCATAGCTTTTTGTTTGTCCCATTTGTATTTATGGGCCCCTCCTTGAAAAGACCACTCCAAAAAACGTGTCTGCTGATAGGTTTCATAATTCAGGGAGTTCAACATTTTTTGGGCTAGCGCATCAGCTTCAGGACCCGATTGCCCTTCAGGTAATTTTTCGTTGTAGACGAAGTAGAGACAGCCAAAACCAACGATGAGCAACACTAGAATTACCCCTAAGATTTTTAATAGTTTACGAATCATAACTAATTTTGTTCATAATTGTTTTTGATACCTGACTTTTCAATTTAATTTTAGGGAATAAAAATTCCCCCTTTGGGAGCTAGGGGGCTAATACCCGACCGCCATATCATCCCCGCGTTTATCGGCACCACCTTCTAACTTTCCATCAGGTAAGACGCGAATGGCATCGACCTTACCAATAATAGGTGTACGTTCTTCATTGATGATATATCCTTTGGATTTCATTTCATCCTTTAATGCGCTAGAAAAGCCTTCTGGTTCAAATATCACCATATCCGGCAACCATTGGTGGTGAAAGCGTGGCGCGTTCACTGCCTCTTGCATACTCATATTAAATTCGTAGGTATTTAGAATGGTTTGCGCCACGGCTGTTATTATGGTAGAACCACCGGGTGTCCCCACGACCAACCACAGTTTGCCATCACGCTCCACAATGGTCGGCGTCATGCTGCTTAGCATACGTTTTTCCGCCGCTATACTATTGGCTTCCGCACCTATTAACCCGAACATATTAGGAACTCCGGGTTTGGCACTAAAATCATCCATTTCATTATTCAAAAAGAAGCCCAGCTCGTCCGAATATAGTTTGGAACCATAGGCTCCGTTCAAGGTCGTGGTCACCGAAACCGCATTTCCTTCCGCATCTACAATAGAATAGTGCGTCGTTTCCATGCTTTCTACGATTTCTACGCTACCCCGTTCTACCTCTGAAGATTTAGTAGCCTTATCAAAAGAAAAATTCTCCATACGTTCTTTTAGATAACCGTTGCTTAAAATGACATCAAGAGGAATATCCACGAAATCGGGATCTCCCAAGTAGTAGTTCCGATCCGCATACGCCCTGCGCGAAGCCTCCGTAAACAATTGTACCGTTTTGGCGGAATTATGACCAAATTCAGAAATCTCATAAGGCTCCATCATCTTAAAGATTTGATTGATAGTAACCCCACCACTACTGGGCGGACTCATGGATATTACACGGATATCCTTGTAGTTGAATATGATAGGTTGGCGCCATACGGCTTCATATTTTGCTAAGTCTTCCTCGGTGATGTATCCCCCGTTTTCCTGAATAAAGGAAGCTAGCTTTTGTGCCGTTTCTCCTTTGTAAAAACCATCCCTTCCATTTTCCGCAATTTTCCGCATTGTTGCTGCCAGGGCGGGGTAGGTAATTATATCGCCCTCCTTGAAAACCGTCGCAAATTTGGTACTATCACCATTTACTTCAATAAACTTATCCCGTTGACTGGCCAGTCTTTTTTCTTGATTTGCAGTAACGACCACGCCTTTTTCCGCTAATGCGATTACAGGTTCAAATATTTCCGCCAGGGGTAAAGAACCAAATTTTTTGTGGACTTCAATGATTCCCGCTACAGTGCCTGGCACACCCACTGCCGTTGCACCTAGCGTACTTTTGTTGGGAATAACGTTTCCCAGGGAATCTAAATACATGTCCTTGTGTCCGGACAAAGGAGCTTTCTCCCTATAATCCAATCCGCCGACATTGCCGTCCGCTTTTCTATAGACCATAAAACCTCCACCACCAAGATTGCCCGCAAAAGGGTAGGCCACAACCAAGGCCATTTCAGTCGCTACCATGGCATCAAATGCATTGCCGCCCTTTTTCATGATCTCTACGCCAATTTTAGAAGCTTCCTCACGGGCAGAAACCACCATAGCGTTATCCGTTACTAATCCCATAGGTTCCGCAGGGGCTTCCTTACATTGAACAAAAAGGAACAAACAAGCGGATAAGAGCAGTATTTTTTTCATAAGGAGGTAGTTGGTGATGTTGTATTTGAATTAGCTATAATGATTTGAATTTTTGTTGCGAAAAGATAATCAATTCTTCGAAAAACAGCGAGAACTCCTTTTCAAAATCCGCGTAGTGGTCCTCGAGGTCCATAATGGCAAAATTCATTTTAGACTTGTTTTTGGTCCTACGGTTCATACCGTTCAACACTTTGGCAATACCATCCATTTTGGCGTAATTGTAAATCCAATTATCAGCAATCATATAAGGCATCATGCGTTTAACGCCATCCGGGAGTATTGTATAATTATCCTCCAAGAGATCATAAAAATCATCAACAAATACCCCTAAAGGGATATCAGAATACCGGCTCCAGTTCTTTGCGAGAAAATGGTCGTAGAAAATATCTACGATGACCCTGCTGTAATGGCTATAATTTTTGTGTAGACGTTTGCTGCTTATTTTGGGTATCCTATGGCTGTCCGTATAGGTATCTATATGCCGGTGAAGTGTGATGCCTTGTTGCACCCTTGGAGGAAGATGTTTAAACTTATTCCCCCGTATACTATCGGCAATAAAGTTGCCAATGGTAATCTCTTTATCACCAAAAGAAAGGTATATATGGGCAAGGAAGTTCATTGAACGAGAATAGTTTTGTCGCCATCGAATTTACGAATTGCTAAACTCTCAATTGCCGATAGACCTTTATATTTGCAAAAACTTATAACGAATTTATGACACTAATCAAATCCATATCAGGAATCAGGGGCACCATAGGAGGAAAGCCTGGAGATAACCTAACCCCAATAGACGCGGTAAAATTTGCCGCATCTTACGGTATCTGGTTAAAGGACTATTCCAAGAAAGATAAATTGAAAGTTGTAATCGGCAGGGATGCCCGACTCTCCGGAGAAATGATTCAGAATCTCGTGGTCTCTACTTTGGTAGGTTTGGGTATCGATGTTATAGATTTGGATTTATCGACAACGCCAACGGTTGAGATTGCCGTTCCTTTGGAAAAGGCGGATGGTGGAATCATCTTAACTGCAAGTCACAACCCAAAACAATGGAATGCCCTTAAACTTTTGAACGAGAAAGGTGAATTTTTGGATGCTGCCCAAGGGGCCAAGATTTTAGAAATTGCGGAGCGGGAGGATTTTGATTTTTCAGAAGTTGATGATTTGGGCAAAATATCAAAGAACGATAGTTATATAGACATACATATTGATGAAGTATTGGATTTACCCTTAGTAGATGCGGATGTCATCCGTAAAGCTAAATTTAAAGTGGTCGTCGACGGTGTGAATTCTACTGGAGGCATTGCCATCCCTAAGCTTCTTAAAGAGTTAGGGGTAGAGGTCGTAGAGTTGTATTGCGACCCAACAGGTCATTTTCCACACAACCCAGAGCCTTTAAAGGAGCATTTAAAGGATATCTGTGACTTGGTGGTGAAGGAGAAGGCCGATTTTGGTATTGTGGTAGACCCGGATGTAGACCGTTTAGCGTTTATAAGTAATGATGGTGAAATGTTCGGTGAAGAATATACCCTAGTAGCCTGTGCTGATTATGTATTGGGTAAGACAAAGGGAAATACGGTATCCAACCTTTCTTCGTCACGTGCACTTCGTGATATTACGGAAAAGCACGGTGGTACCTACGAAGCCGCTGCTGTGGGTGAAGTAAATGTGGTTACCAAGATGAAAGCCAACAAGGCCATCATTGGTGGAGAGGGTAACGGTGGTATCATTTATCCTGAAAGTCATTACGGAAGGGATTCATTAGTAGGCTCCGCACTGTTTTTAATGCTAATGGCTGAGAAAGGAGGCACGGTAGCAGAACTAAGAGCCAGTTACCCAAGTTATTTTATGAGTAAGAAGAAAATACAGTTAACACCAGGATTGGATGTGGACGGTATATTGGAGGCCATGGCCGAAAAATATAAGGATGAGGAAATTTCTACGATTGATGGGGTTAAAATTGACTTTGCGGAGAATTGGGTACACCTTAGAAAATCGAACACAGAGCCTATCATCAGAATCTATACGGAGGCAAAAAGCCAGAAGGAGGCCGATGCTTTAGCGGACCGTGTAATTGAAGAAATAAAGGCGATAGCTAGGATTTAGAAATCTCCGTTTGTTGATAACTAAAAAATGCCCAAAACTTAGGGCATTTTTTATACAATTTTAGCAAAGGACGCGGGGGTTTTATCCCTATGCTTCCATCTTTTGTGTGTCCATAGATAGTGCTCGGGTCTTTCCCTGATCTGTTGCTCGGTCAGGCGTAAAAAAGTATCCGTAATTTCATTTTCCTTGGTCTGTTTGCCACGTTCCGCAATGGGAACGAATTCCGCCTTGTAATAACCACGTTTAACCTTACTCACCTTAAGAAAAACAACGGCGAGGTCCAACTTCCGCGCCATGGTCTCCGCGCCATTGAAAATCGGTACTTTAATACCCATAAAATCTGCCCAATATTGTGCTCTGTGTGCTTGGGGAGATTGGTCACTGACCATGCCGAAAATACCGATGACACCGTCCCGTTTGTTACGAACAACGGTCTTTACAGTCTGTTGCTGGGTTATGAGCGTGGTATTCCAACGCGCACGCACCTTTTTAATGAATTTATCAAAATAAACATTGCCAATTTTCTGATACACGGCATAGCCTTTTGATTTTACGTAGTTGTTTATGCTTACGTTCCATTCCCAATTCGCGTAATGGGAGCATACGATTAAAATGCTACGCTCTTTTTCAAGTTCCTTTAAAACTTCAATATTCCGAACATCATACTTTTTTCGAACCTGCTCTTTGCTCAGGTTCATGGTCTTCACCGTTTCTAGGAACATATCACACATATGTCTAAAAAATTCCTTTTCTATGCGCTGTATTTCCTTTTCGCTCTTTTCGGGGAAAACCAAATTCAAGTTGTCCAGTACTACCTTTCTTCTATAGCCGATAACACGATAAACCAGAAAGAAAACAAAGTCTGAAAAACCATAGAATAGTCGGTGCGGTAGTATGGATATGAACCACAGAAAAGGGTAGGTTATAACAAATACCAGTAGTTGCATATTAGAGGATATAATGGGCAAATATAGCTATATTTGAAACCAAACTTAAGGGTTTCTTTATGAACAATATGCACATTGCCACCATAGCAGTAATAGCCGCCAACATCCTTGTTTCATTGAAAGGATTTAACGATTCCCACTTTTTTGACAGGTATAAATTTGGTATCGGTGCCATAAGGGCCGGGCAAAAAGAACGCATGTTGACTTCTGGTTTTCTGCACGTAGATATAGCGCACCTATTTTTTAATATGTTTACGCTGTATTTCTTTGCAGATGTTGTAATTGCTTGGTTTGGACCTGCAAAATTTATCATCATTTACTTTATTAGTCTTTTGGCAGGGAGTTTATTGGCCCTGTTCTTTCATAAAGATGAGCCTTATTATTCCGCGGTAGGGGCGAGCGGTGCGGTAACCGGTATTCTATATGCCGCAATTCTTTTGCAGCCTAATGACTCCCTGGGCATTATGTTCATTCCTATACCCATTCCGGCATACATCTTAGGAATTGGCTATTTGCTATATTCCATTTATGGTATGAAGAGTAGAATAGGGAATGTAGGACATACCGCACACTTTGGAGGGGCCATAGGAGGTTATGTAACCACCCTGTTATTCATGCCCAGTCTTTTGCAATCAGACACAGTAATGGTACTATTGCTGGCTGTTCCAATTGTACTACTTTTTATTTTGGAAAAACTTGGAAAAATATGAAATTGTAGGAATTAAAATACAATAATTGTATTTTTTACCATAAAATCATGTAGTTCGTCGAAAAGCATCACACGTTCATAAGAGAAATAGGTTTAGGTCGTTATTGAATGACTTAATAAACCAAATCTTATTTTCAGTTATGAAAAAAATAGTACTATTAACCGCTGTAGCACTCACGACCCTATCTTCTTGTAGTGATGAAACTACGGTCTTTGAAGAACCTTCAAAAGATGACCTGAGGCTAGAAACCAGCGAAACTTTATTAGAGAATAGTATTTTATATGATAATGCAGGTGTACTGGACATATATGATGAAGCCACGGTAACCGGTAAAAAATCGATTACGGCTAAAAACGACCAAGCAGGTGACTATCCTTTGACCTTGGTAGCACAGGTAGACGTGCCTTCTTTTAACGGAGGTGAAAATCTTACCGCCTCCCATGTAGATGTTGAAGGGGATTATGCCTATGTATCCTACAATACTGTAGAAGATGGTTATGCCGGTGGCGTAGATATCATAAACGTAAGTGACCCCAATAATCCTAGGGTAACCTCTAGATTATATTATTCCAATGCGGACATCAATGCAATTGACTATGATAACGGATATATATACTTAGCTGGTGGCGTAGATGCGGAAAGGTCGGTGCGTGCCACGGATAATTCTTTTATAGCTAAGATTCAGGCCGCTAATGGCCGAATGAATTTGGATGCGGGAATAAGCTATGGTTTCCAAGAAGGCTTTAACGCTACGGATGTGGAAGTCTATGGTAGTGAAGTTTTCCTCACCAGTGGACGGGATGGTTTTGTAAAGGCTTACAATAAAGCAGACCTTTCGTTAACGAAAGAAGCCCCTTTCATGGATTTAAGAGCAGTTGCAATTCAAGATAATTTTGTTGCGGTTCTAGATGCTAGCCAAGGTGTCAGCATTATGGACCAAAGTTTAAATGTTGTCAGGGATATCGCCATTGATTCCGATTTTGGATTGAATACTAAAAGAACCTTGGATTTCTCTGGTGAACATATTATCGTAGCCGAGGGCTCAAGGGGCGCTGGAATTTATAATGCCGCTAGCGGAAGCTTTATCGAATATGTGCCTATTCTTTTGAATCCGGATAATGTTGACGATGTTGATGAAGTTACCAATGCCGTTGCGACGAATGAAGAAGTTCTATTAATGGCAAATGGTGGTGCTGGTTTATGCCTGTCGGAAGAACAGAATGACAATACCGATTTAGTCGGGATAATTCAATTGGAAGGCTCTATCAACTTTGTAGCCTCTAAAGGGGACTATATTTTTGCAGCTTCCGGTAAAGAAGGTTTACAGATCATTAAGTTAAATAGACCAAATGAAAGTCTCGTTGCAAGATGTGCTAATTTAGCTGCCTATTCCGGTAGTTCTAACTTAACGATCAATAGTGGTAGCGGTGGTGCTTTTAGAGGGGCAAGAAGATTCAACAACTTTAATGTGGATGGCTCGCTATTGTTATGTGGTTCCTGGACCGTTAGAAATAATGCTACCATTGGTGAGAACGCCTTGTTTGAAATGAACGGTACCTTTGTGGTAGGCCGAAACAGTAGAAGAAGAAATGTTATCGTAGATGCGGGTGCTACCTTAAGAGTTGAAGGTAACCTTACGATTTACGGAGACTTGGTACTGAACGATGGCGCAACTGTTGAATTTATCGGAGACAATTCAGTAGTGAATATCTTTGGAAGTGTTACTAGAAATGGCAACACTACAGTAGACGGCACCTATAGGGATGTCAGAAATAAGTTCTAAAGAGGTATGATATAACAACCTAACAAACAAAAAGCCCGGACAGTTGTCCGGGCTTTTTTTGTAATATTTTTTAGCTTTAGTTCAGTAGCTCGGCCACCTTTTCCTCCAAGGCCGGTCCCCTTAAGTTTTTCGCCACTATAATACCATTTTCATCCAACAAGAACGCCGCGGGAATGGCATCTACGTTGTAGAGCTTTGCAATTTGATCGTCAAAATAGGCAATGTTAGATATATGGTTCCATTCAAGTCCGTCGTCGGCAATAGCTTTTTTCCAAGCTTCGGCAGTTCTATCCAAAGAAACGCCCACAATATTAAGGCCTTTGTCATGGTATTTATTGTAGACGGCCACAACATTGGGATTCTCGGCTCTACATGGTCTACACCAAGCTGCCCAAAAATCCACTAGGGTAACTTTCCCCATAACATCACTTAGTGCTACAGTTTCCCCTTCAGGATTTGGACCAGAAAATTCTGGGGCTTTTGCTCCGATGGCGGTATTCTTCTCTGCCTCTTCAGATTTTTTCAGTCCTTCAATACCATCTAACACACGTTTTCCAGGTCTTGAATTTTGAATTTCAGGGCTCAACGCATCGTACATGGTCTGTATTTCTTCATAACCTATAGCTTTGGTGGCTACCGCCCGGTCTAAAAGCAAGGCCGAAATCAAAGCGTTCGGATTGTTTTTGATATAGTCGAGCTCAAAGCCTTTATATTCTTCTTGGAGTTCCTGCATTTCATCTCTTAACGCTATAATGGAAGCTTGTGGACTACCGTCTTTTGTGGCTCTCTGCAAATCCTCTTGAATGGACCTTGCTTTGTTCGACAATGCTCTTGATTGCTCTAGATAGTCCCTAAAAACATCATTCTGTAATGTTCCCTTTACAACGGCAAAACCCAGACTGTCTTTTTGACCATTAAAATCAATAGTTCCGTTTTCAAGAATAACAGCCGTGTAACCCTGAGCCTCATCTACAAAGATATAATGTAATTCAGGAGCTGTGGCAGTTCCCTTAAATTGGAACTTACCATTGGCTATGGTAGCCGTATCTACTTCTACAGGCTGATTGTTATCCCCTATCTTTTTCAAAAAGACCTTAGTCCCTTCTTCAATTTCACCTCTTAAAGTTCCATCAATGGTGAATCCATCTGGTTCTTGATTACAACCTACCAATGTAAGTAAACCCAAAAGGAACAGCATGCCATTTTTCATAAAATCAAATTTTTAGTAGCGGCAAAGGTACTTATATAATGGCATAAAAAAAAGACCCTTGCACAATGGCAAGGGTCTCTTACTATAGGAAATAGGATTTAAAATAAATAGCGTACGCCAAGTCCTATATCAAAGTCAAAATTGTCCGAAAAACCATCGTATCCAATTAAACCAACCTCTGGCCTAAAATCTAACGATAATAGTAAGGGAATATCAAAATGGTATTCAATACCAATGTCTCCCGCGGCAAAAACAAATACCCCACCGTCATCATTGTTCCCTAGAACAGGACTAAAATCTACACTTCCAAGGCCGCCACCTACACCATAATACCAATTAAAACCACCTTCGATGGGTCTCACCCACTGATACAGTCCGGCTAATTTAAAGGCGCTGAAGTTTCTACTATCTCTCCAGCCCAGGTCAAATTCCGCCCTATTCGTTCGTCCAATCGATTTTTGATAGGATATCTCTGCACCAAAGCCATCACTGTCCCCTAGTCGAAGACCGAGGGCATGATTAGAAATTTCCTGTGCGTTCATAGAAATTGTGAATAGGAAAAGAAATCCTGTTAAACATTTTAAAATTTTCATAAGTTCTTCTTTAATTAATGAATAAAATGAGCTTTCTGCATATGTAGCTCAAACAATAAAACTTAATTTAGTAGCCAAAATTGTGCCAAGTTGAATAATAAATTACTCTCCAATCTAGCGACAGACCTAGAGGGCGAATTACTGGATGATAAGCTTACGAAAAGTCTATATGCTACAGATGCCTCTGTTTACCGTAAGATACCGATAGCCGTAGCTTTGCCTAAAACCAAGGAAGATATTAAACGGTTAATACATTTTGCGAATAAAAACGAGATAGGGCTTATTCCCCGTACGGCCGGAACGTCACTTGCCGGACAATGTGTCGGTGATGGAATCGTAGTGGACGTCTCTAAAAGTTTCACGGAAATTATAGCGCTCGATAAAGAAAAGAAACAAGTTACCGTACAGCCTGGAGTTATTAGGGACGAACTTAATCAGTACCTAGAACCCTTTGGACTATTCTTTGGGCCAAACACCTCAACCTCTAATCGCTGTATGATCGGCGGAATGGTGGGAAATAATTCTTCTGGTACAACATCTATTCAATATGGTGTTACTAGGGACAAAGTGGTGTCCTTGAAAACAATCTTGTCGGATGGTAGCGAGGCGGAGTTCGGAAGCATTACCAAAACCGATTTCGAAGATAAAATCACAAATAACACACTTGAATCATCACTTTATAAGAACATATATAAAGAACTATCAAATAAGCAAATAAAGGATGAAATAGTTGCACAATTCCCAAAACCTAAAATTCATAGAAGAAACACGGGATATGCCGTTGACGAATTGCTGAAATCTTCGTTTTTTGGCGGACCTGAAGACGGTTTGAATTTGGCCAGTCTTCTCTGTGGTAGCGAGGGAACCCTGGCTTTTACCACCGAGATTACCTTGCATCTGGATGATTTGCCACCAAGGCACTCCGCCATGGTCGTTACGCATTACAGAACATTAGGGGACTGTCTTTTAGATGTAGCCCCGGTTATGAAACACCCTTTGCAGCTGTGCGAGATGATGGACAAGGTGATTTTGGATTGCACTAAGAACAATCGACAACAACTAGCGAACCGATTTTTTGTAGATGGTGACCCGGAAGCCTTATTAATGCTCCAAGTGAGTGCACATAGCGAGGCGGAATTAGACCAACAGATTTATGAATTACAAGCTACTATTGCGCAATCCGGACTAAGTTATGCCAACCCGGTACTCAAGGGCATTGATATTAAGAAGGCAATAGAACTACGAAAAGCAGGACTTGGTCTCCTGGGCAATATCGTTGGGGATATGAAGGCAGTTGCCTGTATAGAAGATACTGCGGTGGCACTAGAAGACCTCAAGGATTTTATTAGTGAGTTTACCCAGATTATGGAAGGTTATGACCAAAAGGCAGTTTACTATGCCCATGCAGGTGCGGGTGAGTTGCATCTAAGACCTATTCTGAATCTTAAGAAATCCGACGACGTGAAGTTGTTCAGGGCCATTACTACGGATGTCGCAAAACTGACAAAAAAATATAAAGGTTCCTTTAGCGGAGAGCATGGGGATGGTATTGTACGTGCGGAGTTTATTCCGTTAATGATTGGGGACAAGAACTATGAACTACTCAAAAGGATTAAGACCTATTTTGACCCAAGCAACATCCTTAATCCCGGTAAAATTGTAGACCCATATCCTATGGATCAATCGTTTCGTTACGAGATTGACCGAAAAGAACCTGATGTGGCAACCCTTTTGGATTTTTCGGATAGTGAGGGCATTTTAAAAGCCGCAGAAAAATGTAATGGTAGTGGGGATTGTAGAAAAACACACCACATGGCGGGCGGTATGTGTCCCAGTTACCATGCCACCAAAAATGAAAAGGATACTACAAGAGGAAGGGCCAATGCCTTACGAGAGGTATTGACCAACCCTGAAAATACCAACGCTTTTGACAGTAAGGAGTTAAAAGAAGTTTTTGACCTATGTTTAAGTTGTAAAGCCTGCGCTCGCGAGTGCCCCAGCAATGTAGACATCGCAACTCTCAAAGCAGAATTTTTGTATCAACTTCAGGAAACGAATGGCTATCCCTTGCGAAGCAAACTCTTTGCATACAATACCAAATTGAATAAAATAGGGAGCAAAGTAGCTGGTTTAACGAATACGGTCTATGAATCAAAAACACTAGGCGGTTTACTTAAAAATGCGAGCGGTGTTGCGCAAGAAAGAAGTCTCCCAAAAGTCTATAGTTTTAATTTCGATAAATACCTTCAAAATTTAAAAAAACAACACATTGGTAAAAAACGAAAAGTTGTTTTATATATAGATGAATTTACACGTTTTCTTGATATTGAAGTAGGTAAGGACGCTATTGAGGTCTTGGTACGTTTAGGGTATGATGTGGAATTATTTTATGCAGAAAGCGGTAGAACTTTCCTATCCAAAGGGTTTCTAAAGCAGGCCAAAAAATTGGCTGAGCGGAACAGTCAACATTTATTAGAGTTCAGTAAAAAGGGATGGCCTATTTTGGGGTTGGAGCCGTCCGCTATTTTATCCTTTAGGGATGAATACAAAAGAATGTCCCAAAACGCTGAAGAGGCGCAACAGATTGCGGACGCTTCTTTTTTAATAGAGGAGTTTTTGGCCAATGAAATCAAGGATAATAAAATCGATGCAAGTGCATTCACGGAAGAAGAGAAACAGGTGAAAATTCACAATCATTGCCACCAAAAGGCCTTGAGCAATCAAAAGGTTACGTTTGATGTACTTAATCTTCCTAAAAATTACAAGGTTACGATTATCGCATCCGGTTGTTGTGGAATGGCAGGTTCTTTTGGTTACGAAAAGGAACATTACGACGTAAGTATGAACATTGGCAGCCTCAAACTATTTCCGGCGGTAAACAAATCCACCTCGGAAACCATAATTGCTGCAAACGGCACCAGTTGTAGGCACCAGATTTTTGATGGTACCAAAAGAGTGGCCAAACATCCGGTAAGTGTTTTAAAAGAGGCCTTACTTCCTTAATGAGTTGCCTTCTCGGTTTTTTCTTTCTTGGAAGTAATTCTTTTTACGAGCGTGTTCATATCCATTTCCTTTAACTCGGCATCCATGAAGAATGGTGCAAGCTTGTCATTCTCGTACCTGTAGATTTTCCAACGTTTAAGAGAATATTCCAACGCCGATAAATGCGACACCCAATCGCCAGCATTGAGATACAAGATATTGCCATTGCCGTTCGGTCTTTCTATAATGGTTTTTTCAGGTTGATGGAGGTAACCACAGACTACGGTATCATAATGATTGGCATTGGCTATATCCGAAACCGTGGACTTAAAACGTTCGGTAAAATCAGTATTCTTCTTCTTATAGTTGACCGTTTTAGATAAGACGGATTTTGCTATGATGCTTTTTCTTGAAATCCAATGGACTAATTTACTATTGTAACGTAATAGGCCGAAGGCGTGTCTTCCAAATTTGCGGAACCAGCTTAAATTGAAGAAAGGATGTACCAGAATTGCACCGTGAAAGAAGCCTGTTTTTTTTCCATCTACATCCAACACTAGATTTTCATACACTTTTACATGATCTATGAAAAGATCTGTAGGTGCTTTATCATGAATTCCTTTGACATAATGGACTTCAATACCTTCGGAGGCCATGGCATTGATTTTTTGAATGACCTTGAGATGTGATGGGAGAAAACTATTGGTGTTCAAGGGCCACTGGTCTATGATGGCTCCGTTCAATATCAATGTCCTAGGTTCTATACTGTTAAGGTAGACCAAGAGCTCATCGGCATAACACCCATAAGTACCTAGGTGTAGGTCAGATAAAACTACAATATCTAGCTTTCTTTTTTTCAAGATTCAAATTTGTCACAAAATTAAACCTAATGGTATATAGCTTGTATTTAAAGTACGTCATCTTTAAATCAGCAAAGTGTTAAGTAATCCTTACGTACAAGGGCTAAGTTTAATTTAATCTTAAGTAAGCTCAGTATTTTTCTTTGATGGATTTAAAAATTACCTTTGTTTCTATACTTTTAATGAAGGCATGGCAGGAAATACTTTTGGAAACCTATTTAGGGTAAGTACGTTTGGAGAATCACATGGTAAGGCAATAGGAGGCGTCATAGATGGGTGTCCCTCCGGGATAGTTCTGGATATGGATGCGATTCAGAAAGATTTGGATAGACGCAAACCAGGACAATCGGCCATTGTGACGCAGCGTAAGGAACCGGACGAAGTTGAATTTTTCTCCGGCATATTCGAAGGGAAGACCACAGGAACACCAATAGGATTCGCTATCCATAATACAAATCAAAAATCCAAGGACTACGGCCATATCAAGGACTCGTACCGTCCTTCTCATGCAGATTACGTATACGATAAGAAATATGGTTTCAGGGACTATCGCGGTGGCGGAAGAAGCTCCGCCCGGGAAACGGCAAGTAGGGTAGTGGCCGGTGCTGTAGCCAAGCAGTTTCTTAAGGGTGTAGAAATTAACGCTTTTGTTTCCCAAGTTGGAGTACTAAAACTGGAAAAAAGCTATTTGGATTTGGACCTTTCTTTAACCGAGTCCAATGACGTGCGTTGCCCGGACCCGGAGACAGCCAAAAAGATGGAAAACTACATCAAATCGATTAAAAAAGAAGGAGATACCATTGGCGGAATTATTACCTGTGTGGCAAAGAATGTACCTGTCGGCCTTGGAGAACCCGTTTTTGATAAGTTACATGCCGAATTGGGGAAAGCAATGTTATCCATCAATGCCGTTAAAGGTTTTGAATATGGCAGCGGATTCGAAGGCGTAACGATGAAAGGAAGCGCGCACAATGACCAATTCAATTCGGATGGTTCTACCAAGACTAATTATAGTGGTGGTGTACAAGGAGGAATAAGCAACGGAATGGACATTTACTTTAATGTCGCTTTCAAACCCGTAGCCACGGTCATACAGGCTTATGAGACAATCGATAAAGCAGGTAATACCGTGAAAACCCAAGGAAAAGGCAGGCATGACCCTTGTGTCGTGCCAAGAGCGGTACCTATAGTCGAAGCGATGACCGCTATGGTTCTGGCAGATTACACCCTTTTGAACAGAACTATTAAATTATAGGTTTTCTTTTTTGGACATATACCTCTCAAAATGGTATCTTACTGACCTAATGTAAATTTAGGTATGAAGAAACTTGCGTTGCACTGGCAGATAATGATAGGTATGGTTTTGGGACTGTTTTTTGGTTTCGGAATGACCTATTTTGACTGGGGGAAAGAATTTGTGATCAATTGGATCGCTCCACTAGGAACCATATTTATTAAACTACTCAAGCTCATTGCAGTCCCACTGATTTTAGCATCCTTGATCAAGGGTATTTCTGACCTAAAGGACATCTCTAAATTTAGGAATATAGGCCTTAGAACCATAGGTATTTATGTGGGTACCACCACGGTAGCCATTATTTTGGGCCTTGTATTGGTGAACCTTATAGAACCCGGAAATGGTATTTCCGAAGAGACCATCGAGAAATTGACATCCACCTACGCCAACGATGAAGGGGTCACTGCTAAATTGGAGGAAGCCTCACGTCAAAAAGAAAGCGGACCATTGAAGTTCTTAGAAGATATGGTTCCCGATAACGCGGTCAGTGCCTTGGGAAACAATCAATTGATGCTACAGGTTATTTTCTTTACCATTTTCATGGGAATTTCCATGTTGTTAATTGGAGAGGAAAGTGCGAGACCGTTAAAGAAATTCTTTGATTCCTTAAATGACGTGGTCTTAAAAATGGTAGATCTTATAATGCTTACCGCACCTTTTGCCGTATTCGCCCTATTAGCCAATGTTGTCGTCTCCTCTAGCGACCCGGAAATTCTGCTGGCACTCTTGAAATATGCGGGAGTGGTAGTTTTGGGCTTGTTCTTGATGATAGTCTTCTATGCAACATTAGTTTCTGTATTTGCAAAAAAGAATCCCTTTTGGTTCTTAAAACAACTGAGTCCCGCACAATTACTTGCCTTTTCAACAAGTTCAAGTGCGGCTACACTTCCGGTTACTATGGAGCGGGTAGAGGAGCATATTGGGGTGGACAAGGAGGTTTCTAGCTTTGTGCTTCCCGTCGGGGCAACGGTAAACATGGACGGGACTAGTCTGTATCAGGGTATAGCCGCTGTTTTTATAGCGCAGGCCTTGAGTTTTGACCTTCCTCTGCCAGCACAATTGACCATAGTTTTAACAGCGCTTCTAGCCTCTATCGGAACCGCGGCGGTTCCGGGTGCCGGAATGGTAATGCTGGTCATCGTATTGGAATCCGTTGGCTTTCCGCCAGATAAATATGCCATAGGCCTTGCCTTGATATTTGCGGTGGACAGACCATTGGATATGTTGCGAACCGTTGTTAATATTACGGGTGACGCAACAGTGGCCACTATAGTGGCCAAATCGGTAGATAAATTACATGATCATCCGAAGGCGGCGAATTGGGACGACCATTATGACGAAGTAAAATAGAAACAATAAAACGGTTGAAAATGAACATTTGCTTTTTAATGTATCCTTGGGAAGAAATAGACCCGGAAAACGATACCAGTTTAGCGTTGATACACGAATGTGTAAAACGAAAACATGGTGTTGCCTTGTGTTCCCCGGCGAATCTCACCATAAGAAACAGTGTTACGAACGCTTTTTGTACGGTACTTAACCGTATGGATAAGGTTTCCACAAGTTTAAAATCGTTTTATAAGCAGGCTACCCTACGTGAAGAAATGTTACCGCTAGCGGGGTTCGATGTTATTTTTATGAGGGCCAATCCGCCGCTGGACCCAATAATGCTCAATTTTTTGGATTCGGTCAAGGACGACGTTTTCATTGTGAATTCCCTACAAGGCATCAGGGAAGCCAATAACAAACTGTATACTGCTGCTTTTGGCGATTCCCACAGTAATATTATTCCGGCTACCCATGTCTCCAAAAATAAAAATTACCTTATTCAGCAAATCAAGGAGGCTAAAGCCGATAAGATGATTTTGAAGCCTTTGAACGGCTTTGGCGGTTCGGGCGTCATATTGATTGAAAAGTCGGCCATGAGCAGCATAAAGTCCTTGTTGGATTTTTACATCACCAATCCGGACGGTACATCGAACTATGTGATACTTCAGGAATATATAGAAGGGGCGGACCAAGGAGATGTACGCGTGCTTCTTTTAAACGGGGAAGTGATCGGCGCCATGAAAAGGGTTCCGGGTACGGACGACCACCGTTCCAATGTTTCTGCTGGTGGTACTGTGGCAAAGCATAGCTTAACAAAACAAGAGAAGGCACTTTGCAAACAAATAGGGCCAAAATTGGTTAAGGACGGACTCTTTTTTGTGGGTATTGACGTTATAGGAGGGAAATTAGTTGAGGTCAATGTCATGTCCCCGGGAGGTGTTACCTATATGAACAAGGTATACAAAACCAAGATACAAGTAAAGGTCATCGATTTTGTAGAAAGTAAGGTAATCGATAAGCTAAAGGCGTTTGACAGACGTTCCCGTCTCCGTAACGAGGTAGAAAATGCATAAGCTTTCCATTGCCGATATCATTTCCAATATAAATGCGGAAATTCGCTTTGAGGCGGTTTCCGCGGATTACTCCTTTACCATTAAGATTGCGAATTACGCGCCCTACATCTGCGGAGCGGTCCACGATGGTCATCAATTTAGAAAAACGCTTTGGGAGAATTGCTTGCATACGGAACATGACCGGTGGTATGAAGAAGACCCTTGTACAAAAGAAATGGTACAATCGCACCCTATTGTTATTGCCGGTCGCGATAGCAGATTTGAATACGACCTTAACAGAGCTCCTGAAACCGCCATTTACGAGGATGCTTGGGGTAAAAAGCTATGGAAAATGCCAATTTCGGCCAAAGAGCGAAAAGAGAGCTTAGAAAAGCACCAGAATTTTTATAGGGTAGTACAGGCACTGGTTCAGAAGATAGAGGCACTGTACGGAAAAGCCCTTGTTTTTGACATTCATAGTTACAATTGGAAAAGATGGGATAGGGAAGTACCCACTTGGAATTTAGGCACCTCCAATATTGATAATGAAAGATTTGGGGCGCTGGCCGCAGCGTGGAGCAAAAGATTAGGAACGATGAATCTACCGAACGGTATAAAATCGACCTCAAAAATAAATGATACTTTTCAAGGTAATGGCTACTTTCTTAAGTACATCACCCAAAACTTTAAAAATACCTTGGTTTTGGCCACGGAAATAGCTAAAGTGTACTGTAATGAATATGAGGGTATAATTTATCCCGAGGTAGTGCGTTCCGTGGAGTCACAGTTAAAAGAATTGATACCTTTACAGCTCAAAGAGTTTCAGGATTATTTAGGATGATAGGAGAAAAACAACAGATTGCGTTGCAGGAGGAATATGCCGACCTTTTTGAGGTCGATGCCAATCTAGACCGTTTGGTAAAGAAGATTGAATTGCTCAGCTATGTGAATCCTTTGAATATAGAGAAGGCAAAAAACCGGTTCTTTACTTCAAAATACACCGAAGACCCCGTTTTTAGATACCCCAAGTTAAAATTTGATGCGTATAAGTTACACCGTCTTTTCTTTTCACAACGTTTGGAACGCATTACGGATGAACGGATACGTCAAGTGTATCAAGACATCATTTATTACTACTCCAATATGGTTCAATGTATTGAAACCATAGGTCAGGATAAGCGTTTCTATTACAATTCCCTGCGGGTGTACGGTTCACCGACCGAGAAAGATGTACAAAATGCCCAATTTATTCTTCATTATGCCAATGAACCGGAATCTTCGGATATGGATAAGATATATACGGCAGAAGAGGCGAAAGCATATTTCGAGAAATTTTCCGATCAGTACGATTTTCCGTTGAACATTAAGTTCTCTACGCATATTGCCGCGGATGCTATGGTCAGCAATGCGTCACAATCCTTACTCATTAAGCGAAATACAAAATTCAGCAAGAACCAGTTGCTCACCCTTGCCAACCATGAGATAGGAGTGCACTTGGTTACTACTTATAATGGGATGTACCAACCGTTAAAAATTTTTTCAAACGGTTTTCCAAAGAATGTAGAAACCCAGGAAGGCTTGGCCGTTTTCAGCGAATATATGAGCGGAGCACTGACTTTAAAACGATTGAAGGAGTTGGCGTATCGGGTATTGGCTTCGGATAGTCTGATTAAAGGGTATAGTTTTTCCGATACTTTCGATTTGATACATAGCCAGTACAAACTCAACAGAAATGATGCCTTCTCCATTACCTTACGTGCGCACCGAGGCGGTGGGTTTACGAAAGACCGTTTGTACTTAAGCGGTCTAAAGAAAATTTATAAGCGCTACTTAAAGGAGAAGAGCATGGATTCACTTTTAGCCGGAAAGGTTTCCTTAGACTACGAGCCCGTAATAAAACATCTACTGGATGTAGGTCTTGCACAGAAAAATAGGTACGAGAATTTAGCGTACCAACAGAATAACAATACCAATAGAACGCTAGACTTTATCTTGAACAATCTTAAATAGGTTTAGATACGTCTTTTTAGTCCTCATTTTTCTTGGCTTCCCGCTTTGTTTTGCGCTCCTGCCTTTTTTCTTCCTTTTCCTGGGCTTTATCCGCTTCTTCGGCCGCATCTTCAAAATCAATGTCGTCATCCACAACCCCTTTAAAGGCCTGTATCCACGCATTTTTAAAGATTCCGGTAACAGTAGGCCATATCTTGGGACCAACATTATTCAAATCGCCCTCAATAGGCACTTTAGTGGCCAAGGTATTGTTTTTTTGATTTTTAAGCACAAACTTAAAGAAGCCAACAAAACCTTCCCATAGCGTTCCCAAGAAGCCGTCATCCTTTCCAATAAGTTTACTGTCCTTGATAATCGGTTTAATGGAACCCTTTAGAAATCCGTCTGCAATGGCTATTTCCCCGAAAACTTCGAACGTACCGCTGTCAAAATCTATCTTGGCATAGTGTTTTGTAAAATCGTTCAGTGCGGTGGCGTCGGCATTGGTAATGGATAAAGCGATATCCATATCGGGTATTTCTTTAACAATGTTCATTTTTCCGTCGAGCTGCATCGAACCATTACCAATAGAAACCGCGGTGGCATGAACTTCTGAGGGTAGGGTGCGCTCTTTTTGCACCACGTTTCTAAGGTTGGATGCTGAAAGTTGAATGTTCTTTAAGTTTAAATCGATATTAGGGTCGGCCTGCAGTTGAACAAATGCTGCAGTACCATCTATAATCTCTAGATGATTAATGTCTATGGGCACAAGGTCGGTAAGCGCCTTGGACCAGTCCTCTACTTCTGGTTCAGTGCCATTTACCTGCTGGTCTTCGAATACGTAGATGAACTTGGGCCGGGTCATTGTAATTTCACTCACAATCCTACCATCCAGAAGTGCATTCCACTCCATAGAAATATCCGTTTTCTCAAAGTCGAGAAAGGGAACATTCGAGGATGCCTCTACCTTGTTGAGGTACAGTCCGTGGATTACGTAGGCCCCACGCCATAAAGCCAAATCAATATCATCTACCTGACCGTAGTAACCAGGGATTTCCGCAAGCACGTTATTGACATAGTTTTTAACTGCATAGGGTAAAAGCAATCTTAAAAGAATTAAGAAAGCAATGATACTCACGGGAACGGCATATCGTTTCTTCTTGTAGGCTCTTTTCTTTTTCTTTTTTGTTGTCATATTTAAAAAATGTGCCGCAAAGATTAAATTTTTAACGATATCAGCTTGGTTCAAATGAAATATTTGAGACCTCATACCAGTTGTAAAGACCGCTTAAATCGTATACGATTAATTCTAGTCTAAAATAAAAGGCTTTGTTCTGTATGTTGGAAAATGAGACCAACAGTGAGCGGATTTATAGAAATTTGGACTGAAGTTCCGGTGTTGGAATCATGCAAGCATCTTTTTTTCCGAACCAGGCATAGCGATAGCGCGCGATTAAATCGTATATGATATTCCGTAAATCACTAGGAATCAAGTATAAAATTCTTGAAATGGTTCGAAAACCCTTAAGGTGACTACCGATTTGTAAGGCAGCGTCCGATTTGATGTAATAGGCAACTCCCGGTTCAATTAAAACGACCGAATCAATTCGTGCGGTATCGATTCCACGTTCCGACACCAGTTTTTGACCAATTTCACTTTGCAGGGAAGCATAGCGAAAGGTGTCCGCAGTATCACGTTTGATAACAAACTGAATAAAGCCATTGCAAAGATTGCAAATGCCGTCAAAAAGAATAATTTTCTTAGTTACTTCCACGTAACAAAGATATGCCAGGAGAGGTGCAACACCTAAATTTTATAAAGTATTTAAGAAACTGGTCAAATCGGTTTCTTTATCCAGTCCTAATTTCTTTTTAAGTCGGTATTTTGATTTTAGAATACTATCAGGCAATACATTTAAGGTGGCTGCAATCTCTTTGGTAGTCAGGTTCATACGTAGAAAAGCAGCCAAGCGTATTTCCTTTTCGGAGATATCAGCTGCAAGTGTTTTCAATTTCTGGTCAAAATCATTATGGACTTCTGCAAAATAGGTTTTAAACACTTCCCAGTCCTTGTCCGAGGCATTTTCTTTTTTCAAGAGCATAACTATTCGCCTAAACTCTGTTTTAAACTTGTCTGGTGAGTTTTTTACATTCTCTAAGTTTTCCATCAGCTCCTGAATAAAGGTATTCTTTTGTACAAGGTGCAGCGTTTGGCTGGTCAATTCTTTTTGCTTGTGCTCAATTTCCTTTTTATAGATTTCTTCTTGTTTTTCACGGGCGATTCGATTCTTTTTGATACGTTGTCGGTAACCAAATACGGAGAGTCCAAATAAGGCTAGGGTAGCCGCCATACCCCCAGCAAAAAGACCTTTTTGAAGATTATCAGCCCTAGATTTTGCATTTAGCGTATTAATTTCTTCTTCTTGTAGGGCTATTTCTGCTTCTTTCTTCTCTGTTTGGTATTTTACCTCAAGTTCATTGAATTGTTTAACCTTCTCCTTTTGAAAAACGGAATCATATTTTGCAAAATGCAATCTGCTGTATTCAAAAGCCTCATCGTATTGTCTTAAGGCCGCATGTGCTTCTGCTAAATCAGGATAAATTTTTATCATTTCAAGGTTGTTCTTGTTCTCCTTGGCAATGCGAAGACTTTCTTCAAAATTGGCTAATGCATTTCTATAGTCTCCTTGCTTGCTTGCTATGCGACCCAAATTCTGAAAACTATCCATGAGCATCTTCTTTTCTTTAATTCGTTTCCCTATTTGCAGGGCTTTGTTAAAATAGGATTTGGATTTCGCCAAGGAATCTAAATTGAAATAGGCCTCACCTATGAAATTGTATTGTTCACCTATTTCAGCCCAATCATTTGATTTTTCAAAGAACCCTAGGGCATGTTTGTATAGCGGAATAGCCTCCGCATGTTTCCCTTCGGTAACCATATTCTCAGCTATATTGGAACGTGTAATTGCCAATCCATAATCCAAGTTATATTCAACGCAAATTGCTTCAGTCAGTCCATAATATTTATTGGATTCTTTTAAGTTTCCAAGTTGAGCATGTAATTTTCCAATATTCATATAACTTGGAGCCCTATAATCGTCTGTGTCACCAATTTCTTTACTTACCTCAATGGATTTAAGATAGGAGTCCATTGACCCCTTGAGGTCGCCAAGATACTTTTGCGCAATGCCCATATTGTTGTAGATAATCTGTAATAAAGGCTTATTTTCATTTGCGATACACGAATCAATGGCTTTTTTAAAATAGGGCAATGCTTTATCGTGCTCACTTCTATTTTGATGATATATTCCCTGATGTTTAAGCAAATGCACCCTGATTTTAGAATTGTTTAGTGTCTTGGACATAACGAGGGCTGTATCTAGGTAGGGTTTGGCTTTCTCAGAGTCACGTGTGACATAGGTTGAAAAAATAGCCATATAGGTATATGCCAGTGAAGTGTCTTTTTGGGTTTTCAATAGCTGTAGCATACTATCAATTTTTCGATATCTGTATGCGTCATCTTGCGCATTCAGTGAAAGAAATTGAAATAAAATAAAAATGCTTAAAAAGAGCTGTTTCTTAATCATAAGGCAGAAATAAGCGGTTATACCAAGTTAACTAAATATTTTACACTATCAATTCATCTTTACTTATCCATAAAACCGCCTGTCCATACTATGTCCATGTTTTTACACAGCATTAAAAAACTGAATTAATATTTAAAATACTGAATAACAGATATTTAATAATAATTTTTGAAGAATTAAACATTATGCTGTCCATGGTTATTTTGATGATTTTAGGCAGTATCTGTCCATACTTTGTCCATATTCAAAATTATGGTTGAGCTGTTTTGAAGTCTAGGTTTGGAGTGTTGAATCTTAAAAACCAAGAAATTATGAAAACAAATCAATCAATTCTTAAAACAGGTATTTACGTGTCTGTATTAAGTTTAATTTTTTTAGCCTGCAATGGTTGTAGTAAAGGTGAAGTAGAACCAGGACCTGAACAACCAGAGTTTTCTGAGGAAGACGCTTCAGACTTTAATACGGCAGTGGCCAATTTAACCGCTTTTAGCCAACCTGATGAATCTAGTATAGTAGAGACAGCCTCAACCGACCCAGAAAGAGAAGGCTCTACTGAATTTGAATGTTTTACTCAAACCTTTAAAGGTGCACCTGGCTTCAATGAGCTATTTACTTTAGACCCAACTACTGATGTTATATACCCTGGCGCCATGCTAAAGGGAGAAACCATTCCAACTGGCGAATATTCAAGAATTAATGTAGATAGGGCGCCTATTACGATGTCTATTTCGTTGAGTAATATTAACGGAAGCCCAAGTGTAACTATTGATAATCCCAATAATCTTAGCGAGGTGCGACAAGGTATTAATGAGTTATTAAACAGAGAGGTTACAGGTGCCACGCCCGCTCAACTTGTTGTAGAGGAGTCTCAGGTATATTCGGAACAACAGTTGGCCGTAGCACTTGGCGCCAATTATCGGGACAAAACCAAGGATATTTCGGGCAGTTTTGATTTTAATTCCACAACGGTTAAGAAAAAGTATGTGCTTAAGTTCATTCAAAAATATTTTACCTTGGATTTGGATTCCCCAGGTAAATCTCCGAGTGATTTGTTTACCAGTCTGCCAAGTATTGAAAGTTTGGGTGCTACCAATCCAGTATATGTTTCTTCAGTAACTTATGGTCGAATGGTTTTGTATACTGTGGAATCTGAATCTAGTATTTCAGAAATAAAATCTGCATTTGATGCTGCAATAGATGCAGGCAAGAGAGAAGGAGATTTTGAACTTGATGTAGAATCAAAAAAGATTTTGGAAAAGTCGAGTATCAAAGCATTGATAATTGGTGGTTCTGGAGCGAGTGCTGCACAAACTATAGGTGATGACAGTCTTTCTAAAATATATGATTTTATTGCAGAAGGTGGTAATTATTCTAAAGATTCTCCAGGAGCTCCGTTGGCCTATAAGTTGAGTTATGTAAAACAGGGTTTTCCAGCTGCAAGAATAGTTTTAGCAACTGAATACCAGGTAAGAAATTGTGATTTAGCCTACCCAGAATATTTCGCAGTAATTTCTAAAATAACAGGCACACAGGCGACCGATACAGAAGTTAATGGCTATTTGAGATTGCGAATGACCGTGGGAGGTGAGCGACTGGACTTCAATAACAATGGCTTAGAAGACGGGGAAACTTGGAGAGTTAGTAAGGAAGAGTTTGTTGATGTGCAGGATAACAAAACTCATGATATAGAGGATCATGACTATACATTTAAGCCTTACAGGCCTAATATGGCTACTGATTATGTGGAGTGCATGGGAGAGTTGTACGATTATGGTTTTTTAGTTAATGAAAGCTTGGGCGATGCAGGAGGTATAAAACTAGTTGTTTTGAACACCTTAAAAATAAATGTGCCAGATACAGTAAAATTGAATTTTAAGAAAGGTATTACCGCGCATTTTATAATAACTCGGACAAAATAATTTAGAAAAACACAGTCGGCCGCTCAGGTTGGGTTCAACAACTTGATGCCGGCTGTTCTTATTAAAAGCCCATATAATTTAGAATAGAACAAAGAATTTAACGTATTACAGAGCATCTTAAAATCGTATACGATATAATACAACCGCTTGATAATCAAATTTATTAGCCTCTCACTTCTTACGTTCTACCAATTCCAATTGTCCCACACTCACATTGGTAGTAAACATGCCATAGTTTACGGTCGCTTTTCCTTTTTCTAGCTTGTCAATACTGCCAACGGCCTTACCATCGTGCATACGCACACGGTCGCCTAGCTTAAAAACAGGTCTTGGTTTGTTCTTTTCCTTAATGATGGCCTTTTTCTTTTCCACCTTCTTTTTCTCTCGAATAACCTTTACCTCTTTCTGCACTTCTTGTGCTACTTGCACCTTTTTGGAACGGTCTGCCTTGGCTTGTTTAGCGGTTTTCTTTTTACGCTTACTATTTTCGGTCTCTACGATACGTAGTAACTCTGAAACCAAAGGCCGTTTCTTTTTATCCTGAAAATATTTGTCAGCAGCTGTATTTACTTTATTACCCAGCTGTATCATCCGCTGGTCATGGTCGTACAGCTCTTGGTAATTCTCTAGTTTGGATTTTATTTTGGCGTTCAGCTTCTCCAATCGGGCCGCTTCCTCCCTTGCCTTGGATTCCTCTTCTTGCAATCGAGAACCGGTTTGTGCCATTTTACTGCGCTCTTTCTGTAATTTGGCAATAGTGGCATCAAAACGCACCTTACCCCGCTCTATCTTTTTCTTCGCCTTGTTGATAAGCGAGTAGGGGATGCCGTTTTTCTGCGCCACCTCGAAGGTGAAGGAACTACCGGCCTGACCCAATATTAATTGAAACGTTGGTTCCAAGGTTTTACCATCAAAAAGCATGTTCGCATTACTGATGTGCGGAAGTTCGTTCGCTAAAGCTTTTAGGTTGGCGTAGTGGGTGGTGATTACACCATAGGAACCACGCTCGTAGAAAACCTCTAGGAAGGCTTCGGCCAGGGCACCGCCCAGTTCGGGGTCGCTCCCTGTTCCAAATTCATCGATAAGGAATAAGGTACGGTCGTTACAGCGCTTTAAAAACTGGTTCATGTTCTTTAAGCGGTAACTGTACGTACTTAAATGATTTTCAATGGATTGGTTGTCCCCGATATCCGTTAGAATCTTATCGAAAAAACAAATCTCGCTACGCTCGTGCACGGGAATCAGCAAACCACTCTGTGCCATCACCTGAAGCAGGCCAATAGTTTTTAGCGTGATGCTTTTACCACCGGCATTGGGTCCGGAAATAACGATGATGCGGTTTTCCGGGTGTAGTTCTATCGTTTGTGGAAAGGTCTTTTCATTCTTACGTTTGTTGCTCAGAAATAACAAAGGATGATACGCATCTCGGAGGTACAAACGGTTTTCCTCATTGCTATTGGGCATTATGGCGTTAATATCTTGCGCGTGCTTGGCTTTCGCCGCCGTAACATCAATCTGACTTAAATAATCTTGATAATCGCTTAAAAGCCCTCTAAATGGTCTTATTTGATAGGTAAGCTGATTCAGGATTCGTTGGATTTCTTCCTTCTCCTCAAACTCCAGATTATTCAGTTCCCTGCTATATTTTAAGGCGGCCTCTGGTTCTATGTAAACTATACTGCCTGTTTTTGAAGTACCCATGACCGCTCCCTTAATTTTCTTGCGGTACATGGCCTTAACGGCAAGAACACGCCTGTTCTCCACAACAGACTCCCTAATATCGTCCAAATAGTCCGATGACTGGTACGTGGCCAGCGCACTCCCAAAGCTTTGACTTATTTTACCGCGTACGTGGTTCATCTGTCGTCTTACGCTCAATAAGGTGTCGGAGGCATTGTCCTTGATTTCCCCAAAGCGGTCAATTACCGCATTAATAAGGAGCGGAATTTCCGTATTGGTCTCCAATGTTGAGGCGGACTCGTGCAGTAAGGGATAGTATTCTTTAAATTTCTTAAAAAATTTTTGGTGCGTTGCCACGGTATTGCACAGACCGGCAATACGCCGAAAGCCCGATAGCTCCAAAGTGGTATTTTCAATCTTTAAAAGCTTTAAATCGTTACTAATACTGTCAAAACCATGGTTTGGAATCCGGTTTTCACTAATGAAAGAGCCCAGATATTCCGAGGTCTTTCCCAGTTCCCTAAGTATTTCTTCCTTGGTGGACAAAGGCTCTATTTCCATGGCGGCCTCCTTGCCCAACTCGGTATTGCAACGGCTAGCCACCTGTTGTAAAACCGTAGGGAACTCTAAGTCTTGGAGCGTTTTGGTATGTATGTTAGCCACTTTTATTAATTAAGGAGCGGCAAAGGTACGGATTGGGTCTGAGATTAGGAATTGGAAGAATCTGCCGTCTGTGCTCTATATGGGAAGGAGTGCGTAATTGAATAAATAATTTTCCGACCGATGTAACGTTTTTAAGTTATAAATAAAAGAAAGGTTTATCTCAGGCATAAAAAATGTATTGGAATACATTTTTTATTAATTTTTAAATATTTTGTATATTTGCAACTGTTAAGTCTGCAAAACACGAAAGTCGACTCCACGTCGTTATTTCAAATTTAATTTGGAATTAGTGTTTTAGTGGGCTTATTTTGTTTTTAGCTGTTAATGGATTTTTTCTATTGTCATAGTAATTTTTCCACCCATCATATTTTTTTGTGTCGTACAAGTCAATTACCAATTTCACTTGGTCTTTGATAAAGTTATAATATCTAACTTCTCCTCTTTCAAATACTCTTTGAATAGTCCAACAGAAATAGTCAGCTAAATTTAGTAATGGGTCTTTTGTTGGATAATTTACATTGAAAACTATTTCAGTTTTTGATTCTTTGTTTCCGTTAATTTTAGCAAACCTTTGTTTGGCTTTGAGAAATGCTAATTCTAAATTATGGTTTTTGGTGCTTTTTCCACGCTCTGAAATGTGCATAACGAGTTTGTCGTGTTTTGAGAGTTTGTTTTTAAGTAAATGGGACAGTAAATCAGCATAAAAGTACTCTTCTTTACCCTTATGTTTTGTTTCATACCGCTCAATGTCTTTTCTTCCAACAACTGCTTCAAAACTGCAATTTATTGTTTTCATTAAGTCAAACATTTCCTTTCTAACCTCTGGCAAATCATCTGTCGCATGTAAATAATATCCTGTTTTATTAAGCTTCTTTAAAACGCTTGGAACGTGATAAAATTCATCATTAATAATTTTATCTTGAAGCGCATTTATTTTATCTCTGACTTCATATAATGGGTCCTTCACTTTTATCATACCAAGAATAAAGGTTTTCGACACTCCATCTTGTCCAATAATGTTTTTCTTCCCTTTACCATAGAATGTAGTATCCCCAGCTTCATCCAAAAAGCGATGATAATCCATCAATTTATTCTTTCCCATTTTTTATTTTTTGCTCTGCTATTCTTAATATTTCACCAATATTATTCTCGTCTTTTAACTCATTTACTATTTTATCAGAAAACCATATTATTAATAGTTCGTTGTAATCTACCTTATATATTTTGGAGAATTTTTTAACAAGTTCTTTTTTTGCTACTCTATTGTTGTTTTCAATTTTACTTAAAATAGAAGCATCAATTTCCAATTTTGCGGAAACCTCTCTTAGAAGAAGATTATTTTCCTCTCTCAATTTGCGAATTGTTTTTCCGAAGCTTTTTTCCATATTTTGACTTGACAAAATTTGTCAAATATAATGATAAAAAAATAGACTACAAAATTTAGTTCTGTAGCCAAATGTTTACAACATAAAGATAGATGGAGCAGTAACTCTATTTATGTTTTGTTAACGAAGGTGGCTTTTCCAAATTTGTATGTCAAGAGCTCGGTGGATTAAAGTTTACATAAGTCGTAAAGCATCCCTACCATAAAACAGACTAGGCAACAACTAACAGAATAGTTCGTTGTTGCCTAGTTAAAAAAATAGTCAAGCCATTATTTTCCGTCACATCCGGGCTTCGCATCGATGTCCGATTCTAGACGAATAGCGCCCAGTCCAATTTCTACGCCTTCATCTGCGGTAATCATAAATGCTGTGCGGATTTTACTCATATCCACGCCTAATTTATCAAAACAGCTTAGGCTAATACGGTATTCTTTCCATGCGTTTGCGGTAATATTAATGTCAAGGGTTTGTTCACAAGCGGTATTCTTATCGCAGCCCATACCAATTTTAACCATCACATCGCTTTTGGTCATGGATTTTGCCGAGAAGGTCAATTCCATAGCCCCATTGCTTTCGCGGGCCATATCCGCAGGAGCGGCAGCAGTTAATCGCAGCTGATCATTACCGGATGTTGTCCAATTGATACGTAACGCATCTTCTTGCGCCTTATGGTCGGTCTTACTAACGATCAATCCGCCAACAGACGTTGGGAAACTCGCTATTTGCTTATCCAAATCTCCTGATTTAAGCCATAAACTCCACGGAGCAACCGGCGCACCTTTGGCGTAAAATACTCCTGTTGAGGCTACCTCACTATTTTCTAGGCCAGATGCTTCTGGGAGTTGCTCCACTATGTCCTTACTTTCATAATTCAGTCCATAGCCCAGTTCAAACAACCTTTCCGCATCTTGATTAGCGGTGTTATCGGTTACCACTGCCGTGCTTGGCCATGAGAACGACAAACGCCCTGTAAAATCGTAAGACGGGTCTCTTTGGAACAGGAGGTCCGATACGCCACCACCTTCGCTGCCCGGCAACCAGGCTGCAATGAAGGCGTCCGACAAGTTTATCTCGGGATTACTCCACAAAGGACGGCCAGAAAGAAAAACGGAAACAACGGGAATACCTTTTTCACGAAATTTAACCAGTTTACCCGTATCAAAACCGTTGGGTACAAAATCCAGATTTTTGCGGTCCCCTTGAAACTCTGCGTAGGGGTCTTCACCATAAACGGCAATAACCACATCAGCGGTCTGGTTACTTTCCGCATCTGCTGAAAAAATTACTTGACCACCCGCTTCACCAACAGCTTCTTTAATTCCGTCGAGTATGGTTTCGCCATTAGGGAATTCGTCATTGGTGTGGCCCGTACCTTGCCACGATAGCGTCCAGCCACCGCAGGCTTTGGAAATACTGTTAGCACCGTCACCCACCACCATAATGGTTTTCGTAAGGTCCAACGGCAATACGCCATTGTTGTTTTTGAGTAAAACCATAGATTCGCGTACGGCTTGTCTTGCGATTGCCCTATTTTTAGGAAGTCCCAAAATACTTTCGTCTCCCGCATATTTCCGAGTGCTGGGCGCTCCTTTGGTAAATATGCCCGAAGCGATTTTTACCCGTAGGATACGGCGTACCGCATCATCCAATCGCTCCATGGGTACCACTCCGTTTTTTACATGGTTCAGGGTACTTTCGTAGAGACCTTTCCAACTGTCAGGGGCCATAAACATGTCAAGCCCCGAATTTAATGACTGAGCACAATCCGTATTCGTACAACCGGTAACCTGCCCATGACCGTTCCAGTCGCCCACGACAAAACCGTTAAATCCTAAACGCCCTTTTAAGACATCGGTCAGTAGTTCCTTGTCTCCATGGAGTTTTCTACCCTGCCAGCTAGAAAAAGAAGCCATTACCGTTTGGACTCCTGCCGGTATGGCCTCATAGTATCCGGCAGCATGTACTTTTCGCAATTCTTCCTCACTGATCAAAGCGTCACCTTGGTCCACACCGTTTTCGGTTGCTCCGTCGGCCAAGAAATGCTTTGCACTGGAGATTACCCTACCTGCGCCCATAAAATCATCTTCGCCGAAACGACCTTGTAATCCGTAAACGATACGACCGGCGTACGATGCGACTATTTCTGGGTCCTCAGAAAAGCCTTCGTAACTACGGCCCCAACGTATATCTTGCGGTACCGCTAGAGTGGGTGCAAAGGTCCAATCGTGACCCGAGACGGTAAGCTCGTTTGCGGTAATATTGGCGATTTTTTCTATAAGGTCTGGATTGCGCATCGCCCCAAGCCCAACATTGTGGGGAAATACGATTGCACCGCTAAGGTTGGCATGGCCATGTACGGCATCGATTCCCCAAATCGTAGGAATAGCTATTTCAACACCGGTTGTGTCAAGGGAAGCGTTGTAATAGGCATCCGCCAACTCCAACCACTCCTTGGTGTTCGCGTAGGGCAGTGGACCTGGTGCTGAATTACCGCCACTTAGAACGGAACCTAAGCGATACTTTTTAACATCTTCCACGGTAACCGAAGCATTATCGGCTTGAATTACCTGTCCTACCTTCTGTTCTAAAGTTAATTTGGGCAATATCTCATCTATTTGCGATTCAATCTTGGGGTCCAAGGGTAGCGCTTTAATGGCGGGCCAATCTTCCGGATTGACGAGGTTTTCGGATTTTTTTGCAGCTGTGGTATTGACTTGCTCCGTGCAGCTAATCACGAAGCCAAGGGCCGTATAAAGTAGTAAACTAGTTAGAAATTTGGATTTAGTAGTACGCATAAAAACGATTTATTATAAAATTGAAATTGAGTCGGTCTTTTAATGAAATAAAATATTGTAGAAAGATACTGTAATTTATTTGGCCTCCCAAGAATGAGAAAAGCATAAGTCTAAAGAGTTTTTGAAAATCTTTACCAAATTAGTTTAGATGGCTAAATCTTAAAAATAGTGGCAAAAGTCATTATTTTTTCAGTGTTAGGGCCACCTCGTCGTAATATTCTTGCGTCACCACCTCGGTCCAAGTTGTTGGTTGGTCGCCTCCATACAAGGCCAAATAGGTTACGTCACTTGTTTTGGTGGAAGAATGCCAATGTTCTATGTCTTTATCGCACTTAATAACGTCACCCTCTTTCAAAATTATAGGTGCATTTCCTTTCTCCTGATAATAGGCCTCTCCTTCTACAATAATTAAAACTTGCGCAGAACTATGCTTATGCCAATCTAAGGTAGAATTTGCTTTAAAGGTAGCTTTGGTGATATTGTAGCCCAATTCGGCATCATCGTGAATAATGGCGTTCAACCAGGCTTCTCCAATATAATGTGTGTTGGGTGCCTTGGTACCCGCTGTCAGGTAAGAAGAAACATTATAGCCAGTATCTTGTGAAAAGACTGATGTTACAAATAGGAAGAGCAGGAATATTATTGCATTTCTCATACTAGATTTTTCAAAGTGGAATGTGATCACTTGATAATCAAAGATAACTTAAAATTGAAATCCGCTGACCCTATCGTTTTAATATGGATTATGTGACTTACAATTTATGGAGTGGATGACCATTGAAGGGCACTATAGATAATGAACAATAACAGCATTACCTCAATACCAGCGCAGATAAGATAGTGCGGTAGGGTACTACCACCTCCAATTACGAATATTAGCGTCAAAATGGCCGCTATGATGTTCAGCAAACGGTTGATTCTGTACGGTAATACACGCGAAAAATAAATCATGAGTATGGGAATGTTGGTAATTACCGCGGCAATTGCCATAGTTAATCGCACATCATCACCCATTATTTCTAGAGCGCTTTGGTCTATCAATTGAACAATGATAGAAAGGATATCCGCAAAAATAAGATTCAGCATTACTACTACCCATAGCGTGGATAGTTTCGTTTTTATATGCACAACGTATTGTTTTATTAATAATGACCAAGTAAAACGCACAATAAAAATATGATTTGCGTCCTGGTTGGTTAGTACAAAGTAAAGCGAGATGCCTATAAAGAATCGTTCACTTAAGTTAATAAATGACCTTTACGCAGTAAATTAGATTGGGGCATTTTTACGCTCAATTATCGAGTAGAAATTTTGTTTTAGCGGACTAGCCTTTTTCGTATTCTACTTAGCGATTGTGGAGTAAGGCCAAGGTAGCTTGCGATTTGATACTGTGGGACCCTTTGGATGAGATTTGGTCGCTCTTTCCGTAGTTGTACATAGCGTTCTTCAGGTTTTAAATGGCCGAAACGCTTTGAATCCGCTACTTTTGCGCCCATCATCTTTTCAAATTCTACCCGGCAGATAGTCTCAAACCGAGGGAATTTTTGGTATAAAGCCGCTTCCTGATCGGCGTTTAAGACGGCTAATGTGGTCTCTTCTGTGCAAACGTAGCAGTAATTTGAGGGTGTTTGATGGGACAGACTCTCAAAATCTGCGAAGGATTGCTCTTCCGTATAGAAATCTACCGTAAGCTCATCGCCATCGCTTCGATAATATTTCCGGACACACCCCGCAACGACAAAATAAGCGTCTTTGGCCACTTGACCCTGTTCTAATAAAAAGACGCCCTTAGCAAACGTACGTATGGGAAAACTCTGTTCAATGGCCAAAACTTCCTCTGAAGATAGTTCAGTGAATTGCTTCATTTGTGCTATTAAAACGTGAGTCATCTGTTTTTTAAAAAGGGTTTGTTTATCCAAACAAGGTACTAACGGGCCAAGGGCTTCGTTTCTTGGACGATTACGAAGTTAAACTTTTAGTTCATTCATTTCAAACGGGACATGTATGGCATAATCGCCTGAATTTTGACTAATTTTACCACTTATCAGAAGGCTAGAAGCTTAGCACCATAAATTACATCATGTCCATACAAATACATCCCAGTTGGAAAGAAAAACTGCAAAATGAGTTTGAGCAGGACTATTTTAAGAGTTTAACAAGCTTTATAAAGGAAGAATACGCAACGCATACCTGCTATCCCAAGGGTGCCGATATTTTTGCGGCTTTTGACCATTGTCCGTTCGACCAAACAAAAGTTGTGATTATAGGGCAGGACCCGTATCACGGACCTGGTCAGGCGAATGGTCTATGTTTTTCAGTGAAGGATGGCATTTCGCATCCGCCTTCACTTATCAATATTTTCAAGGAGATTACGACCGACTTAGGTGTGCCGTACCCTCAGAGTGGTAATTTAGAGCGATGGGCCAATCAGGGCGTATTACTACTTAATGCTACGCTGACAGTAAGGGCACACGAGGCAGGCAGTCATCAGGGCCAAGGCTGGGAAAGGTTTACCGATTCAGTTATCAAGACCTTGTCCGAAGAAAAAGAACAATTGGTATTTTTGCTGTGGGGCGGATTTGCCAAAAAGAAAGTTAAATTCATCAATGGCGATAAACATCGTATCCTTACTTCTGGACATCCTTCCCCACTAAGTGCAAATCGTGGATATTGGTTCGGTAACCAACATTTTTCAAGAACGAATGCAATTTTATCAAGTTTAGGCAATAAAATCATAGACTGGTAAGTTCTCTACATAAGACTTTTTAGTATTTTTGTTAACGTAATTTCTGACGTTTAAAATTTAGACCAAATTAACTATGAGAAAATTCGACAATTTAAAATCAATTTTATTGGTAGACGATGACGAAGCCAGTAACTTTCTTCATTCCATATTCATTAATAAATTAGGGCTGGAAGTGGAGGTTAATGCCGCTCTAAACGGTCAAGAGGCCTTAGATTTCATCCTAGATAAAGGTGTAGACCACCTAGCTATGCCCTGTATGGTAATGTTAGATTTAAGAATGCCGGTTGTAGACGGTTGGAAATTCATGGAAATGTACGAGGAACAAGTACCTCAGGAGTTGAAAGAACAAATTGTGATTGTTTTAGTTACAATTAGTGATAACGCTGAAGACAAAGCCAAGGCAACCGCTAATCCTTACATTGCGGATTTCTCTCAAAAACCATTATCGGATGCTACTTTCAAGAAATTAATCAACAAATACTTTTCTTTAACGCCAGCATAAACCGGTGATTAGAGTAGAAAATTATCTGAAGGTTTTTTATCATCAATCAAAGCTAAGCGCATAAGCGTATCTTGGACTTTTGTCAAAGCGGTTACTGTCAGTTGCTCCTGGCTCCATTGCGTTAACGTCATCCACTCTTGTATATCTTCTAGTCTTTGTTGGTAGCGATTTGCCAATGTGCGGTCTATGCTGGGTATATGCTTGAAATCCCTAGTGTACATATTGATGATTTCTAATATGTGGTCTAAGACTCTAGGATTACCACTCAAAAACTTCTCCGTACCTACGATCATAAAACAGGGCCATGGGGTAGGGCAATCTCCCAAACGTCTAAAGGTACCGTCATCTACCAGGGGTTTGGTCGTAAAATGTTCCCACATAAAATAATCGGCCTTGCCATGGGTTAATCCATCAACAGCACCATCAAGGTTATTGATAACCTCGAACTGAAGGGCGTCCAGGTCCCACAGATTGTTTTGAGCGTGAACATAGGCCATGAGATGGCTTCCGCTACCGTATCTGCTGATAGCGGCTTTGGTGTTCTTAAGGTCAGCAATAGTTTGGTGGGCACTTTGCGCTCCAACATGTATTCCCCACAGTAACGGTGTAGCTATGTATTCCTGTACAATTTTTGAACGATTCCCTTCGGTAATACTCTTCACGATGCCCTCAGTAAGGATTATTGCCAAGTCCGTTTGTTCATTTGCTAGCAGCTGACACATCTTTCCGGTTCCTTCGGGTACATCCGTCCATTGCAAGTCGATTCCGCGTTGCTCAAAAGCACCTTCTTCAATCGCCAAATGCCAAGGAAGATTAAAATGCTCGGGTACTCCTATAATTTTTACCGTTTTCACGTGTTAGTCAATTTGTGTAATACGAATTTAATGAGTTCTTCCACGGATTTAGCCGGATTCTCTGAAAATTCACCGGTGGCCCTATTGGCCAAAATACAATTTAATGAAACTGCTTGGTGCCCCAACAATTTAGATAGGGCATAAATGCCCGAGGTCTCCATCTCCAAGTTGGTGATGCGCTTATTTTCATAGTGAAAGTCAGCCAGGTTTTTTATAAAGTCTTCATCACTTGTAGCAAGTCTAAGGGACCTGCCTTGTGGTCCGTAAAACCCTGTATTGGTTGCGGTTATGCCTAATCGTATATGATTTTCAACAAAATGGGCACCTAAATCACTATCAAATTCGACCACATAGGGCCTAGCTTTTGAACCGGACCAATTGGTCTGTGCCATAAAGGCGTCTTCAAATCCTTGATGCGCTGTAAAGTCATTCTTATAGAAGTGTAATAGTCCATCAAAACCGATGGCAAACCGACTCATTAAAAAAGAATCTATAGGAATATCAGGTTGTACGGCCCCAGAAGTACCCACGCGTACTATTTTTAATCGTATACGATTTGAACGGACAGTTCTTGTCTCGAAATCGATATTCACCAAGGCATCCAACTCGTTTAAAACGATATCAATATTATCGGTCCCTATACCTGTAGATATTACACTGATGCGTTTTCCGTTGAAAGTCCCGGTATGGGTGAGAAACTCCCTTTTTCCCTTTTTCAATTCGATAAGGTCAAAATGTTTGGATACTTCAGCAACGCGGTCAGGGTCGCCGACCGTTATAATATGCGTGGCAATGTCTTCTGGTCGTAAATTGAGGTGGTAAATGCTACCGTCGTTATTCAGGATAAGCTCAGCGGGGCTTAGTGGCATATTATAGCTTTAATATGCGGTCCGAAGTGGTGTTATAGAGAAAATTATACTTTAAGGCCCCACCCAAATACACGTCATTATCTTGGATAACAGAATAATAGTTGGTCTTTCCTTCTAGAATTTCCTTTCCTTTCTTGGATAATCTTACCGGATTAAATGTGTTGAATAGGGGTCTTAACCTGCTGATGGCTCTTTCGTATTGCGAATCTCCAAAACCAAGGTTACCCTGATTTTCCAACACGGTCTTCAGTAAACCAGCCTTATTTTTTGGTCGCTCATGTACGGCAAGCTCCAAAATATTGTTTTCCATATGGTTTAAGCCATTCCCGATACTTGGAAATCTTTTGAGGTGAGATTTGATAGCGTCTCCGAGATAATTAAAATTATAGTTTTCGAAATCCGTCAAGTTTTCCAGACGAATAGGGTTGTTGCTGCAGTACAATTGCCATACATAATCTGCATATTCTATATCGTCCTGAGATAATACTGTTCGCTTTTCATACAAACGTCTAACTTGCTCATCGGAAAGTTCGTTTAGGCTGTACAACTTATCCGTCTCATCCTCTTTACCACTGCAAACCAAGGAAATCTGCGCGTATTTTCTATTGGCCAGAAGCCAGCTAATTACCGCGAGCATGTTTATTTGACAGAATAAATCGTATTCGAACCAAAGTACAATGTGGTCCTGTTGCTTATGATTGCACAAAGACCGATATTCCTTTAGGGTTTTTTCAATAAACCAAGATTTGGAGACCTTGTAGTTCTTATGAAGAAATTCATATCGGGTTTTCCAAAAAGATTCACTCCCCACTGTAGTTAAGGTTTTACCTTCGCACAGCATTTCTCGCCAAGTGATGATATCTCCTTTAAGATCTAATGATTTTAGACGCTCTGTGAAGCTGTCTCCGTTAGTTATATGCAGTAGGGGACTCATTTCCAGTTTGGTTTAGGTTCTAATAGTTAAATGTAAGGTTTAAAGTAAAAAAACAAAAGAATTTAACATAAAAAGACGCAACCCCCTGGGTTAAAACGTAAAGACCAATTCTATCAGCCCCCTACACGCTTTACCTTAAATCCTTTTTCCACAAGCATGGCCATAATTTTATCCCTATAATCTCCTTGAATAATAATTTTGTCGTCCTTGAAACTTCCGCCCACACTTAATTTGGTCTTCAGTTCTTTGGCTAATTTCTTGAAATCCTCATCCGCACCAGTATATCCTTCTAAAATGGTAATGGGTTTACCCTTGCGTTTTTCATACTTACAGATAATAGGGTCTTTCTGCATCCAAATATTATCCTTGGGTGCTTCTTGAGGTGTTTCCTCTGGTGTATGGTCCGGAAATAAATTTTTTAGTTGATCTTTCAGGTCCATTCTTATTCTTTTATAAGTCCAAGCTCTATCAAACGTTCGTGCAGGAATTCTCCGGCGGTAATGCCCTCAAACTGTTTTGGATGTACTTCGTCTATACAATTCTCCAAACAATTCAGGGGCATTTCGCTTATGGGATGCATAAAGAACGGTACGGAATACCTTGAAGTGCCCCAAAGTTCTTTGGGAGGATTCACTACTTGGTGTATGGTGGATTTAAGCTTGTTATTGGACAGTCGCGATAACATATCGCCTACGTTGATCATCAGCTGGTCCGGTCTGGCAATAGCGTCGATCCATTCCCCTTTATGATTTTTCACTTGCAAACCTTTTCCGTGAGCTCCCATTAATAGGGTAATTAAATTGATGTCGCCATGTGCAGCTGCTCTGACGGCATTTTTAGGTTCCGATGTAATGGGCGGATAGTGTATAGGCCTTAAAATTGAATTACCATTGGTGATGAATTCATCAAAATAGGTTTCTTCAAGATGAAGGTGAAGGGCTAGGGCTCGCAACACATAACGCGCTGTTTTCTCCAGCATCTTGTACGTTTCCTCACCCACCTGATTAAAGTCAGGAAGCTCCTTAACAATTACATTGTCAGGATATTCCTCGTTTAATTTAGGGTTATCGGTAACATACTGTCCAAAATGCCAAAATTCCTTTAGATCACCTTCCTTTCTACCCTTTGCATGTTCTTTTCCAAAGGAAGTATAGCCACGCTGACCGCCAATTCCAGGAATTTCGTAGCTATCCTTGATATCTTGCGGAAGCGCGAAGAACTTTTTTATTTCGTCATATAGGTTTTCCACCAGTTCTTCCGATAAGAAATGGCCACTTAAGGCTACAAATCCAATTTCTTCAAAAGCCTTTCCAATTTCCTGAATAAACTTTTTCTTTCTTGCATCATCACCGGAAATAAAATCCGATAAATCCACGCTTGGCACTAAACTCATGCTTTTTTCTTTGCTTGTTTTGGTAAAATTACAAATTATTGCTTAGTTCACACATTGTTATAATACTATTACTAACTTGCTTCTTTGTTATATTTATATGGATTTAAACGCTTTTTAATTCGATGGATTACGAAAAATTTAAGGTAACGGATGACGTGAAGCTGAAGCTGCACAAGGCCATGCTTAAACCTAGGATGGTAGAGGAGAAGATGTTGATTCTACTTCGGCAGGGTAAAATCTCTAAATGGTTCAGCGGTATTGGTCAAGAAGCCATCTCCGTCGGAGTCACCAGTGCCTTACATGCTTCAGAATATATATTGCCAATGCATCGTAATTTGGGCGTATTTACCACTCGAGAGATTCCGCTGTACCGACTTTTTTCGCAATGGCAGGGCAAAGCTAGCGGCTTTACCAATGGTAGGGATAGAAGTTTTCATTTTGGTACCCAAGAATATAAGATTGTAGGTATGATATCCCATTTAGGCCCACAATTAGGAGTGGCAGACGGTATTGCCTTGGCGCATAAACTACGTGGAGAAAATAAAGTCACGGCGGTCTTTACCGGTGAAGGGGCCACCAGCGAAGGAGATTTTCATGAGGCGCTTAATGTTGCGGCGGTATGGGATTTACCGGTACTGTTCTGTATCGAAAACAATGGCTACGGACTTTCTACACCGACAGAGGAGCAGTATAGATGCGAACATTTGGCCGACAAAGGTGCGGGTTATGGTATGGAATCACATATCATTGACGGAAATAACATCTTAGAGGTGTATACCAAAGTAAATGCACTTTGCACCGACATACGCGCCAATCCAAGGCCCGTACTTTTAGAGTTTAAGACCTTTAGGATGCGAGGTCATGAAGAGGCGAGCGGCACCAAATACGTACCAAAGGAACTCATGGAGGAATGGGCACAAAAGGACCCCTTGGATAATTTTGCGGATTATTTAAAAGAGCACAAACTCTTAAACGATGCCTCGGAAAAAGAGATTAGGGCAACTATTAGTGATGAAATTGATGCGCATTTGCAGCAAGCCTATGAAGAAGAGGCTATTATATTTAATGAAAGTAAAGAATTAAGTGATGTCTATTTTAATATTGATTTAGAAGATGTTACTCCTGATATACATACCAAAAATATCCGACTGGTAGATGCCATCTCCGATGGACTTCGGGGCGCAATGGAAAAGCATGATAATCTGGTTATTATGGGGCAAGATGTGGCGGAATACGGTGGCGTTTTTAAAATAACGGATGGTTTTGTAGCTGCTTTTGGTAAAGAACGTGTTCGGAATACGCCCATATGTGAATCGGCCATAGTCGCAGCCGCCATGGGACTTTCCATTAACGGAATGAAGGCGGTAATGGAAATGCAGTTTGCCGATTTTGCGAGCAGCGGTTTTAATCCCATCGTAAATTATTTAGCAAAAACCCATTATAGATGGGGTGAAAAGGCCGATGTTGTTATCCGAATGCCCTGTGGAGGCGGTGTGGCCGCCGGTCCTTTTCATTCACAGACCAATGAGGCATGGTTTACCAAAACTCCAGGATTAAAGGTAGTCTATCCTGCATTTCCTGTGGATGCCAAGGGTTTATTGGCCACGGCGATTGAAGACCCCAATCCAGTGCTGTTCTTTGAGCACAAAGGATTGTACAGAAGCGTATACCAAGAGGTGCCGACCAATCATTTTACGATTCCTTTTGGAGAGGCTTCTTTACTCCGTGAGGGTGATGCCATTACCATAGTAAGTTATGGTGCGGGTGTTCATTGGGCCCTGGAAACTTTGGATAAGAACAAGGATATTAAGGCCGACCTTCTTGATTTAAGGACGCTAGTGCCACTGGATATGGAGCGTATCTGCAGTTCCGTAAAAAAGACGGGGAAATTGATTATCCTGCAGGAAGATAGTCTCTTCGGCGGTATTGCCAGTGATATTTCCAGTTTGGTGATGGAGAACTGTTTTGAGTACCTGGACGGACCCATTAAAAGAGTCGCCAGTATGGAAACGCCCATACCCTTTAATGCGGAACTGGAGCGTAATTATCTGGCCAAATCAAAATTTGAAGCAGCCTTGTTGGCCTTGTTGGCCTACTAGTGAATCCGTTAACATCCGTACGATTAAGGTCAATAGACATCCTTAATATGTATCATCTTTGCACCACATTAATAATAGTTTAATCTATCAATACGTCCAATCTTTAAATAGAAACGTATATAGGATTAACCTTAAATCTAAATAAGTTATGAGAAAAATACTATTGCTTTTAGGAGTAAGTGTATTCATGTTGGCTTCTTGCTCCGTATCCAAGGACGCAAGAGAAAAAAGAAATCTTTTAAGTGGTTCTTGGACATTGGATAATGTTTCTTTTGCAAACAATACTGGGAGCTTCAAAGCAACTCTGTTCAATGATGTGGAAGATATATGCTTAGAAGGAAGCGATTGGTTCTTTCGCGACAATAATAGTACAGGTCGCTACACGATAGCACCTTCTACCTTATGTAACGGAGGAGACCGTTTTATCAGATGGTCCGTAGTAGAGCGTGATGAAAATTATTCCAGTCAATTACAGTTTAAATTTATCGATGAAAAACGCAAGGATATTTCCGGTGGTCTTGGATACCGTTTGAACATTGAAAGCTTGACCGAGCAGTCCATGCAATTAAAATCGAACGTCATGGTCGATGGTGAAACGGTTACCGTCGTATATGACTTCACAAAAAAATAATAGAAACCTACTTTAAACTAGATATAATGATAAAAAGTATTTTTAAAAGAAGCGCAAGTATTATGGTAACCTTAGCTTTAGTGCTAAGCTGTAGTACAGTTAAGAACGCAAATAAAACACAAAAAGGAGCTGTAATAGGAGCCGCAGGAGGCGCTGTTATTGGTGGCGTCCTCGGAAATAATATCGGTAACGGAAATAATACGGCCCTAGGCGCTATTTTGGGAGCTGCTATAGGTGGTGCTGCCGGTGGTTATATTGGTAACCGTATGGATAGGCAGGCAGAACGTATAGAAGAGGAAATACCTGGTGCAGAAGTAAAAAGGGTAGGAGAAGGTATCAATGTTACCTTTAATGAAGATGCGGGTGTTTATTTTGACACCAATAAATCTAGTGTGAAGGGAACTTCCGCAACTACCTTGGATAAACTGGCAGGAATATTCAACGAATATCCAAATTCCAATATTTTGGTAGAAGGGCACACGGATAGTGCAGGTGCGGAAGATTATAACATGAACCTTTCCAAGCAACGTGCGGAATCCGTTACCAATTATTTAGTAGCTAAAGGTATTTCTGCTAGCAGGTTTTCCACCAAATGGTACGGAGAATTACAGCCTGTAGGTGATAATGCCACCAGCGATGGTAAGGCAAAGAATAGGAGAGTGGAGTTGGCAATCGTTGCTAGCGAAGAGCTTAAAGAAGAGGCCATAGAGCAAACAAAGCAATAATATTTTCAAATACGGTAAATTAAATCCTCGCACTAGCGGGGATTTTTTTTGGAAAGTTGTTACTTTCACAGGGTGAAGGAATATGATGTTGTTATTGTTGGTGGTGGACTAGCCGGGCTTACCGCCGCTATAGCCCTATCTCGCAAAGGATATATGGTATTGGTCTTTGAACCCAACCAATATCCGCACCACAAAGTATGCGGGGAATATGTTTCCAACGAAGTGGTACCTTATCTAGAGTCACTCGGAGTAGCATTGGATAAGGTCGGGGCCGTACCCATTACCGATTTTCAAATCAGCGCTACAAGCGGTCGTATGGCGCAGACCAAACTCCCTCTGGGAGGTATTGGTATCAGTAGGTACAAGCTAGACCATACCCTCTATAAAAGAGCGCTGGAAGTAGGGGTAGCGTTCATTTTTACCAAGGTGTCCAGCATCAATTTTAAAAACGATATATTTCAAGTACGTACCCAATCCGATGTTTATAATTCGCCTATCGTAATCGGCGCTTATGGCAAACGGGATGCATTGGATAAATCCCTAAAGCGGGACTTCAGCTTTCAAAAACATTCTTGGTTAGCGGTAAAGGGACATTATCGCACTCCGGATTTTCCGGACAACTTGGTCGCATTACATAATTTTCCAGGGGGCTATGGCGGACTTTCCAAAACCGAGAGTGGTGCTGTGAATTTCTGCTATTTAGCGCATTACGATTCCTTTAAGAAATATCCGAACATAGAAGAGTTCAACCAAAAGATTGTCGCCCAGAACAAGAACTTGAGACATTTTTTTCATGAATCGGAAGCCTTGTTCGAAAAACCCTTGACCATTGCGCAGATCGCCTTTGAAGAGAAGAAGCCAATAGTGAACCATATCTTAATGTGCGGGGATACGGCGGGTCTTATTCATCCCTTATGCGGAAACGGAATGGCAATGGCCATCCATAGCGCAAAATTGGCTTCGGACTGCATCAGTACCTTCTTTGAAAGTGCCAGTAGAGATCGCACCGTTTTAGAGCAGGAATACAGCAGACGTTGGAACGCCACTTTTAAGAAAAGACTCTGGTACGGGCGCAAATTACAGCAGGTGTTGTTGCATAAAAAATGGGTTAATAGTGGCGTAGTGCTAGCGAGCGTCTCCGGAAAAGTACTACGCTATATAATCAGCAAAACACATGGCAAACCAATTATATGAGGATGAATTTTAAGCAGCGAAGTGAGCGAGAAGAAATCATGGACAACTATGATGGGAGCAAAGAAACCTTAAAGGCCGTGTTGAAGGATATTACGAGGGTAAATAGAATCCTCGGAGGAAATTCAATTACGGTAGACGCTGTGTTTAGGCTGATTAGAGAGAATAGGAGAGAATCGTATACGATTTTAGACATGGGTTGTGCGGACGGTAATATGCTTCGTTTACTAGCGGATAAGGCCAGAAAGGAACAGGTAGTCGTTAAATTGATAGGGGTAGACCTAAGTGAAGATGCTTTGGAAATTGCGCGGAAGGCCTCCGAGACATATCCCGAGATCAGTTATTCTAAAAAGAACATTTTAAGCGATGATTTTTCTGATTTCAGGGTAGACATTGTCATTACTACGCTGACCATGCATCATTTTAAAGATGTGGATATACTTAAGTTTATTCGTCAATTTATAAAACTATCCGCTATCGGTATAGTGGTCAATGACTTACAACGAAGTAGACTAGCGTATTATTTGTTCCAGATTTTTAGCCTTATTTTTATTAAAACAAAAGTTGCTAAGATAGACGGCCTTATTTCTATTAGTAAAGGATTTAGAAAGAAGGAGCTAGAAACATTCGCAAGTGCCTTGAAAGGAGTGTCCCATATCATAGAATGGAAATGGGCCTTTAGATATGTATGGGTCATGCGTAAAATGCGACTATAAATGCATATGAATACTACAAAAATAGTTGCGGTAGCTAAAGAACTACCAGAACATTGCCGAGAGACCAAAGACATTATTCCCTACGTAGACTTTTGGCTGCAGGGCCAAGAGGAGCGTTTTAGACGTAAGGTCGTTAAGATTTTCGAGGGTGCAGCCGTTGATAAGCGGTACGGAATCATGCCTATTGAAGAGGTGTTCTTGGCCTCTTCTTTTGAGGAGAAAAATGCAATTTATGCTCGGGAATCCAAGAAGTTAGGGAGTAAGGTTTTAGAAAAAGCCTTGAAGGAGGCGCATTGGACGCCAGATTCTTTGGATTATATCATCACCGTCAGTTGCACGGGAATTATGATACCTTCCTTGGATGCCTATCTTATAAATGAATTGGATTTAAGACAGGACATTGTGCGTTTGCCCGTCACAGAAATGGGCTGTGCGGCAGGAGTTTCTGGAATTATCTATGCTAACAATTTTCTTAAGGCGAATCCGGATAAGCGGATCGCTGTGGTCTCCGTTGAAAGTCCAACAGCAACCTTTCAGCTCAACGATTATTCTATGGCCAATATGGTGAGTGCCGCCATCTTCGGTGATGGTGCGGCATGTGTTCTGTTATCTTCAGAAGCGGAGGCAGAAGGCCCTAAGATTATCGGAGAAGATATGTACCATTTTAAGGAGGCAACACACCTTATGGGTTTTGATTTGACCAACCATGGACTAAAAATGATTTTAGACCCCAAAGTACCCGAAACGATTGCAGACCATTTTCCTGATATCGTGCATCCGTTCTTAAAAAAATATGGGAGTGCCATCGAAAACGTGAATCATTTAATTTTTCACCCCGGGGGAAAAAAGATAGTACAGACTGTTGAAGCACTTTTTGGAAGCTTGGGCAAGAATATAGATGATACACGTGCAGTATTACAACTGTACGGAAATATGAGTAGTGCTACCGTTTTATATGTTTTAGAGCGATTTCTGGCTAAAGATATAAAGGAAGGAGAACAGGGGTTAATCCTAAGTTTTGGCCCAGGATTTTCGGCGCAACGGGTATTATTGGAATGGTAATCATATAAAAAAGATGGGAAAAGATTGGGCTTTGATATTAGGGGGAAGTAACGGCTTGGGTCTTGCAACGGCGACCAAATTGGCAAGGCATGGATTTCATATATGCATTGTTCATAGAGATAGACGTTCCGAGATGGATACTATCGAAGCTAATTTTGAAGCTATGAGCGCTATGGGAGTTCAAGTAAAAACCTTTAATGCAGATGCCTTGAGTGCGGATAAGCGTATGGAATTGATAGAAGAAATGAAAGCCTTTCTTCCTGAAGGCCATCGCATCAAGGTTTTAGTGCACAGTATTGCCAAAGGCAGCTTAAAACCCATGCACGCCAGCGAAGGAATGCCATTGTCCAATCAAGATATAAAAATCACTTTTGAAGCCATGGCGCTAAGTCTCTATGAATGGACCCGACTTTTAGTGGACCAAGGGCTTTTTGGCGATGATACTCGGATTATTTCCTTCACGAGTGAAGGGAATACAAGGGCGCTGCCTAATTACGGAGCGGTTTCCGTGGCCAAGGTGGCCTTAGAGGCACTTACACGTAATATGGCATTGGAATTCGCCCCCTTGGGAATTAAGGCCAATTGCATACAGGCCGGTGTTACCCTTACCAAGTCTTTTCAGATGATACCCGGTCAGGAACAAATTAAGGAGCATGCCTTAAAACGTAATCCCAACGGCCGACTCACTACTCCTGAAGATGTGGCTAATGCAGCATATTTGTTGACCAAAGATGAGGCCAAATGGATCACCGGCACCGTAATTAAAGTAGATGGCGGAGAAAGTTTACGATAATGTAGTTCAATAACGATGAGTTTTCAGCATATACTAGCCAGTTTACCTTATGAGCCTCCCTTTCTATTTGTGGACGGACTGTCCCGTTTGGATGATGATGGGGCAGAGGGCTATTTCACCTTTCAGCCGAAAATGGATTTCTATAAGGGACATTTTAAAAATAATCCGGTAACTCCTGGCGTATTGTTAACGGAATGCTGTGCACAAATAGGTCTGGTCTGTTTAGGGTTACATTTGTTAGGTAAAGAGAACGTGGCGCTAGATAAGGTAGGGATAGGTTTTAGCAGTTCAGAAATGGAGTTTTTAAAACCCGTGTTCCCGGGAGAAAAAGTAAGGGTGACCTCCAAAAAAAAATATTTTCGTTTTCAAAAACTAAAATGCGAAGTAAAGATGTACGATGCGAATGGTGATTTGGTCTGCAAGGGAATTTTAGCGGGTATGCTAACAAATAATAAGGATGAGTAAACGGGTCGTTATTACAGGTTTAGGCGTATGCGCACCGAACGGTGTAGGGCTAAAAGACTTTAAGGAGGCCTTGCATGTCGGTAAAAGTGGAATTCGCCATCAGTCCAAACTTCAAGAACTAAATTTTAGTTGTCAAATAGCTGGAGAACCATTGGTTAAGGACAATCTTTTAAATCAATACTTTAATCCTCTGCAACTTAGGGGATTGAACGCATCGGGTTTGGTATTTGGTGTTATTGCCGGTATGGATGCGTGGAAAGACGCGGGTTTAAAAGTGAACACGGCCAACGAACCGTACTGGGATTATGGCGTGCTTTTTGGAACCGGCATTCTCGGAGTAGATAAATTGCGGGAATCCATTTATAGGGTAGACGAAAAGAATGTAAGGCGCGTAGGGAGTACTACCGTAGTGCAGACCATGGCAAGTGGTATTAGCGCATATCTTGGTGGCATGTTAGGCTGCGGTAATCAGGTAACTACGAATTCCTCTGCCTGTACTACAGGAACAGAAGGTATTTTAATGGCCTATGAGCGTATTTCCCAAGGGAAGGCAGAAGTAATCCTCACCGGTAGCTGTAGTGATAGTGGACCCTATGTTTGGGGCGGATTTGACGCTATGCGCATACTTCCTAGAAATTATAACGACAACCCGGCACAGGCTAGTAGACCAATGAGTGCCTCGGCTAAAGGTTTTGTGCCCGGGAGTGGAGCAGGGGCATTGGTACTTGAATCCCTTGAGAGTGCCAAAAAGCGAGGAGCCAAAATTTATGCTGAAGTTCTGGGCGGGGAAATAAATAGCGGCGGACAGCGGGGAGAAGGTTCCATGACCGCACCCAACAGTACGGCCGTTCAGCGCTGTATTCGCAATGCGGTAACCAATGCCGGAATTTCGGCGGAGGCCATTGATGTCATTAACGGACACCTGACCGCAACGACCAAGGACGCGCTGGAAATAGCCAATTGGAGTGCCGCCTTGGAACGTGAGGATACTGATTTTCCATATATCAATTCTTTTAAAGGAATGATCGGGCACTGTTTGGCCGCTGCAGGAAGTATAGAGTGTGTTGGAGCTATATTACAGTTTGAAGAAGCCTGTGTGTTCGGGAATATCAATTGCGAAGACTTAAATCCACATATCACTTCCGTTATTTCAGCAAATAAAATTCCCAGGAAGACCATCCCTTACCGACCAAAAATGATTGCCAAGGCCAGTTTCGGTTTTGGAGATGTAAATGCTTGTGTTATTTTTAAGGCTTTTAACGACGAACCATAAGAGAATTACCTTTTTAGAACTGACCCATGCAAAACGAAGACAAGTATACTTCATTAAAGAATATTGTTAAAACTTACCTTCCGGAAGATGTAAGCGTTGATGATATTAAACCCGAGAGCAATTTTATATCCGAGTTGAACATAAATTCGGCCAATTTGGTGGACATCGTGCTCGATGTGGAGGACGCCTTTGATATTCGTTTGGAGAACGAGGATATGGACCAAATGCAAACCGTACAGGATGCTATGGCCATCATCGATAAAAAGTTGGCTGACAAATAATTGTAATGAACGATTTTCTTAATTGGGCCAAAGCGCAACTAAAGGTTAACCCTAAACTAATATTAGTATACTGTACGGTATATTTTCTGTGGGGTCTGGGTATGAACTGGTTCGGAACACAAGTTGAGATTGCCCGCTTCACCCATTGGTGGCAGGTCATTACCTGTTATATTCTTTATATGGTACCCATTTCGCTCTTATTGCGAAAACAGCCTTTTCATGTGCAATATGCCTATGGCCTTATCGCGATGTGTTTCTTGGAATTTGGCGGTTACGCGCTAGAAACCTCGTATGCCTATCCGAATAATTTGTTGGACCAACTTTTTGGGGAACGCACCTTTGCATTGGGCATGGCACTATTTTTTGGGCTATATTTTCCTGCTGGGAATTGGGCAGTTGCTAAAATTTACAGGGCTATATTCAGAGACGGTTAGTTTGATACACATTTAGTACATTACTTGAAATAGTCTCAGTTCTAGTGTTTGATTTTTCAACCTTTTCATTATTAAATCAAATGTATCGAGACCTCTTAATAAGTTAATAGGACATCTATATACTTACGAAAGCTAGGTATTACCTCAAAAAAGGTGAAAAACACACTCCAACTACGAAACAGAAGAAGTACTCAAATTAAAATGCACTACCGACAAACATCATACGTCTTATCTTAATTTAGTGCCTAAAAGAAAATTCTAATAATTTCCAACCATCGACCATCAAAAGCTAAACTTCCTTTTCTTTCTCAGGAATCAATAAGGAGGCCAATACGCCCGAAACCAAGGACACGGAAATAACGGTAAGCGAAACCCATTCCGGTAGATGAATAAAGTGGGAGAATAACATCTTCAGTCCCACAAAAGCCAAGATGACCACTAAGCTATAGTTGATAAATCGAAACTTTGCCAGCATGCGCGAGATAAGGAAATACATGGACCGTAGGCCTAGGATGGCCAAAATATTGGAACTGAATACAATGAAAGGGTCGGCCGTAATGGCAAGAATGGCCGGAATACTATCCAGTGCAAAGAGAATATCGGTAAGCTCAATAATGATAAGCGCTACAAATAGGGGAGTGGCGGCACGCACGCCCATCTTTTTCACAAAGAAATCATGACCGTTAATTTGCGATGTAATTGGATAGATTTTTTTCAATTGCTTAAAAACAAAGGAATCCTTGGGATTAAAATCGGTATCGTCACTTTTAAGCATCTTAAAGGCCGTGTAAAGAAGAAATACACCAAAAACATAGATGATCCACTCGAATTTGGTAATTAAGGCCACTCCAAAGAGAATCATTAGCGCTCTGAATATAATGGCCCCTAAAATCCCCCAGAACAACACCCGGTGCTGGTAAAGTGGCGGTATCTTAAAAGCGGAGAAAATGACGGCGATGACAAAGACATTGTCAATACTTAAAGACAGTTCAATAAGGTAACCGGTGATGTATTTTAAGACGGCATCGTTAGGCGTTAGTCCGGTAGGATTTTCCGTTAATCCAGCGGAGAACAGCCAATAGATAACACCACTAAAAGCTAGGGCTACGCTTACCCAAATGGCGGTCCAAATGCCCGCTTCCTTAGATTTGATGACATGGTCGTTCTTATGAAAAACACCAAGGTCTAAGGCTAGGAAAACCACTATACAAGCAATGAAAATAGTCCAAACGAGCATAAAGTAATAATTGAATGCGCGAAGTTAAACATCATTTTTAAAATGGAATAATTATAGCTAAAAAATGTTAAAATGAAGCTATATGGGTGGCTCTGCTTGTTATTCCAGTTCCAAATTGAACTGAACGCGGACCTTGTTAGACTCTCTTCCTTTCTTTAAAATGGTAATGTCAAAATCGGAGGAGAATAGGGTAGTGGTGCCTAACAGTTTTTTTCCGTTTTTGGTAAAACGAATGGTTATAGGTTTTGTGATTCCTTTAAGCGTAAGATTTCCATTGACCAAAAGCGCATCGTTTTCCCTTTTTACGGTAGTGCTTTTAAAGGAAATTTTCGGATGTTCGTCCGCATTAAAATATTTACTTCCCCTTAGCGACCAATCGCGTAAAAAATTACCGGTTTTTATGGTTTCAGAAAGTACGGTTCCTTCTATGACTGAATTTTCCGGCGTATTCCAATCAATGGTAGAAGTAGAAGAGAAACCGTCAATGGTGCCATCTACATCCTTAGCTACAAATGTAAAACTGATGTTGGCATTGGTAATCTGTTGCCCATAAACCTGCTGCTGTATAGTGAATAGGAGAAAGAGAACAATTATATTTTTCATGTGGTAACTATTTGGTTTGATGCCTTAAAATGTCCGATGAAGGGTATTCCATTACCGATATAAACACCGAAACTAGTGCAAATATAGTCGGTGTTTTAAAAAAAAGATTACATTTAGGGAGAGGACATTATCAAGTATTATGAAAAAAACGACCATTTGGGCTAAAAGCCTAGTTGTGTTCGTAGGCGGTATTTTCATGGCTACGGCACAGTCAACAGCGAACAAACCTATTAAAGTGCAGAAGCGCACCTTGATGGACAAGTTTGAACCGGATTTTGTAAAACCTGTGGATGAGCGAATCGCCCTAAAGGAAAAACGTATTGCATCCCAGCAACAGACAAAGAAAATTTTGGATACTCTGGATATTTCGGACCGAAAGCGACGTAGGTTAATGCGAGAATTAAGACGTAGCCCTTTCTCGGAACGTATTCAAAAAACCATCCTTGCAGAAACCGAATTCGAGGACGAAATCGACAATAATCCCAAAAAGTAGCTAGCGCGATTTCATCTTCGCCTTACGCTTCTCTAATTGCCTTTCCAAATCGCTAACGGACTCCGCGATAGATGCCTCAAAACTGGAATGGCTCGCCTCCGCAAAGAGTCTTGGGCCGGGCGCACTTAACCTAATATTACAAATCATACCCGTATCCGGGGAAGAAGTATTTTCCGTTTTAAAGAATACATCTGCACGAACAATAAAATCAAACTTATCCAGCAGCTTTTCGAGCTTAGAGGCTGCCATAATTTCTAGCCTATTACTGGCCTTTACATCGTCATATTCAAAATTGATATTCATACTTCCGTTTGTTTAGGATTAAGGTAGACATTTCCCCTCATATTTTCAATGTTACCAAGGGGTTAATTTTGAGTGCCTGATGATAAATTTTAGTTAAAGATTGATAATGTGATAATTATCATAAAAATAGATGTGAAAAAAATTCGTACTTTATAGAGTGTAAGAAATAGCTTTAATTTAAAATATGGCCGGTTATGGATGCAAAACACTTAAAGACCGAGCTAAAAGATGTGAATTCATCGTTGGTTCGTATACAACGTAGTTATAGTGAATTAGTGAAGTGTAAAGAGAAGATGTCTTCCTATTTATGTGAACCCACAACATCGGGCCTATTTGAGACCAGGGAAAAGTTAAAATTAAAAATGGAGGCTTTGATGGCCGGCCATCTGGATTTGCTACATCAGTTAGAACACAAGAAAGATAGTCTTACCAAGGAATTGGGAGAGATTACGGCGCAGTTACAGGCCGCTAAACAGTTGGAGAAGGGGATAAGTAACTATATGTTGGCAGCACACCCGTAGGAGTGAATATTGGCTGAATCAAATTTTAAGTTAGGGATGAAAAGCCCTTAACTATCGGTAAAAAGATACGGATAAGCCGAAAATAGGGACTTTGACTTTTTTATGCTAATTTCGAGAGAGACACTATTGAAAACACATGAAAAAATTATTCTTTTTAAGCCTATGTGCGGCTTGCATGATGGGTCATGGGCTATATGCACAGACCGAAACATCGGATTCGAACTCCACGAAAAAAAATAAAAGTACTATCACGGAAGAGGACGAAGGTCCCATAATGCTAAAGTTTGAACCCGATTACGTAGCGGAGCAACTAAAACGTAGAAATGCAATTTTGGAGAAACGCCGTATGATCGATACGATGGATATCTCCGAAAAGAAAAAATTACGCCTGATCAAAGAACTGTACAGGGATTTAAATTCCAAACGATTACAGAAGGTACTTTTGGCCGAGACTAAATTTGAGGACGAGCTGGACAAATAAGGTGCATGGAGGCGTAATTAAACATCAAAATGGTCTGTTTTTAAAGAGCTAATTATGAGACAAATAGGGATTTTACTAATGGTTTTGTTGGTAGTGCTAAGTTGTAGTAGTGCTAAAAAAACGACTGTAAGCCCGGTGGAATTGACAGCTTTTAAAACCTATATAGAAAACGGACGTTTTGAGTTCAACGCAACGGCCGCATTTCCACTTCAAACCCAAGCGTTTACTAGTGTAGCAAATTCCGGACTTTTACAGCCGGGGAGTAATTCGGGCCGTATAGACCTTACGGGTAATCCAAGTTATGTTAGGATTATAGGGGACAGCATCTCGGTATATTTACCGTATTTTGGAGAAAGACGCGTATCTGGCGGCTATGGCGCCAATACGGATATTAAATTCGATGGCATTTTAAGTGATTATGAGATAGCCTACGATACAATTAAGAGTATGTATCGTATTACATTTCGTATGGAACAGAATACCGAAGTCTACGATGTACATATGGCTGTTTTTCCTAGTAAGAATGGAAACCTAAGTTTGAACAGTACACAACGCAGTACCATCCGTTACAATGGAATAATTCAGGATATTGAGGATACGGAAACTTCAAAGTGAAAAGAGCTGTAAAGCAGCATACTATTTCAATTTTATGGTAATAGAAGGGATAGGAGAAACACATGCTCCTACAAGGCTTAAAATATTCTATTTGACATAATATAAATTATGATACAGATTGATATATAAGTATTTCAGGTTCAACATCTTATCTGTAAGTCATAATTCTATTATGTAAAATATCCCTCGCGTTTATAGCTTTTATGAGAATTACCAACGGGGTCATCAAGCTGTTTAATTTACGTAGCTTCAAAATTTCTACACAGAAAAAACTTTTTAGAGAATTTCAATTTCGTAGAAACTCCAGCGAGAAACATTCCGTCTGTACTCATAATTAGTCGTTATGTAAAATTGCCGCTCGGCCAACAGCTTATTGCTTTCATAAAATCAAAATGCTCAGGCATTTTATTTTATACGCAATTCCCAGCCGCTTGGCCAGCGCCAAAAAAAGCAAAACCTTTTAGATTCTTTTCAAATATGCGATTTATGAGAAACTGTCTGCCCGTAAATTTTTCAGGGAATTCTCGTCTGCTTGCCGCAACAGCTTAAAATTTCTCTATGAGCAAATTTCTAAGCACTTGCTACCCCTACGTGTCCCTAAAAATCCATTTTTTTAAGTCTATTTGACATAATATAGAGATATATCAGTTATTTGAAATTCTCTATTTGATTATAAATGATATACTCACCTAACTGCTCCATACCTTTTATAAAGACCTTAATTTCCCAATTCGATAGATATGTATGCAGCCCAACATTATTCTCAAAAAATACGAATCCATCAGGTTTTACAAGGGTTTTCGAAGGTATCAAGAATATTAGAGGTTCTTTCTCAGGGATAAAGCCTATCAATGCCACCCAAAGATTTTCATTCGGTTCACCTAACTTTTCTTTTGGAACTTTTGAGCTTTGTTGCGCAATTAAATCCATTGCTTGTAAAAAGATTTCAGATTGCTTTCCGTTCTCACTTTTTACGATAAAATCGACTCCTTCCCTACCATTTTCTTTTGGGCTGATTTCAAGTCCTACTTTCGTCAACTTAGCTTTCAAAGTATTTTCTGCCTGCTTGCGAAATTCTTCCATTCAATAGCGTTTCTTTACTTTTTTTCTTGATAAAAAAAGTAACAAAAAAATCAAGGCTTACAGATAATTTTGGAAACAATGTACGGGTCGGTCGCTAAATTTTAGGATCCATTCTAACGCTTAAGACTGCTTTAAGACAAAACCACCAATATGGCAGTCAACGATTATTGTAACCAGCCCCCTAAAATTCTTAACGCTCCTCTCCCCTATTGTTTTAGCCAAAATTCTCTTAGGCCGGAACCTAAACCTTAGCTTTTAATTCATTAATTTCCCTAATGATTTTTTGGGTAGTAGAGTTTTTCGATGTTTTTTCAACAGCCTTGAGTTTCTCGACTAATTCTGCTTCAACCGTACTACCAGAAAGATATTCTTCCCTTAAATAATTTACAAAAGCTAGATTAGTTAACTCAATATTTTTAATTGATGATGCCTTTTCAATTGCTTGGAAGTATAATTCTCTACCTTTTTCCAAAAAGCCCTTACGGAAGTTTAATATACCTTTTGTAGCAGTAATACAGATTTGATTATTAACATCCGTCTGATCAAATGCTGGGTACTTTTCAAGAAATTGCTCTGCTTCCTCAATTCGATTTCTAAGACATAATGAATAAACTAGGTTATTTATCATTTGAGGGTCCTGAGGATGTGATGTTAAGCCTGCTTTATACAAGTAAGCGGCTTCATCATGGTCATCCATATTATACGCTGCTATTTGGCTTCCAAATAAAATTGCCCCTCTTGAAAAAGGCATATCTAAAAACCAAAGTTTAGCATAGTCTATTGCATCTTGCCATTTACCATTTTCAGAGGAGTTTCTTGCATCGGCCTCAAATGAATTTTCTACATCAAAGTCATCTGGGTTAACTTTTGAAATTTTACCTTCCTTATGTGACATCCATTCGGCTTGTGCTAAAACATTATCGTTAGGTTTTTTTAGAGAATTTTCGAATAACTTTCTACTTTTTTTCCAACTAGATTCATACTCTAAAGTACCTAGACTGCTATTAAGTTCGGCAATATTAAAGGGATGAAAATTATCGGAACTTACCATGTTAAGCCCTTTTTTTGCGAACCTGGACTGTCTTCCTCTTTTCATTGCCAAACTAATCTCAGTTGCCATAACCCATGGGTCAGAATTAGTAATTGGTAATTTTCTAATAATATCATGTGCGTATCCAACATCCCCAACATGGGTAAAAAAACGCGCCATAGACCTCAAGACAAACCTATTCTGTGGACTTAAATGTAAAGCGTTCTTAATTGCCCTTTCAGCTTTTTTATTTTGACCGATGATTGAGTAAAACCTAGCAATTTCAGTCCATAAAATTGAGTTTTTAGGATTAGTTTTCAATTTTGATTTAAGTTCACTAATTTTTTGATAGACAAAATATAAATTAGCCCTTTCTTGAAATGCATCTATTGAATTTGCATCTAAAATTGGTTTTTCTATTATTTTACTCCTATTAAGGATTAAATCAGCTGTGCTTACTAATTCCTGAGTAACAGAATCAGCCTTAGATTTGATAAATTTAGCTGCATCTATCACATTTTCATCTTCTTCTTTATTACACACCACAGCGACACCCATAAGGTCACCAGCCATACCAATCGTTTGATTATCGGCCCAATCATCTATTAAATCGGAAATGTCAGGGTTAAAAGACTTTTCAATCAACAATTTCTTGCTGCCGTTTAGCTCACCTATTTTGGCAGTATTGGAAAAACTACGCCAATTTGGTAATACTAGTCTATTACTTTCCTCAAAGAATATTGCCATTAAATTCCTCTTAGTTTCATTTCTGCCTTACTAGCGATTCTATTAAAAATTTCAACAAAACGTTCCATATTAAAGCTATTTTTACTTTGAACATTTTTAACGTGCCCCCTTTCATTTGGGTCGGGATAACATAGCATTCTAATTGCTGAAACAAGGAGGTCTTTATCTTGAAAATCTCCTAACTCATTTTCCATACTTATTAGAGCGTCATCAAAAGCAACAACCCAATAAGGTAAGGCCTGTTCAAACGACAGCCCCATTATACTTATATTAGGATTAATATTTTTAAACAATAAGGCCGTCATACTTTGACCCGTTATATAGAAAGCAGCCATACTACCTAAAAGATAACAATCTATCGCGAAAACTTTATCCTTCCAATTTGGTAAAACATACATATTAAATACTTCAGGAGGCGCATATCTTACGTCACCCGCAAAATTCCTTTTCGAATGAGGACCGAATACTGTCTCACTTAGGGAGCGGCCTAAATCTCCAATTTTTGAGATGTCTTTATTAAATACAAAAACATTAGAAGGCTTTAAATCTTGATGAGATACTTCTATACCATGTAACTGTTTCACTCCAACAGCAATATTATGCAGAGACCTAAGCTTCCATGCAAAATCAACTTTATCAGAAAAATTTATATGGTTTCTTACATCATCATCTGCTTTTTCAAATATTAAATAGTGAACATTTTTAATAAGAAAACCGTTCATGTTCTCTGAACCAGAATCCAATAACCTTGAAATCTTGTTTAGTCCATTCTGCCCACATTTTTCTAATATCTCTTTCTCATAGTTGAACGTGTTGAGAGTTGTAGCCATAGCTTTGGGCAAATCAACATCTTCATCATTTAAGAATGTTAGGACATTGATAGCTTTTAAAAATCCAATTTGACCATCTTTCTCTGCTAAATAACAAACTGAAAAATGACCGCCAGAGGAACCCGGCTTTGCTTTTACCCGTTCTGTTACTAGCCATCCTGTTTTTAATTTTTTACCCTTTAAGTTATGAACTGCGCTTAACTGGTCTTCCGGTATTATTGATAAATCTAAACTCATTTAATATTACTGGTTAATGGTTGTGTAGTTATTCAAAAAATAAAGATTACAAAAATAGTCAGAAATCACGTTATGGGTAAAGACTTAAGCTATTCTTTTACAAATAGTTACTAACACAAATTTAACTAAGTATTTGAATACCATTCCACACAAATTGCCCGCCCTCCTGTCGTCGGGTCACATAATAAGTATTATTTTAAGTCTTAAGTGAAGAAACTAATTACAATAAATCATTTTTTTTGAGAAGTTCTTTTAGAGTTGGAATACTTGATATTTTTAATACATATTCCCCTGAACAACCAAAGTCAATACAGTCTTTAGGCATTATGCAATTATCAATTTTGTTCACCTTTTGTTTTGACTGTCCTTTAACCACCATTCCAACAACATTATTTTCGGTGTTAAATACCGGAGAACCAGAATTACCAACATGAACATTTAAATTGGTATTGATAATATCTTCGCTCCAACTTTTGAATATCTGCCCATCTGGGCTATATTTTAAAGGAAGACCTTCCGACGCTCCAATTGCATATAACCTTTCATTTTCAAGATAATCTTCATTCAAATCTATTCTTAGTATTCTTTTCTCTGGTATTTTTTTCAAAACCCTAAGAATCGTATAATCCATCATTGTGATAGAATCAAAAACATGGTCTACTGGATAGTCTACAATAAACCGTTGTTCAATTGGAATTTTTTGCACCACTTCATCACGGACACTCATATACATATCAAATACGAACTCATAGTCATAACAGTTTTTATCATTTACTTCATGACCTACAGTTAAAATATGATATGGAGAAATAGCAAAAGCCGTACAATTTGCTATTCGAAATTGGTCAATAAAACGGTAAGAAGCACAACCTTTATAATCTTGACCATTAAGTCGAAAAACCAACTCTCTATATTGCTTACTAGTATAAAACCCATTATCATTTATACTAGATTTCTTCATAACCATGGCGACCCCAGAGAAGTTTTCCTTAACTTCTTTTTTGCCTACTAAAAAATAATCTTGACGATTGTCAACCTCTTTTGGTAACATTTCTAGTAATTGACTTGATGTAAAATCATTGAGGTCAACTTGGTTTAAACTCACAGGAAATTCAATGCGGTCCTCACTCATATTTATGATATTTCCCGCTCTATTTTCATAATCAACATTTGTAAAAGCAACTGCATTCCTTTCTTGTAGTTCAAATAAGACTTGTTGTCTAAAAACGACATCTGACTTTGCCATTTTTTTCAAATTCTCTATTGACTTTATATTTTTTGAAGCTTTACATTGATAGATGCTTAATGAACTACCTATGAAGACGATTATAAACAATACGTACCAAATCCATTTTCTCATTTTTTGGTATTTTTAAAGTTATAGGTAACACCAAAAAAGAGACCCCATTCATTTTGCTTTGTTGTGGGTACTGCTTCTACAGCAATTGGTACAAAAAGTTCATTGCCACTTTTGGTCACAGAACCAGACAATTTATCTATTCTAGATATAGCTGCTCCAATATTAAGACCTAGTTCCCTCTTTTTCCCAATTAATATTCCACCACCAAGAAGATATCTGGTTTTACCGTCCAATGGAGATAAAGCTAAGCCCATATTTAAGGCTATATCTGTATGAGAAGAAAATTTCCACCCAATATGCGCTAGGGCTCCCACCGCGATATCAAAATCTGGAGATTTTTCCGGTAATACTGCTTTTGTGGTTTCGTCGCGTTCAGTAAGATAATACGATTTTTCAACGATATCATTATAAAAGAATCCTGTTGAAAACCGTAAGCGTATTCCTCCTCCCTCAGTATAGATATCTATTGTTTCTTTTAAAAGTGTATCTTTTGAAAAGGCGTCTAACATAACAACTTCCGCCTCAAGTAAATCTTTTCTACTATAATATACTTTTTCAAAAATTTTGTTAGGCTTTGCATCCTCTGCGTTTTTAATAAACTTAAGATAATCTTCATATTTTTTGATTTTAATCTGATTTTCTAAAGCCACAAGGTTGGCGTGTAGTTGAATGAACTTTTCACTAATAGCATCGGTCGCAGTAAATCTAAAATTCATTCGAGATTCCATGAATTGTCTAGTAGAAGAGATATTTTGGATTCCTTGGATTAAATAATTATAAACTTCTTTGTAAGCGTTTTTGCTCTTTGGAGAGTTTTTGATTTTTTCGGTTTTAGGTTTAAGGATAAGCTCCTCTAAATCAGACAGACATGTTGATGCAAGCATTTTAGTTTGGCTTACATCCACCCCTTTTACACGTATTGCCTTATTCAATGCCTTAGCTTTTTCTTCTAAAATTTTCAGGTCATCAAGAATTTGAGTTGCTGCATTATACAGTTTTTCGTGGTCGGTGTATACTGTGTTCTCTACATCACCGGTCGTGCTTTTGTATAAAGACATGGCGGCATCAACATCAAGCAAAATTGGTTTTAAAACCTCAGGTATTGGGGAAACCAATTCCTTATCTTTTGCTGTTACAGAAAATTTCATTGTTGCGGTATTAATACCGTCTATTTTAATCTTATAAGGAATTCCTTTTCTTATTATCTTATTCGGCTTTTCAATACGGTGTTCCTTTGAATTGTAAGAAAGCTTGATATCTTCTTGACTAAATGTTAAGGATGGAATTAAAAGTAACGAAGCATAGAGAAAAAAGATTTTTTTCATTTTGTAAACTTTTAGTTGGTTTTCAATCAGATAAAGATTTATATTTTGAACATATTGTGAAATACCCAATCATAGGTATTTATCCAAAGTTCTTAGGGGAAGTAAATTGCAGGTAATTCGACATTTGAGGAATCTAAATATATAAAAAATTAACAAGAATCCAATTACGGTTTTCCGCAACTAATTTGTATTTGTAGTAAAATACCATTCCACACACATTGCCTTCCCTCCTACCGTCGGTCAGTTAATAAGTGTTCCATTACCTTTTCAGAGAAAGCTTTTAGAAGAAAAATTTAAAGAAGATGCACTACCAAGTACTTTGCTTTACCCAAGCAAAGTTACATAACGCGGAACATTATGATACAGATTGATATATAAGTATTTCAGGTTCAAACTCTTAGCTGTAGGTCATAATTCTATTATGTAAAATATCCCTTGCATTTATAGCTTTTATGAGAATTACCAACTGGGTCATCAGCCTTTTTAATTTACGCGACAAGAAAATTTTCCACACAGAAGAAAATTTATTTCAAACTTCGAAATTCGTCAGCCCAGACGACAAACCTTTCGTCTGTACTCATAATTTGCCGTTATGTAAAATAGCCGCTGCCAAACGCTCGATTGCTTTGTATAAATAAAATGCTCAGGCATTTTTTTCTACACACAATTTCCAGCCGCTTGCCAACGCCATTTAAAAGCTAGCCTTTTAGGTTTATTTAAAATTAGTGTATTAAAGGAAATGTGTGCAAGATTTTTTTCTACGAGATTCTCGTCAACTTGCCGCAACAGCTAAAATTTTCTCTGCGAGCAAAATTCTTAGCCCTTGCTAACCTCTCGTCTTGATTGAATCTTTTCTTTAGGCACTTCTAACATTATGTCAAATTGAAATTAAGTGATTAGATAGTCCTTAATCCTATCATCATTTAAAATATAATTTCTCCATTTATTGTCAAACGTTAGATACTTATCACCTTGGGATACGTACATTATATTAAACCAATCTACAATATCGTTTCCCTTAACCTTCATGTCTTTCGTAGTCTCTAATTTTTTGAAATAAATTTCGGTAACAATCATAAATAATTCAATTGCAGACCAATCGAATTTGTTCCAATTTATTTTATAATTAGTTTGCTTAGTATAGTTATTCAGAAAGGAAATGACCATTTGTTTATTTACTTCTGAAGGGTCAATTTCTAGATGTTTCTTTTTTCCTATTCCCTTATTTATATTTTTTCTTAATTCTTGTAAATCTTGATTGGCAATAGCTGCTAAGCTCTGAGAATGTCCTCGTTGTTTTTGACATTCTTCAATTACTTTTTGCTTTGTTTCATTATCTATAGTGCTACCTTCCTTTATCTCCCGATTCATTAAATCCCCAAAAGCACTTAACATTTGCACTAAGTCTTTAGAATCTTGTGGAGTATAATCTTCAAATTGGTTCTGTAATATGTAGTCAAAAGGGTTTTCGGGTATTATCGGACCGCAGTTTTTATAAATCATCTTTATGGTATCCTGATAAAATTTAGGCTCTTCAACCATCGCCTGTGATGCGGACAACTCGACTAGAGAAAACGAAGTTGGAATTAAATCAAAACCATCAGGCTTTTCATAATTGCCTGTACTCATCTCGTACCATACATTAGTATCACAAATTATATATGGTTTTTGTTTTTTGTAAACTATCTTCAATTTAGTTTTGGCCATGATGAGAACTTAGTTTTAAATAACTCTCTTTTCTTTTTTTCTTGATAAAAAAAGAAACAAAAAAATCAAGGCTTACAGATAATTTTGGAAACAATGTACGGCTCAGTCGCTATATTCTAGAAAGCATTCCAACCATTAAGACCTCTTTGAACTGCTTGAAACATTATACTGGTCAACAAACCGTATTGCGAGCCCTCTAGAATATGACCGCTCCCCTCTCCTATTGTTTTACCAAAATTCTCTTAGGCCGTTTTGCCAACACTCCATTCGTGTAAACGGACTTGGCATTTATTTTGTTTATAATTCTTTAAAATACCCATAATCCTTGTCAATTAATATCCTTCTATCTAAATAACAATTGAACATTTCACAAGATGTCTCGGGCAGCAAAGCACAACTGAAACAAGCAGAAAGATTTAAATTGCTTACACCTTGTCCATTAGTGTGGTAACAAATTGGGTCAGTTGCGCAGTCTTTAGCTCTTATGATGGCCGATTCAATTAGCTTACCGATTTTATCGTCATCACATATTGAAGTAAGACCTCCATAGCTTCCTTCTGAACCAGCAATTGTATAAATTAGTAAGCCATTCATTTTTAATTCATCATCAAGATATAACCTTTCTTTAATGGAAGTTGCTGGATAACCACACAAATATTCTAACTCCTTGATTATGAGATGAGAAAATGTATGTAACAAAATGTATTTAGCAGTAATATCTAGAGTTTCATTAAAATTTGAATCTAAATTATTATGATTAGTTACTATTATAGAGATTCGTTCTTTTATTAAATGATTGGATTGCATCCAACTAATTAATTTTTCATCTTCAAAATCAAAAAATATTCCTTCCCCGTAACTCTCAATTGCAGGTAAATATTTTACACTTAGACCTTTTTTAGAAGTGAATTTTTTTAGTATTACCTCTTTATTACTTTCATCAATTTCATCATCTTTTAAAAATGAATCCGTTGAAATAGGCTCTTGCCTTGTATAAGATGTTTGTACTGAGGTAATTTTAATTTTATCCATTCTGTAAATGGATTTTATTAGTTTGTTTTGAAAAAAAGTTGCGTCAATTTTCTCAAAAACTAGTTCATCCTTCCTATCCGAACTGTCGTTATCTATAATAAATCTATATTCATCATATCTGTATTGATTTTCTGTTTGGGATATTATGAAGTCTTTTACATTAAAGTTATTATCAATGAGATTTTGAATAATATTTGAGTCAATCTCTATGTTTTTATATCTTTTTAAACTTTTAGCGATTTGTTTAGCATTTCCGCCATCTTCAAATTCATCTTTAATTAATTCAATTGTAAACTCATTTAATTCATCATTTGCTGGAATATAAATACTGGACAATATATTTGGGTAATAGACACTATTACTTGACCGAATTACCGGCTTAAATAGTATGTCACTTTCATTAGTATTAGGAAATAGTTCTTGGATTTTGATTCTTAAATTAAACAATCCAGAAAGTGTTGTGAAATTTAATTTTTCACCTTGCTTGTTTTTAGCAATAATAAAAATACCTTTTAAATCATCTAATTTATCGGACGTATTATATTCTAAATTTAAATCCTCGGGTACTACTATATTGGATAAAGTTAAAGTTTCTTCAATATTTTCATCTTCAGAATTAGTACTCTTCTCACGCTTTTTTTCCTTCTTTAACATGGCCCATTTATCCCAAGGAATATCAGTTACATCTCCATTCGGTGCTGTCAAAATAAAACGAACTTGCTCCAAATCAAAAAACTTCCGCTTTTTATCTCTGTTTTTTACATAGCAGCTATAACATTTAGGTGGATAAAAACTATCTCTATGATAAGTTTCTACATTGTTCTGCCAATTTATTAACCAATTACTGATTTTATCAAATTTTTGACAGTGATTACAATAAAACCATTCAGGAAAATACTTAGCGGAAAGTACTTTGTGTTCATTGCCTCTTGGTAACCTGTAGCCTAGTTCTAAATCATTTACAGGAATTCTAATTAGGTTTTCTAATTCTTGAAAATACTTACTTATCCTATTCTTAAACCTTTTGTCTTTAATTAAGTTATGTTCTTCAAATTCTTCATTTACAAATTGAAAAAAAGGCCATTCATCAAAAGGTTTAATTAGAATGGAACCATCTCTTGTCTCAATAATAGAGCCAACTCCCCCATATGAACTAATCGCTTTTCTTGTCTGTATTTGTTCAAATTGCCCCATTATTTATTTGTAATTTTTATTATACTATTTGTATCAATTTCTCGCATTGACATCATTAAACTCCATTCATCTAAATCAGATATTTTTTTAATCAATATTTTATAAGTCAATTCCCCTTCTTTATTATTCCATTTCTCAGCTAAACTTTCTAATTTATTCAACGCGTAATCAAGTTGTTTTCTGTTTTTTATTCTGTTAGAAATAAACTCCTTTAATTCTTGATAATTTCCATCGAAATCTTTTGCTTGTTTATCTTCTGATAAACCTAATTTATGTCTAACAAAACATACTAATAAACTAGCCAAAACCTTGTCCAATGAAATTTCTGTAAAAGGTGTAACACTTAATGGTTCAACATATTTATAATAGGCTGTATTGAAGGGGACATAATTCTCAAAATATGATTTATCTCTTGACCTATTAGCATCTAATAAATTGATTACAATTCCTTGTTCCTTTCTCCCTACACGACTTGAAGCTTGAATATATTCTGCAACATTTTTAGGTTGCCCATTCATTAACATTACATTTAATCTTTCTATATCAATGCCTACAGAAAACATATTAGAAGCCAATACTAAATCAACTGTATTTTTAACAAACCTCCAGCCATTATCACTTGTTATAACATCAAAAGGCTGCTCTAATTCATTAAGAAGATTTTTTATAGAGTTACTTTCTACCCTACTAGTTAATTCTTTAGTTCTCGATGAAAGTCCAAAATAATTAAAACCATAAGCCTGCTTATTTAGATTATATCTGGTATGCAACAATTTTATAAAATCTGTAATTTCTGCAGGTACCTTATTGTAGATTTTACCAACATCACGAAGACTGTTGTAAAACGAGACTATTGTCCAAAAGTTATTTTCGTATTTTTTTATTTCTTCAGCATTTAAATTCTCTTTTTCTTTAAAATATTTAAAAAGCTCAATACGAGCTAAAAGTAAATTTCCTAGAATTCTAATTTGAGAATTCAATGCTGTTTTGCCCGTTGGCATAAAACCAATGTGCTTTCTCTTACTGTTTTCAGAAACAAAAGAAAAGAAATTGTCATTATATGCGGCTCCCATTGGAGGGAAAACATTTAACTTTCTATTTCCATAGAGCATTGCAACTTGATGCTTAGTATTTCTTGTGGTTGCTGTAGAAGCAATTATTTTTGGTTTTCGGCTTCCTTTTGTGGATAACAATTCAACAATAGACTCATAAAGTCCTGTAATAGAACCTAAGGGGCCACTTAATAAATGTAATTCATCTTGAATAATTAAATCTGGTGGTAGTTTAGGATTATTTATTGGTAGTGAATTAAATAATCTATGTCCTTCTTTTCTATGAGAAAGCATTGCAAATTTGTCCACAGTTGCAAAAAGTAAAGTTGGGGGTGTAGTATATATTTTATCATCTACAAAATAGATTGGTAATTCATCACTAAACGAACAATTTTCATTAATACATTTTGTCAAAAAACTAGAAGTACTTGCACTATATCCTTGTTGATAATACCCTAATTTGTTTTGCGAAACTAAATTACAACCACACCATGAACAATTGGTTATTGGAAATGAATTTACTTTTTTATAGTCACCAATTTTACCACTATTCAATTTTGTTATTTCATCTAGGATTTTTTTGTGGATAGATTTAGCATCCTTAAAGTAGTTCGGAGTTGTTGAAGCACCAACCCACATACCTATTGAAATTTTTGAGGTTCCAAAAAAGTAATTATGACCTTCATCAAATTGACGCCTTAAAAAGTCTAATGAAAGTATGAGTTTAGTTGCTCTGTCAAATTGTTGTGCAGTTAAGAGACGTAAAGTATATCGCATAATCACAGAGACCCCATCAGCATTTGATTTATGTGAAATCCTTCTACTTATAATGGAAAATGCAGTTAATGCTAGATAAGCTTCCGTTTTACCTCCCCCAGTAGGGAACCAAAGTAAATCTACAATGTCATTCCTGTCATTTGATTTTTCATTGATTATTGATTCTATATTTAGCAGAAAAAAGGCTAACTGAAATGGTCGATATTGAGGGTTAAAAGTTGTGTTTTCTTTAAAAAAATCTAAACTGTTGTAATTTATATTACTATTAAGTTCATTCAACTCAATTCCTTTTGTGCCAAATTCATTTTTATTTGAAATAAGCATTTGAATAAACATAGAAGTATTTGCCAACTGAAAAGACTTGAATGCGACCTCATTATTTGCAAGAAAATCTATATTTTTTATAAGCCTATTATAAGTGGATTTTTGATTATTAATAATTTCATCTAAAGATTCTTTGTAGCTCTCCTCTGCCCTAGTTGGTTCTTGTGTGGTTTTTATCCAATCCTGATATTGATTTGCAAAAAGTTTTAATTTTTCAATAATAATGTCTTTTTTTAAGTCCGTCCAAATAGACAGCTTCCTTAAAGATGTTATACTTTTTAGCTCTTCCGGAAAATTATTTCTGAAACTATTGCTATAGTTTTTAATCTCAACTTCAGGTAAAAAAGTTGTTTTTAATTCCGTTGGTTTTTTCGGATTATCCCAAGTAACTGCACAGCCGTGTCCAATGGCGTATGAGTGCTCTTCTCTATATTGAAAATTGATTAAGTTGAGTTCTTCATCAAATGGGTTAGTTTCGGATAATTGCTTGTACGGTTTAAAAGAAGTGCCACTTACAACAACTTCACCTTGAAAAATAGCTTTTGCATTAAGTTGTTCATTACCAAGAGAAAATTTCTTTTTTGAATGCTCCTCTCTATTAGCCATTAAAATTTTTATAAATCTACCATAGTCAGTTTCATATACTTTCTTATAATAACAGGTTAGAATTCTTTTATTCTCGGCATCTTCTTCTAAAGCATATTCCTTAGATTCATCAACATTAGCTTCATTTAAATTTAGAGTTAATTCAATTGGCTTTTGTCTTACTCTTTTCCATAATCGTTGCCCTAATAATAAATCAGCAGCATAATAGGCTTTTGTGTTTCTTAAGGCAACGTTATTTTCATCTTCGAAATACTTTCTTAAATTATAAACGGTAACTGCATTAAATAAGGGACTTTTTGGATTTAAAACCATCGAGCCATTTTCAAACAATAGCAAATCGCTTAAAGGATAATAGTTATGTTTAGTGAATATCTCAAAATCATTTAAACTGATTTCTACTTCTGCCTCTTGCTTCTTTATTTGTTTATATTTTGCAAAATTGAAAGTAACATTTACAGACTTAGTTTCCTTAGGTACACAAAATGTCAAACCGAAATTTGTGGGGAAATATTGATTAGCTTCAGAATATTCCTTTTCGGCTTCAATACTAGATTTTTTAATAACGTCTTCCTCCTTAACTTCACTATTATCAATTTCAGGTGCTGAATCATCTACATCATCAAGTTTATCATCCTCAATTTCTGCATTCGTATCATTTTCTTGTTTTTCGCCAATAGTTTTTTCTTCCTCTCTTTCTGGAAATAAAATACCTGAAAAGTATCTACTTAATGGATAGTTGGAAATTATTTCTTCCTCAGAATTAGAAACAAATACATCAGAGCCCGGCCCTATAAGGTTGTTTTTAATTGTATCTCTAAAAATTAGTCTTGGCTCATTAATATATTTACTCATCTTCAACTATTGTCTTTTTAACTACTGTTTTTTCGTGAATTGTTTCTATTAATTTATTTAAAACATCACTCGATATTTTTTTTAGAGAGTCGCTTATTTCTGTTTTATTAGATGCGATATAATCTAAAAGGTCATTGCCTAAAATCTTTCCTGCCTGCTGTCTAATTGAATGGTCTTTTTTAGAGTAAAGAATAAATTTTTCAAATTGTTTAACAATGAGTTCATCCAAAAAACTCTGTTGTTCACAAAAAGACCTAATTACTTCTAATGTTTTAATTCTTGGAAATCTAGTTTGTGAATTGTCACTAAAATATTGCCTGAACGTGCTAAAATTTATTTTATAATTTTCATCGAATAATTTTTCATACAATACTTCGCAACTTCCATATTTTATAGATAATTTTTTTAGTGTGGACTTCCAGCTATCAGAATATAAATCAAATGATTTCAACAAATTTTCAGAATCAAAAATTTTTAAAATTCGATTAAACTCTTTTGGACTAGTGTTTTGATAAAATCGAATAGTTGAACCATCGTATACCTCACCTATACAAGTTTTTATTAGTTCTTTTTTTTGAACTAAAAAAACACCTTTTGTTGAATCAAAACTATCGAACGAGCCATCATCAAATTCTACTTCATAGATGACTTTTTCCTTTGGCAAATCAATACTATCGTTAGGGTTATTTTTGAAGTCATTACTATCTAAATCAAACTTAAAAATATCATCTAACTCTCTTTTCTTAACTTCATTAACAGATGTGAAATCAGTATTCACGAATTTTAATCTGTCTTTATGCATTAGTCTGTGGTTTTCCTCTAGATTATAGTGGGCAACCAAATTTTCATAGGATATTTGGTCAATATTCTCATAACATAAAACTTCACATTTACCTCTTACGGCTTTTAGCTTGTCAAACAATTCATTGTTATTTAAATATGGGACGACAATTTTCTTCTTTTTTGAGTTTTCGAGGCTATTTAACCATTTATCTAAGTATTCCTTTTCACTATCTATTCTTTTGTCACTAATTAGTTTGATACTTCTAATTCGTTCTCTTTTTAATTGATTGTTTATAGCATCATAGTTTTTCTTTTCAATAAGTAAAAACAAAACCCGTTCATTTTTCGATAGTTGTTTTATATAGTCCCATTTCATATTATTACTTTCTATGACCTGAGATATTTCTTTAAATTTCTCTAAAACTTTAAGTTTACATTTCCCTATTGTTCTCGAATCATAAATATCCTTATTATAAAATAAGCTGTTTAGTTCTTCTTCAAATTTTTCACTTTTAAAAAAGCTATTGAGTCTATCAATATATTCTTGAAATACACCTTTTGATATATTTGAATTAACCAATAGCATTCTGAAATAGAAGTTTGTAAACTTTAGCAGGAAAGAAAGATTTACTTCGATATCAGTTTTAATTGTATCTATTTCATTTTTAAGCTCAATAAGTTTTGAATAAAGTGCTTCGTTTTTGATAATTACTTTTTCCGGTAAATTAGGGACTTCCTCATTTGCTAATTTCACTTCATAGTTTGACCATAACCATTCTGTAAATGGATTTGGCGTAATTGGTATTTCTGTACCGATTAATATTATGTTTTTCACTTTACCCTGATATTTGGCTTCGTGTAAAATTGAATCAAAATTTTGTAGATATTTTGAATCACCAATCACTATTATTTCATCAAAATTCTGATTTGAATTGAATAAGTAATTTTGGGCAGTTTCAAATGTGTTACAACACTCTACCAAATAGTTAAAAAACGGTAAATCATTCCTGATTTTACCATTTTTATTGGTATATCTTATTGGTAAGTGTTTACTTTCTTTAAAAAACTTTTTATCAGCAATAACCAAAGTTCTGTTCTTAAAATCAGTAATAAAGGGAAAGTTTTTTCCAAAATTTTCTATTAAAAAGTTAGAATAGTCTTCTATGTTGTTAGCAGTATTTTTTCCGTTAGATAAATTCGGATTGATTTTAGTATAATTTCGACCCTTTAAGTTGAAGCTTTTTATATGTTCGTTTTTCCCAGGAAATTTTAAATTTATTTTTGTGCTGTTATCATTTACACTTTTAATTTCACATACCCTTTTCTTGTTCTGAAATTTACAATATATTAAATCTTCTTTCTCTAATTTGGGCGTTCTTTTTTCGTAGCTAAAGTAGTTCTGAAATAGTTTAATCAGAACAAGAGAATTAAAGACAGAACTAAAAAGATTATCTCTGTAACCATCCTTTGGAATATTTATAAAGAAATCATTTTTCTTTTTATCATCAAGAATGTACCTATTTATTAAATAAAAATTAGCAAAATCAAAGGTTGTGTAGTCAATAAACTTATCGCTATCAATTTTAAATTCTTCATATAAATATTCATCAATTTCTTTAGAAATCAGACTTAAATAATTCTCTATATGCTCTATCATCAAACGAGTGCGGTAATTCCTTTTTTTAGTTGAATGGTCTAAATCAAATATAAAAAAAATTAACAAGTAATTTTTTACGGAATTCCGTATTTAATTGAATATCAAGAGAGAATAATCCCATTCCACACACATTGCCTTCCCTCCTGCTGTCGGTCAGTTAATAAGTGTTCCATTACCTTTTTAAAGAAGTTTTTAGAAAGAAAAAAATCAATTAAGATTCTAGATACTTTCGCTTTTAACCAAAGCTCAAGTTACATAACGCAAGACATTATGTTTCAAAAGAGAAACATAATCCGACATTACGTCAAATAGCGATAAGTTATACCTAATTTAAGGGAATTCCTAGCGATCTATAAGGTTTCGCCCATAGTCTATGCGCTAACTTAGAACTCTAAGAATAAAAATTCCGCTTGCCGTATGCAGATAAAAGATGGTGTGCGCTTTGGAAGAAAATCTTTTTAAATAAGCAATAAATTCGGAGGCATCACGACCCAAGTCTACATTGTCTGCAAGTATTTCAAATGCTTCATCATGCATACCATAAAAATACTTCTGCGCTTGGGATAGCCCAAATTTGGATATGCCAAACTCATACATTTCAGCCAAATCAATTTCGGCTTTACTGGAGAGTTTATAAACGGCCATCTTCGCGCATCCGTGTTTCTACTTCTTTCATGATTTCCGGTAACGATTTTGTGCTAACACCGCTTTCAAGACCTTCAATGAGTTTGGCTTTTAGCGATAGAAATTTAGCATTGTTAGCTTGGTCTTGCCTCACAAGATTTCGCAAATATTCACTATCGTTAGTATATTCCCCAGCTTCAATTTGCGCTTTTATCCATTTATCTTGCTGTTCGGTAAAGGTTACCGTTTTGCGAACTGTTGCCATAATGTACGTGTTTAAATCGTCATACTATTGGTGTAATATAGCGAATATTTAACTATATTCCAAAGAAATGAACCTACACTCAGGAATCCCATTCCACACACATTACACTCCCCTCCTATCCTCCTTCGTAGAAAAGCTTCGGCGGACAGGCTCGTGGGCTCTTATATTAAGTGTTTATTCATTACTTGTTTATTTTTATTTAAGGGTATTAATGAACCTCGGGAAGAAGCAATTTTGCTCATTTCAAAATATGGTCCTCGGTTTCATTACCTTTTAAGAAGAAACTTTTTGGAAGACGATATAATTTTTAAAGATTAATAATCATTAAAAATTTGTACGAGATATAGTGGTGACAAAAGAAAGTGTAGTACCAAATACGTCAGCGCGCCCACCCTTGTTTCAAAAACGAAACACAATTTGACGTGGCACGGGTATGGAGTTTATCGAAGTATCAAATAAGAAAAAATCAGTAAGTAATTTAAGTGCATTTCTGGACTAGGTTTAGGTTTTACATGTATTGAACAACTATTTTTAAAGATTTGATAGTTATTAAATAGCCTATCACCACTTCCCACTATGAAGTTAATTCATAAAAAAAAGCCATTGCAGAATTGCAATGGCCTTAATCTTCTTTCTCATAATTTATTATACTACGGCATCACCACAGTGTCCAAAGCATGGATAACACCGTTAGATGCTGCTACGTCCGCGATAACCACGGTAGATGTACCTCCTTTGGCATCAGTCAACATTACATTACCATCCTGTAGACTTAAGGTAATGGTTCCACCTTGAACGGTTTCTACCGTAAAGGCACCATTATTACCGTTGATAGCCTCGATTACTGCGGCAGCTTCATACTTACCTGAAACTACATGGTATGTTAATATCCCCGTTAAAGCTTCTTTATTTTCCGGCTTCAATAAGTTCTCAACCGTCCCTTCGGGTAATTTGGCAAAGGCTTCGTTGGTAGGAGCGAATACGGTAAAAGGACCAGTGCCACTTAAGGTTTCTACAAGACCAGCAGCTTTTACGGCGGCTACCAATGTCGTAAAGGAATCGTTACCTGCGGCAACTCCAACAATATTAGGCGTAGTTTCTTCCTTTATTTCGGCCTTGACCTCCATAACCTCTTCCTTAGCTTCCGCCTCCATTTCCTTTTTCTTTTCTCCGCAAGACACAAACAATGTTGCGGTAAGAGCTAGTGTACTTAGAACTTTCAATGTTTTCATATTACTTTTTGATATTTTGATTTCTTCAAAGATACAAGCTATTTTATATTGTTTAATTTATTTAACATAAGATTAAACAAAAATGAATATTGTTTGTGATCAAATGCGTACTTTGGTATCCTATTGAAAAAGTATTGTCCGTATTATAAAATGAAGTGGATATGAATATCGTTTTTTACCTTACACTTTTCTCGGCCTTTTCCTTTCTTGCTTTCGGAATTGCCTGTTTTACCACGGCCCAGATGAAGAGGGAGTTTTTCCGTTACGGACTAGCGTCTTACCGTAAAACAGTGGGCATTTTACAGGTCTTGGGCGGTTTAGGTCTGCTTATGGGGTTGTTTTATTCCATAATCTTACAAATGGCTGCCGCCGCTGGATTAGCAGTGCTAATGCTCTTGGGTTTTATGGTCCGATTAAAGATCAAGGATAACGTACTACAGGCTGCACCATCATTAATTTACGCAATAATCAATGCCTACATCCTTTATCGTTTACTATCTATAATGTAAGTCGGTTAAGGAAGGGGAAACGCTATATACAGACACATCAATAAAAACAGAAGGGCCGGAACGGATTTTTTAAAGGGGTCGTTTATTCGTATGTGCATAATTACGGAACCCAATAATAATAGCGCCAAACCTAGGGCGGCTGGTTGTCTTAAGCTTGGAAACCAGATGGCCACCAATAATAATAGGGCTAAAATCACTTTTAAGGTTCCTATGAGATAACAAGACCATTCCGGTAGGCCATACACTTTAAATTCTTCCTTGATATTCTTCGCATCCCCGCCACGCCATTGCGTGGCCTTGTTATTTTGTACGAGCCATACGTTCAAGATACTTATAGAAACAATGATTTGAAGCGCAATACTGATGTAGTTCATGTGGTCTGTTTTAAGGTTTTATAATCGAAGTATTCAAAAATTGTTTAAGTATAATTATAAATAATTAAACAATATTACTTAAATCTTTGAACGATTCGAAATTTTTAACGCTAATTTAGAGTTCTTTGTGCTTCATTCTAAAGGTCCGACTTCTTAAAGTGCGTTATCTTCGCGCGCATTATGTGGATGTACCTGGGTCTTTTAGCCGCCTTGTTCTTAGGCTTACATAATTTGTGTAAAAAACATGCCGTTCAAGGAAATGAGGCCTTTCCTGTCTTGCTTGGTACCATAACATCAGGATTTTTGATATTGCTTCCTTTTTATTTCGGCTCTTTTTTCTTTGAAAATTACTTGACCAAATTACAACTGTACATAACGGATATCCCTTGGCGCATACACGGATTTATACTAATTAAGTCGGCCATTATGGCTGCATCATGGGTATTGGCATATCAGGCATTGAAGCATCTTCCCATTACTATCGTTACCCCTATCCGTTCTGCGGGACCTTTTTTCACTTTTATCGGGGCAATCACCATATATCAAGAAAAACCCAATCCATGGCAATGGGTCGGTTTCTTTTTAATCATATTTTCAGTACTCCTCTATTCCAGGATAGGTAAAAAAGAAGGGATTCATTTTACCAAGAACAAATGGATACTGGCCATCATAGCAGCTACCTTTTTAGGAGCTTCAAGCGGCTTATACGATAAGTTCTTGATTCAGGGTTTAGATTTGAATCCGCCTACCTTACAATTTTGGTTCTGCTTTTATACCGTACTCCTTTTACTTATTATCCTGTCCGTTACTTGGTTTCCATATCCAGAAAAGAGAAAAGCCTTTACATGGCGCTGGTCCATACCCTTGGTGGGTGTTTTATTGGTAGCGGCGGATTACTTTTATTTTAAAGCCCTACAGGACCCAGAAGCACTCATAATGTTACTTTCTGCCATAAAGCGTAGTCAAATACTTATTGCGGTCGTCGTGGGCGGACTGGTATTCAAAGAAAAGAACAAACGGAAAAAACTGATTCCCTTAGCAGGAATTATGTGCGGTGTTTTCCTGATTCTTTATTCATAAGACACTTTTTAGTTATTCGCGATTGAGGATTCCCTGTGGTCATGAATCGTTTTCTGTTTCAAGATGTTATATTTGTTGTGCCTTTTTGAATAGAAGTCACCACTATGCCATTTAAAAAACTACATCCGGATATTCTGGACACTTTAGCCCGTTTAGAAATTAAGACCCCTACTCCATTTCAAGAAAAGAGTATACCGGCAATCAAAAGTGGCGCAAACGTTTTTTGCATGGCAGCAAACGGAAGTGGTAAAACAACGACCTTAATCCTTACCACTTTGCAGAAACTCAAATGTGAAGCCGTGGGTAGCGCTCCCAGAGCAATAGTACTGGTGCAAAACAAGGAAAAAGCCCTGGCCATGTACGATTTGTTTATAAATTACACCAAGTATAATGACCTAAGGGTCTATGTAGGGTATGAGGAGCTACATATCGATGTGCAAAAGTCGGAAATTTTTGAAGGGATAGATATCTTGATTACCACCCCAAAGTCCATGAATAAATTATTTTTACTCAACGGGGTAAGTACTTCACAACTAAAAATTTTCAGTATCGATGATGCCGAGTTTTTATTGCAAAAATCGGACAGTAGCGCATTAATATCCATTACCCAGAGTATTCTTAAGTGTCAGTACGTTATTTACACAGAAAAATCACATCCAAAATTGCAACGGTTTAAAAACTATTTTATGGAACGTGCCCTAAGGGTTTCTGTCTAATGCGCATTCCACTAAACTTCTGCTAAGTGTATAGACCACAACTTATTAACCTTTCACAACAATAATTTAATATTCGGAAATATATGTAGTTATTTGAAAGAAAATTACTACTATTATGATTCTTGGGCGAGTTGAACAATCATATGCGATAGCTATCATGGCACTCGCTTTTTTATATTTGGGACAATCCCAAAACTTATGGGCGCAGAATCCCCTTGATTCGTTGAACTTTCAGCATATAAAAACTGGAATGTCCCACAGTTCGGTAAGCGAAATATTTCAAGATAGTCAGGGATATTTATGGATAGGCACCCCAAACGGACTGAATAAATACAACGGAAGCGATTTTCAGATTTTTGACAAAAGTCTTGATGGTGCTGTTGGTCTAACCAACGGTTATGTAGAGCGTATCTACGAGGATGAAGAGGGTATCATTTACATAGGAACATATAAGGGCTTAAATTGGTATGACCGTAACTTGGATATCGTAAAGCCCTACGATTTTAAACCGCAGGGTAAGGAAATACAGAACGAATACATAAATGTTATCCATAGAACAGGAGCGTATCTTTTGTTGGGAACTACCCAAAACGGGCTGTATCGCTATTCCATAGCAACAGGAGAGACAAAGCGCTTAGCATTCGAAACCCATGAAATGGGTAAACCAGATGAGAACCATATTATTGAAATATTTGAACTTCTAGACGGTCGGTTTTTTTTGGTAACCCAAGCCTCAAGCCATGTTATAGATATAAATCTACAGGTAAAACACTCCTTTAAAACACCTGAATTTATTCGAAGTGCGTTTAGATTTGGGCCTTTACAGTTTTTTATGGGCACCAGGGACGGTAAGCTACTGAATTATGAACTTGTAGGCAATGAACTGGCACTGGTAGCGGAGAAAAATGTAAGTCCAGGCTATGCTATCATGGATATGGAGGAAGATGTACAGAGTAATCTATGGTTGGCTACGGAAAATGCCGGGCTTTCTATCTATTCTATTTATGATGGTAACATATCCACCATAAAGGCCAATCACCAAAAGCCATCTTCTATTTCTAACAACTCCATCTGGTCTCTTCGTAGAACCAAGGATGGTGTCATGTGGATGGGCCTTTTTAAGAAGGGACTTAGCTTTTATGATCCTGATTACGACAAATTTGAACACGTGGCCGTAGACCCTTTCAATACCAATTCTTTAAGTAATAACATCGTCAATTGCTTTAGTGAGGATGAATTTGGTAATATGTGGATAGGCACGGATGGTGGTGGACTAAATTATTGGGACCGAAAGGAAAATGAATTTGAGCACTTTAATCTGGATAATGGAAAGTTGAACAGCAATGTCGTACTCTCGCTGCTTCCCGTAGATGAAGAGGAATTGTGGATCGGTTCATGGGCTAAAGGAATAAGTATTTTTAATACCGAGACCAAAGACTATGAGATATGGAATACCCAGAATTCTTTTTTAGCCTCTAACAATGTAATGGGTCTTCTAAAGGACAGCAAAAATCGAATTTGGATAGCGACACTTTATGGCGGCCTACAGGTCTATGACCTAAAAACTAAAAAACATCAAGACATTCCTATTAGGTCCGCAATAGATGGTAAGGATGTCGGGACTATTGCGAGACTGTTCCAAGATGATAAAGGTGCCGTATGGGTCGGAACCCAGACGATGGGCGTCTTTAAACTGATGGAGACGTCAATTGGCTGGTCCACAAAACAGTACCATACCCTTAACGAAAGAACCGGTATACGTAGTGATTTTATCAATAGTATTACTCAGGACGATTACGGCAATCTTTGGGTAGGCACACAGGCGGGACTTCACAAATACATAGCATCTACTGATCGTTTTGAGGTAAAAACGAAGGCAGATGGTCTTGTGAACGATGCTATTAAGGGGATTGTGCAAGATGAATATGGTCTTTTATGGTTAAGTACCAACAAGGGCATCATAAAATACAACGACAATACCGGGGAGATGTTGAATTACGATATTTTCGACGGCCTTCAAGGAAACGAGTTCAATGCAAGTGCTTTCTATAAAACCAATACGTACGAAATAGCGTTTGGCGGAAATAACGGGTTTAACATATTTACGTCAACCCAAGCGGAAAAGGGGAACGATGTTCCTGAGGTGGTTTTGTCAGGTTTAAAAATCTTTAATAAACCCGTGTATGCCAATGACGATTTTGGTGTATTAAAACGGGACATTGGGCAAGTTGATTCCATTACCCTAAGTCACGAACACTCTGTTTTCAATATTGATTTTCAAGCGCTTACATTAAAGGCAGCGAAGAAAGTTGAATATGCCTACTTTTTAGAAGGTTTTGAGAAAGATTGGAACTATGTGGGCAATAAAACTTCCGCCACGTACACCAATATAGACCCGGGAGATTATAAATTACGGGTAAAGTCAAGTAATGCCGATGGTGTCTGGAACGATGAAGAAACTACGCTCTTCATTAAAATTACCCCGCCTTTTTGGGCCACCTGGTGGTTCAGGTCCTTAGTGGTGCTTGGTATCGTAGGCGCTGTCTTTTTTTACTACTATAACAAAATAAAGAAGATTAGGCATTATCAGGCCAAGCTAGAAAGGAGAATTGATGAGCGTACCAAAGAACTTCAGCTGAGTCAAAAAAAGCTCATGAAAACTGCGGATGAACTTTCTACCAAAAATGATGAAATACAGCGTTTTACCTATGCCGTTTCACATGATTTAAAAAGCCCCTTGAGTGGCATAAAGGGTATCGCCAGCCTCATTCCCTTAGAAATGGTTATGGACGACTTTCCGGATATGGAAAAGTACCTGGAAATGATCAATGTTTCCTGTGATACCATGGCTACGCTTATTGCCGATATTACCAAAATTGCCAAGATTGGAAAAATAGAAAATAGAAACGAGCTTTTAGAAGGAAAACAAATTTTGGAAGATTCCAGTGTTCTGGTCAGGGGTAAACTGGAAGTTCGTAAGATTAAGCTAGATATTCCAAAAATTCTTCCCCAAATTTATGGTGATAGAAACCGCATTATCCAAGTTTTTGGGAATTTGTTGGACAACGCCATCAAATATATGGGTGACCAAAAGCATCCTATGATCAAGATCAAGGTTTTGGATGAAGGCGATTTTGCTAAATTTCAAGTAATCGATAATGGTTCTGGAATGGATGCCAAGTCATTAAAAAAGCTCTTCTCCCCTTTTGAACGGTTTCACGCCGATGTACAGGGAACAGGTTTAGGCCTATATATGGTAAAACAAATTGTGGTATCCCATGGTGGTGAAATTGTGGCGGATTCCGAAGGAAAAGGGAAAGGAACTACTTTTTCAGTGACCTTGCCCAAAACAGCGCGGGCAATGCAAACCTTTACAGAACTAGAAGGGATGGTTCAGGAAAATGAACCGCATACAGCCCAAAGTTAAAGTTTATTTTTTAGCCTGCTGTACCAATTTATCGTTCTTCCAGATGCCTTTGACAACTTTACCGTCTTTGCCGTAAAAAGTACCTTGGCCGTTGCGTTTGTCCTCTTTCCATTGTCCGGTATACTTTTCTCCGTTTGGCCAGTAATAAGTACCGAGGCCGTTTCGGGTATCTCCTTCGTAGGTGCCTTCGTAACGTTGACCATCCGACCAGTAAAAAATACCTTCCCCATGTCGTTTATTGGCCAACCACTCCCCTTCGTAACGGCTTCCCGTGTCCAACAAGGCAATACCGGTACCGGTAGCCATACCGTTTTTAACCTGCCCCACGTAATGCATCGTATTACCTTTTTTGCTGTTGAAGGTCAAATATTCCCCGAAAGATTTTTTGCGTAACTGGGCCTGCATCCCTTTCAGTTGTACTCTGGCCTTTTCAAGGGCAAAATTGATGGAATCATAACGTCTTATTTCCCTAGGCGTCGCAATTTCAGAAGCGGCGGAATCTTTAAGATTGGTGTCCGAGAGCAAATCCGTTCTCTTTTCAGCGTTAAATTCTTGTAATTTTTTTGCCAAGGCAATTCTTAAGGGTATAACCTTGTTTCCATCATCAATGGTCTGTTGGGTATTTCCGTAAGACGTAATGGCTTCTTCGTACTTCCCTGCAACCAGCATAGAATCGATACGCAACAGTTCTTTTTGTTGTGAAGTCCGATTATCCAAAGCTATTTTGGCCTTTTCGCTCTCGTTCAATTCCCGTTGTAACCCATTGGTCTTAAACATAAAGAATACGGCAACTCCTGTTGCTAATATCAATAAGCTGTATGGTAGCGCAATTCTTTTTTTCATGGTTCCTTAAATCTACTCTTTAATTTACGGATGCCTTAATCGTTTAGATGTATGGAAGGCAATTTATCTCTAACTTTTCTAAAATCGGGAGAGAAATACATATGAAATCGAAGGGTCCAGGCCTGCTTAAATATACCCCCATTGCTCAATTGTTGCCCTTGCGAATACATAAGGCCGGCGGCAAACGTAAGCCGTGGTGTAACAATATACCCCATGGTCGTGGTTAAACGTAGGTCTTCCATGGGACTTGCCACCACAACCTTTCCGCTCTGCATAATAAGTTCCGCTTCTGGAGAAACATAAAGGGTTTTAGGTTCTAGTTTGTGACTGTTCAGAGGAATTTTTGCCCTGAACATATACCGATAGCGGTTTCGGAAGACATATTCACTATTATCTTCAAAACCCTGCGTCCATCGGTGTTCTATACGCAGCCGATGATAGATCATAGCACTGTACAAGGGCATGGCGAATTGGTACTGATGCCAAATACGCCATTCCGGTACTAGATTTCTGTCTTCGGAAGTTTCATCGGTATTAAAATTGAGGCGTAGCACACCACCCAAAGCAGCATTGATTTTTTTATTGTAGATATATCCAATGGCATGTCTATTATAAATTTGAGCCACTTGCCCTACAAACGGGGTAGCTTCCGTCTCCTCGAACCTAAAATGCGTTTGCGCTACCCAGAACAGGCGTTTGGATATCCTGATATTTCCATAGGTGTTTATCCATGTCTTTGTAACCGGTTCCTTATACTTAGATTCCAAAGGTAAAACCTCTTTCTCCTCTTCCTGAGCACTTGAAAATAAACAAGACATTAGTAGAAAGACTACCAATAACGAACTACATATGTTATTTAAGTACTTCATTCTTAATCTTCTTTGCCGATTGGATGGTTCATAAGTAAGTCCAAAACAACTTTAGGTTCCGTGGTCCTCTTTAACTTTCGTTCTAATTTTGAAGTTTCCTCATTTCGAAGCAATAACATTTGTTGATAGGTTTCCTGGAGCAAATTCCCAAGTTCACTTGCGTTATCACAACTTAAATTAGTTTGTATCTCGTCCAAGAAGTAAGGGAGCAGTACTTTTCTATATGCTGCAGTCAGTCTTTTTTTGACCTCCTCGTTCATTAGGTTAGCCATAAAGGGGTTCCAGATACGGTCTTGGTATTCACTTTCTATTTTTTTTGATTGTTCCGGTAAACTTCCTACGGCCAAGGCTAAGGTCTGGAGTTGTCTCATGCACGACGAAAGGGCTTTAGCTCTGCTCAATTTGAGCTTTACGTTTTTTTCACTGGCATAAGTGCTTAGTCCGGCATCAGAAACCTCTTGAATGCTGTTCAGTGCCTTTTTACCAGCATTGTTCTGAAGATTTTCCAAGGAGTCTATCGTAGTGTTTAGCGTCTCTTTCTGGGCTATTAAAAGGTTTTCTATGGCGATTAGCTCTTGCTCTCGCTTGTCCTTGGTTAACTTTTCGTTTAAAATATCCTGCACATATTCCAAGCTATTCTTTGCGTATCCGCTCCATTGAAGTACAGCGGATAAAGTATTGGTATTCATATCAAAACCTGGGAATCCGGGTAATTCGAAAGAAGTTTTCTGCAGGCTAGAATCCTTTAATTGAATCGTGGTAGAAGGTGGACCCTCCATCCAAGATGTGCTGATCAGGTGTGCTCTAGGAACAAACTCTAGAATTCCATGCTCCCTATACATATTCATTTGCCCTAAAGGAACAAGATAGGCCTCGTTAATAGCAGCTACTACGGTATACAGGTATAACGCTTGCTTATCCGAAAGTTTTAAAATATTCAGCTGGGAATTATCCAAAAAGGAGGTGCTTATTGCCGCAGCCGACCTGTATAATGAACTAATACTATCCAACTGTTGTGCTTCCTCCTCGTTTAATGGGTAGAAAGGCAATTTTACCTTAAACTCCGGTAAAAATTCCGCTTCGCCTAAGTTGGAAAGTACGGTGTCGATTTTTTTATAATAGGCTGCATTCTCTTCGAGCAAATTGGTCATACGCTCCCGGAAAATATTGGTGGTGTCTCCAATGGATTTTTGTAGCTGAAGTGCCTCGAGATATCGCTTATCTAAATTTACGGTTTTCGTTGGTGCGGTAAGCGTACTGAAAACGGGAATGTTCCTGAGTGTTCCATTTACTTGAAGTTGTATAGACCTTAATACACCATCATCGAATATCCAACTTTCGGACGCACCCAATTCTTCCGAATCATACAAGGCCCATTCATCGTGAGCCAACCCGTTCCGTAAAAATCGACCTACCAAGGTTCTGGTGCTATTCTCTATACTGAAACTACTTTGTGGAACCCCCTTGTCAAAATCAATAGTACTTTTAAATACGATTTCCTCTACCTCGGAATCCACGATCTTATTGACTTCGTAAGACCACTTACCGTCTGGCTTTCCTTGACTAATACTTCCCTTTGCCTCTTCTTGAATTCCGCTGATGGTTACCCGATAGGCATAATCGATAACCTCCGATTGTTTGTCCGATTTAAATTCTCCAAATTGCAAAACCCATGGGCCGTTGGGATAGTTGTTGGAAAAATTTCCTTTAAAAAGAAAGGAATAGTCCTCCTCCTCCAATAAGGCCTCAAGGCTAGACCTTTGCATTAAGAACGAACCGTCTAGAATAGTATCGTTATTCTTAAGGAAATAATTAAAAGCAGCTTTGCCTTGATAATCCCCCACTTTATATGGACCATTATATTGGCTATTTTCTTGGGCAAAGAGCACCGAGGATAGGACAAAAAATCCTAAAAAGTGCACAAAGACAGTAAGCCGTGTATAATTTAACCGTTTCATGCGGCAAAAAAACTAAATAAAATTTAGATGAAGTAGGTTTATCGAGGAAAATTATACCCCAGTTATAAACGTCATATTTTATCTAGAATAGCTTTTCTATAGGATTTGCCAATTGGAAATTTCAATTCATTTTCTAATATGATTTGATTTCCGTCTATCAATCTTAAGTGATTAAAATTGATGACATAGGATTTATGTATTCGGATAAAGTCATCGGAGAGTTTCTTTAAGAAATCCGTCAGTGTATGGGCGGAAAGTATTCTTGTATCGGTATAAATTTTGACATAGTTACCGTAGGCTTCGATATGGCTAATCTCGGATAGCATCAATTTGATGATTTTTTTATCACTCTTCACAAAAATAAAATCAGGTGATTCCTTTACCGTTACTTGATTGATATTGCTAGGTTGCTCTTCTTTTTGAACTTTTAGGACAGCTTGATAAAAACGTTCAAAGGAAAAAGGTTTTAACAAATAATCTCTAACCTCTAGTTCAAATCCCTCAACCGCATATGCCGCATATGCCGTAGTTATGATTACTTCTGGTTTGTTACGCATGGTCTTTAGAAGACTAAGACCGGAGAGTTTTGGCATATTAATATCCAAAAATAGTAGGTCCACCGCACGCTTTTGTGACATCTCCATCACTTCAAAAGCATCTTTACAAGAGCCAATAAGTTCAAGATGGGGAACCTCTTCAATATACCTTTCCAGTATCTGGCGAGCAATAGGTTCGTCATCTGCAATAATACATTGTAATTTCTTCATTAAAACCTGATTTTAAGACCTATGTGATGCATCATTTTATCCTGTTCCACGTTCAACTCGTGCGTATTTGGGTATAGAAATGAAAGCCTCTTTTTAGCATTAGCTAGTCCAATACCACTCTTGCCTTTTTCCAAGGATGTTTCTTTACGGGAGTTGTCCGTTGTATTGATACAGGAAAAATCAAGCATATTGTCACGTAGGCTCAGCCTAACTTCCACCCTACTCTTTATTCCTGGGGCGCTCCCCAAATGTTTAAACGCATTCTCAACAAAAACAATTAGAAGCATTGGTGCTATAACTTTATCACCTGGTTCTCCGTTTACTTTAAAGGTGATTTCTGTCTGGTCCTCCAGTCTTATCCGCTCTAAGGAGATATAATTTTCAAGGTACTGAATTTCCTTATCCAAGGAAACGAACTGCTCCTTAGTGTCGTATAAACTGTAGCGTAATAAATCCGAAAGTTTTAGCATAAGCTCGGGTAACTTATCAGATTTAAGGACAGATAGACCGTAAAGGTTATTCAGGGTATTAAACAGGAAATGGGGATTTAGTTGCGCTTTCAATAGCTTCAGTTCTGCAGTTTTCTCCTCTTGTCTTCGGACAAAGCTATCCCGGGCCATTTTTAATGCAGTTCCAAAGGTTAAGGCCAAGAGTATGACTCCAAATAAATTGAAGAACATTTTCCACTGTGGAGTTTGTTCCAAGGCGTAGGATAGGATAACAACGGCAACCGCTGTAAAGCAGAGTGCATTGAGCAGGGATAAAATAAAAAAGGTAGGAATATGTTTTCTAAAATAGGGAAGAATTAACAAGTTGCTTATGTATACGGAAGGTGCGATCATAACTATGATCACTAATACGGTAAGCACCTTGTTCTCTGCTTGTACCGTGCCTAGCAAAATAAGAAAGAGACAAGACCAGATAAAGACATTCTGAACTATTTTGTTATCTATCCACTGATCTAAATCAATCATACTCTTCACTTTCTTTACTTGCTAATCGATATTAATAATACTCTGATTCTTGAATCGAAATAATTGTTGGCTGTTCTTCAGATATCCCATGGGGCTTGCCCCAAGGTCGATTATTTCAAAAGTAGTTAGAACGCGTTTTAAATCCACTTTTTCGTGATGAAACATTCATTGTACAATTTAAAAGAGCTTTTTTTAATGATTAACGACCTTTTATATTACATCATGAAACCAAGTATGTTGGTCATTCTTTTTTGTCATAGGCTGTTTTTAAGGAGACTTTAGCACTGTTCTTAAAAACAAAAACAATGGAATTGGAAATACAAAAAGTATCGAAGAAATATGGAAAAGACAAATTTGGATTAAAGGATTTTTCCCTTAGTATAGATAAAGGAATTCTAGGGTTGTTAGGTCCCAATGGCGCAGGAAAATCTACTTTATTACGATTGGTGGCCACTATTGGCAAACCTACCTCAGGAGCCATTATTCTAAATAAGAACAATATCGTAAAAGACCCCAACTATATGCGAAAACAACTTGGTTATCTTCCTCAGGATTTTGGGGTGTATCCAAACCTAAATGCAATCGAATTTTTAGCATACATCGCAGCGATGAAAGGCATAGGAGGGCATCAGTTAAAATCGAAAATTAATGGATTACTAGAGGGACTAAATTTAGCGCATGCTGCTCAAAGGCCTATTGGAACCTACTCCGGTGGGATGAAACAACGTGTAGGTATCGCCCAAGCGCTATTGAATGATCCGAAGATTGTGATTTTTGATGAACCGACTGTAGGCTTAGACCCTGAGGAACGTGTAAGATTTCGAAATTTGATTACAGACTTGGCCAATGATTGTATTGTTATCCTCTCCTCGCATATCGTATCGGATATTGATACCATAGCGGACAAGGTAGCTATTATGAAAGACGGCACCCTGCGGGCTCATGGAAGTCAGGAGCAACTGATATCCAAGGTTAAAGGAAGTGTTTTTGAAACAACTATGAATAAAGCGACACTTCGAAGTTTTAGAGAAAACAATTTGGTTGTAAGCACAGCTAGACAGGCCGATGATTTAAAAGTTAGATTCATATCAAAAACACCCGTCCCAGGTGCTATTAAAAAAGAAGCCAATCTAGAGGATGCATACCTCTATACAACCAAAATGAATTCAACCCAATTTGTTTAATCCCTCACCTTAAAACAGCACTCATGAAATCTTTTTTCATCACCGTTAAACATGATTATTTACAGCGAACAAGAAGTTATACCTTCTTAATTACCCTCTGCGCGAGTTTGGTAATTGCCTATACCTTTGTGCCAGAACCCAATGCCAGTTATTCTACCATAAGAATTGCAGACTATGTTGGCGCTTATAATTCAGCTTGGTTTGGCTATGTCACCGCTATTATGACGAGTATATTTCTGTCCTTAATCGGTTTTTACCTGGTTAACAATAGCATTAAAACCGATATCGCTACCAAGGTGGGGCAAATTGTAGCTTCCACCCCCGTTAGTAATTTTAGGTATTTGTTCAGTAAGGTCATCAGTAATTTCTTTGTTCTGATGACCATAGTGCTACTCGTATTTATTATGAGCATTGTATTATTCACAATGTATAATGCGGGTTTTCCATTTGAACCCTTACAGTTTATTACACCCTACTTGGTCATTACGGTATGTTCTATGTTCTTTATATCGGTATTGGCGGTACTATTTGAGGTGATTTTTGGAAAATACGCTATACTTCAAAATGTAATTTTCTTTTTTCTCTTTTGTTCGTTTATGTTTATCTCACCAAAAACCGAGTTACAATATGGATTGGATGTATTTGGAAATACTATTGTAATGGACCATTTTGAGCAGACAGTCAGGGAAATTACCAAATCCGATGAAAAAACAGATTTGTCTATAGGCTATGTATTGGGCAATGTTACCAAAGCAAAATCATTTACGTTTAAAGGTCTAACTTTTCCTATATCGTTTATTATCAGTAGGTTCTTATGGATTGCATTGGGTATCGCCCTAACTGCTATAGTTTCTTTGGTTTTCCATAGATTTAACTTAAAGGCGCCCTCCATTAAAAAGGAGATGACCAAAAAAGTTAAGACTACCCCATTTTCGGGCGAGCTAGATGTACACCGTCTTCCCCATGTTGAACCTAATTATAGTGTTCTTCCACTTCTGAAAACGGAATTTGTATTGCTCGTACGAAGAGGTAAGAAATGGTTGTGGCTCATCAATTTAATAGGAATGGTACTTTTGGCATTCCTTCCCTTGAGCATAGCACATCAAATGGTTCTTCCGATTCTCTGGTTCTTACAGGCACATCGGATTTCTGGAATTGTAACAAAAGAACGAGCCCATAACGTTCATTACCTTACACTATCTTCTTTTCTACCAGTAAGAAGACTGTTTCTATCCCAAATACTTTCAAGCCTGTTATTTTTGATATTATTAGCAGTACCCTTGTTGGTTAGATTGCTCATATTACAGGATTTTATCTCCGCCGCAGCCATAATTCTAGGTGCTGGTTTTCTCTTATTTTTGGCAACCTTCGCCGGAATAATTTCAAAGGGTAAAAAACTATTTGAGATGGTTTTCTTCTTTATAACGTATGCCAACCTGAACGGAATACCTTTTTTGGATTATTATGGCGGACTACCCCATAATGGAGTTTATCTCATTAAACTGTCTGCATTTGTGCTGCTATTAGCCAGTGTCACATTTTCATTTAAAATAAGAGATACAGAACAATAGCAATATACAAGATGGGTCAGTTTACTTGAGCGACTAAAGGTTCTTCGTAGCTGACCCTATAAATGGCATCTCCATAATCGTCTGAAATCAACATGGAGCCATCTTCTAAAAACAATATGTCCACAGGCCTACCAAAACGCTCTTGAGAAGCCTCATCCAGCCATCCGTTCAAAAAGGTTTCGTACCCTGCTGCCTTATTATCTTCTAGCTTAACCATAGAAATTCTATACCCTACTTTTTTACTCCTGTTCCAAGAGCCATGTTCGGCAATAAATGCATAGTCCTTATATTTTTCCGGAAACATTTTACCCGTATTGAATTTAACGCCAAGCGGAGCTACATGTGCTCCCAATGCTTGTACCGGTGCAATGAAATCCGAACAGGGCTTTTGGTCACCGAATTCAGGGTCTTTTACCACCCCACCATGGCAGTAGGGGTAGCCAAAATGCTGACCAACTTCCGTAACCCTATTCAATTCACATGGGGGAATATCGTCTCCTAGCATATCCCTACCATTATCGGTAAACCACATTTCCTTAGTATCTGGATGCCACGTAAACCCGACACTATTACGAACACCTCTAGCGTAGATCTCTCTATCGGAGCCGTCCGGGTTCATTCTTGTGATGGTAGCATAACGTTCGTCAACCACGGTGGAATCGCAAATATTGCAGGGTGCACCGACAGGGATGTATAATTTATCATCTGGTCCAAAGGCAATGTACTTCCATCCATGATGAAATTCATCTGGGTAGTCGTCATAAATGACTTCTGGTTCGGGCAGGCTATCAAGATGGGATTCAATATCCGAAAATTTCAATAGGCGGTTTACCTCTGCTACATAAAGGCTGCCGTTTTTAAAGGCTATACCATTTGGAACTTCCATGGTTGTGTCTAGAACAATGGTTCTGTCCGCTACAAAATCATGGTCCCTATCCTGAATGGCATAAACCGTATTTTCGTTTCTAGTGCCTACGAAAAGGGTGCCGTTATCGCCCATGGCCATGGAGCGCGCACCATCAATACTGTCGGCATACACCTCTATTTTAAAACCATCAGGCAGTTTTAATTTATCAATTGGAAGCACCGAGGCAGGCTCATTATATTGCACAATAGGTTCGCCTTTGGCTTCTTCTGTAGGCTTCTCTTTACAGGATTGTCCTAAAACTAATGCGGATAGTACTACTAATGTTGCTATTCTAGAATTTAAGTTTTTCATAAATATTGTTGTAAATTTTCTTTAAAATGAACTGCGCTATCGGCAATACTCTGCATGGAGTTTGTCGCATAATTACCACCCTGTTCCAGGTAATAATATTTTAACGCACTTGTATCGAGTTGAGGCAGTAGTGCTACATAATCTATAGAACCATTACCCAGTTCACTATAATCTCGGGTAACCTTGTCCATATCTTTAATGTGCCACATGACAAAGCGTTCGGGTGCCATGGCGATTAACTCCTTTGGACTTTTTTGGGAAGAATGTACGGCCCAATACAAATCTAACTGCAGTTTTACCAAAGACGGATCAGTTTCATCAATAATCCGCTCGTAACCTGTTTTGCCGTCGTAGGTTAAAAATTCAAAATCATGGTTATGATAGGCAAAACCTAATCCGGCCTTAGTAATTCGTTCTCCGATATGGTTCAAAAGTTCCGGAAGCTTTTTGAAAGTCGCTTCCGTTCTCTGTTCAGGTGCCATCCATGGCCAGGTGATATAGCTGTTGTCAAGAGTGGTTGCACCGCTTATACAGGCGTCTACATATCGATTTAATTCATCTCTGGATGTTTCCATATAGTCAGAAAATCCATAGTGACAACTGGAAGAACTCAATCCTAAATCGCTCAATATATTGCGAAACTCAGCTGCTTCATGACCGTAATAATTGGTGTTCTCTGGGTTGAACCCATATAGTTCAAGGTCCGCATAACCCAGCGACTTTACAGTTTTAAGACTTCCGATTAGGTCTTTCTTCAGTGCATCCCTGATGGTAAACGCTTGTAATCCTAACTTATAATTTTTCTTCTTATTCATAGAAAAGATAGGTTTAGGAAGTAATGCTAGGGCAAGACCTGCGGCGGTATGTTTTGTGAATATTCTTCTGTTCATCAGGACGAGAAATAGATTAAATGATGCTGCCCACTATCAAATATAAGTTTATTATCATTTCAATTAAAGGCTTTTGCCCTTGGCTACCTCTATTAATCCCAAGGCCGCATTTTCGCCGCTCAGCATGGCCGCATTCAAAGAACCGTTTACCAGATAATCTCCGGCTAGAAAAATAGCATCTGTTAATCTCGTTTCGGTTGGGGATATGCTCGCGGTAATAGCTTTTAAATCAGGTAGTGCCTTCTTTATGTTGTAGGTCTTCAAATAGCTTACGTCACCGATATTACATTCTGCTTGTAGCTCGGTCTTTACCTTGGTGATCAATTCCGATTCCGAAAGTTCATGATTCTTGACCACGGTAACCGACAATAGTTCATCGGACCCAGAGTTCTCCGTGCTTAAAGTGTTATGGAAAAAGATATTGTTGATAAAAGCGTCCGTTTTGGCGACCAATCCTATCAATGGCCTTGTGTCCTTGTTTTTAGGCGTAGTGAAATAAAGGGTTTGGCAAGATTTCCAGTGTACCTTTTGGTTACGCAGGTTTTTCACTAGACCGGAACCTTCGGTGGCGATGATTATAAAGTCCACTCTTTTGGTACTTCCGTCCTTAAAAAACAGTTTGCCATCCTCACAACTAACTAAAGCGGTATTATATACGATCTCAGTGGTTTTTAGGGTACTGTGTAATTGTTCAGGAATAGCACCGATACCTGCTTTTGGTAGCGTTGCATGACCCGTTCCGAACATCTTGTAAACGAACTGAAACATTCTAGACGAGGTGCTTAGTGCTTCCTCTAAAAAAATTCCCGCAAAAAAAGGTTGAAAAAATAAGTCGATGATTTCATCACTGAACCCCCTATTTTTAAGATAGTCCATCGTGGAGGTTTCCTTTTCCTCAAAAATAGTTTCTATGGATTTTTTCTTGAGCTCGGTATTCAACTTTAGAATTTCAATTTTGTCGGACAGTGTTCCTATACCAGCGGTAAGGGTCGGGAAGAGTAAGGATAGGTTTCTTAGAGGGTCACCAATGACTACCTTTTTTCCATTTTTATAGATAAAGGCTCCAGGAAGGAATTTTTGAAGTGCTAATTCTTCATAATTCAAATATTTTTTGGCCATGGGATAAGCATCTAGCAAAACCTGAAAACCATGGTCTAACTGATAGCCATCCATAATATCCGTCTTTACACGACCACCTACCCTATCGGTCTTCTCATAAATAGTTGGTGAAAAGCCATTGGCTTCTAATACTTGCGCAGCGATGAGACCACTTACACCTGCGCCAATAATAGCAATTTTTAAATCCTTTTCCATACCTGTAAAAATAGGAAATGAATGGTATAGGATGCACTAATTCTAATAGATAAAAAGAAGTTTTCTATCCGTAACCAAAACAGCGAGTTAAAAGAATACGGTTTACTAGTCCTCTGGCGGAAACCCATGAATATCCTCAAATACCCTGTCGAAATTCTCACGGAGGTAGGCATTTAGTTTTTTCTGGTAGTCCAGTTTTAACCAACTGATAAAATTATAGGTGCTTTTACTGATGCATTTACCGTAGACCTGTATTCTGTTATCAATATCTTCCTTAAGGAGTTTTGCCAAAGCAATGGCATCGTAGACATCTTCGCTGTTTTCAATACATATATAAGCATGTTGGGCAATGGATTTCTCCAAAACCACTTTTGAACTTTCCCCTGAGAAGGTAGCCTCTTTATAGGTTGCCTTAATATCAAAATAGGTGTTTTCCGATTTGGCGAACTCTTCTTTTATTTCCTCGGAAAGGTCATGCTTAAAAGTACCTTCTATCTCCTCATCGTCCTTAATACGGTCCGTGTAGAAGTTAGGTGACTTGAAAATAGCGTTCCAATCCAAATCTGCACCCCAAGGACCAAAGCGGTACATGTTGTTCCCAAGGTCAATTACGGTAAATTTTGACTTGTTATTAAGCACACGGGAGCCCCTTCCGATCATTTGGTAATACAAGGTCAATGATTTGGTGGCCCTGTTCAAGATAATCGTATCTATGGTGGGTTCATCAAACCCGGTGGTTAGGATACTGACAGAAGTAAGAATGGCATCCGGAGTTTCCTTAAACCATTTCAGTATCTGTTTTCGCTGTTTTTTTGTAGCGGTGTTGTCCAAATGCATAATAGGTAATCCTGCATTCTTAAAGGTGTAATATACCTGCACGGAAGTCTCGATACCATTATTGAATATCAAGGTCTTTTTTCCTTTAGAATGCTTGGTATAGGCTTCCAATAGTTTGTTCAACATAGAAGCACTGGTATATAGGTCCGATGAGGACTTTACCGTGTAGTCACCGTTAGAACCTACTTCTAGCGAGGTCAAGCCCATATCATATTGAAAGGTCTCTGCCCTGGCTAAAAAATCGTTTTCAATTAAATTTTCGATAGATTCCCCAGCAATCAGCTCATCGTAATTGCCGTTCATGGGCAAATCCTTATTGGAACTCAGCGGTGTTGCCGTTACACCGAGGATAAACGAATTCTCAAAGAACTTGAATAACTTGGTGAAGGAATTGTAGTGCGCCTCATCAATGATAACGAGACCAACATCGGAAATATCCAGCTTGTCGTCATTTAATCTATTGTTCAAGGTTTCCACCATGGCAACGAAACAGCTATACTCCTCTTGGTCATCCAAATTGGCCTTACTGTTCACCACCTTGTTCATGACGCCAAAATCGGTAAGCATATTAGAGGTTTGGTTGCAAAGCTCCACCCTATGGGTCATTACCAATACTTTTTTAGAATGATTTTTCAGGTATTGCCTTACGATTTCAGAAAAGATAACCGTTTTACCACCACCTGTAGGTAATTGGTATAGTAGGTGGTAATCTTCCCGCTCGTTATCGAATTTTTCAAATATTTGCTGAATAGCACCCTGCTGGTAACTATATAACTCTTTATCCGTCTTTTTATCCTGTAATTCGATTAAGGTCTCTTGCATACTATCTTTTTTCGGGAGCCTGCAAAGGTACAATGTTCTATAGGGTTTTGCTAATCATTAGGTTAAAAAGGGTATCTTTCCGACCAATGAAAGTATTGCCGTATAAATTCTTCATTATCTTCATCTAAATGAGCGAGTCCAGTCATTTCAAATTGTATAAACCATTTGGAATGTTAAGTCAGTTAACTTCCGGTGAGAAGCGACAGGTTAGAAAGAAAAAGTTCCTTGGAGAACTCTATGATTTTTCTCCGGGAATAATGCCAATTGGTCGTTTGGATGAAAAGTCTGAAGGATTACTGTTAATGACTACGGATGGAAGATTAAGTAATCATATTAACAAGGCGAACATAGAAAAGGAATATTACGCACAATTGGATGGTGTTATAACAAGAGCAGCACTAATTCAGCTCCGTAAAGGGGTCATTATTGGCTTATTTGGAAAAAACTACACCACCAAGCCTTGCCAAGTTGCTAAATTACAAGGGCTTCCCATCTTGCCTCCGGCAGATTCCAAGTTGCGTATTGGAGTGCACAGACCAACTTCATGGATTAGCATTACGCTTACCGAAGGTAAATTTAGACAAGTTCGAAAAATGACCGCAGCTGTGGGATTCCCTACGGTAAGACTTGTTAGGGTACGCATCGGAACCATAGGAATTGGAGATATGAGTATAGGAGATGTGCTTCCTACAACCTTGGATTTTTAGGATTGATAATGACTTTAACGTTAGATAATTTTCTTAAGTTTTTTGAACATTACCTTCTTTTTAAGGATAGTATTATGATTTTTCGTCCGAAACTTGTTTTGTAGAAAAACGGGAAAATAGGGTAAGCTTCTTTTTGGTATTGATAAAATAAACTCCCGTTAATAAAACTATCGCTGCGATTATGGACTGCGTTGTAATTTCTTCATTTAGGAAGTACCACCCCAATAGCATTGCTATAATTGGATTTACGTATGACGAGGTGGCCACTTTTTCAGGAGAAACCACCTGTAATAAATAATTAAAGGCCGTAAAGGCTACGATACTTCCAAAAACAATAAGTAAAAGCATGGACCAGAGCACCGGAAGGCTCCATTCCGCAGGAGAAATCCATTGTTCCCCAATTAGCAAACTTATTAGAAACATAGAAATGCCGCCGGTAACCATTTGATAACCGGTGTTTACAAAATAGTTCGCCGGTAAATCGGCCTTACCTACGAACAGGCTACCATAGGCCCAACTCAACATGCATGCGAAGATGAGCATCATGCCCAAAACCGCACCATCCTTGGTTATAATCTGTTTTTGACTTACTAAGAGATAGATGCCTACAATACCCAATAGGACGCCTACAATAGACATGGGTTGAATTCTTTTACCTTGTAGTAAGCGCATTAAAAGTAATACTACCAAAGGCTGAGCGGAAACCTCCAAAGCGGCAAAGCCACTATCCACAAACTGTAGGGCCCAAACAACGACTCCATTACCAAAGGTCAGGAACAAGAATCCTGCCTTGATGGTGTTTATAAATTGCTTCTTTGTAATCCTTAAGGGAAAACCTAGGATTTTGGCGATTATAAAAATCAATAACCCGGCTACAACAAAGCGCATACCTGCTAACATGAACGCAGGTAACTCCGTTACTGCAATTTTGTTTAATAGATAGGTGGAACCCCAAATAACATAGATAGCGAAGAAGGCCAATATAACTAAACCCGTATTACGTTTGGCTTCCCTCAAATCAAATAATGGCGGTGTAGAGCCTTAGATTTTTTTGACACGAACAGCGTTCATGCCTTTCATCCCTTTTTCTAGCTCGTAAGAAACATTGTCGTTCTCAATGATTTCATCGATAAGACCACTTACATGAACAAAGTACTTCTCGTTGTTCTCAGCGTCAATTATAAAACCGAATCCTTTTGAAGAATCGAAGAAAGAGACCTTTCCTTTTCTAATAGGGTCAAAAGCTTCCTCTTCTCCCGGAACCTTCTTAGGAATACCTAAGACGATATCTTCCGCCTCTATTTCCACTTTCATCGAAGGATCTGGCGGTGTATCCACTAAATTTCCGTTAAAGTCTACATAAGCCAAAGGAATACCTGAAGTACCGTTCTCCTTAGCTTCTGCTTTCCGAGCAAGCATTTTCTTCCTCTTTTCTTCACGTTTTTTTAAACGCTTCTTTTCTTTTTCAGTTTTATTAAATGTCTGTTGCGATTTTGCCATTGATAATTTTAAAATATTATAAGTTGTACATCTGAGTTATAGCAATGTAAAGGAACTTGAATAAACGACTTATAACAACGTATGGTACTAAGTTCTTGCGCTTTGTTAAGGAAGTAACGTGTAATTACTAAGCTATCAGAATTGTTGCAAAGATAAGATTTGTATTTTAATTTTCAAGTAAGAGCCAATGTAAGTATTTGACAAAGGTCTTTTGTCGACAAAATAGGCCATCTAACCGTATAATCGGTAGAATATAAAGGCATTAATTACTTTTATGGATTATATAGACTCTATTCAAGGATGAAATACAAATTTCAATTACTTTGCTTACTATCATTTATCCTGGTACTACCTTCTTGCTCTAGTGAAAATTTAGCGGAAGAATTGGAAATTATAGAGGAGCCAGAAGTTGTAGAAGAACCTGAACCCGTAATTATACGAACTACCGCAATCCCGGAGTCCGTCCAGAGGCCAGGAAATGCTGCTGCGGGAGAATCCTATATGTTTACAGGAGATTATATGAGCTCTGGTATTCCATATGATGCATGGGTTTTTGGAAATGGGGAGGATAATTCCAACATCCTAAATAGAACCGGTGATAATGCCGTTATTTCTTATGACAACACCGCATTTACGACAAAAAACGGTGTTAGGGCGGTAGCGCCAAACTGTTTGAATTGTCATTCTTCTTTTGTGAATGATTCCTATGTGATAGGATTAGGACAACATGATGGTGATTACACGGGTAATAGAGCGGACAATGTACCGCTCCTAACGTCTGCCATTAATTCAATATATGGGTCAGACAGCCCAGAAGCAATTTCTTATGCACAATTCTCAAAGAGTATATTGGCTATTGGCCCAAAAACTCTAACTAAAAGTAGGGGCGTAAACCCAGCGAATAAAATTACAGAGGTATTAATTTCCCATAGAGATAAGAACACTTTAGTGTGGCAAGATGAACCTTTGATCGAGCTTACAGATGAAGTAATACCGACAGATGTACCTGCCTGGTGGTTACTGAAGAAGAAAAACGCTATGTTTTATACGGGCATGGGAAGAATGGATTTTTGTAAGTCCTTTATTGGGGCAAGTCTTTTAACCATTGACGGTACGGAAAAAGCGATTGAAGTTGATGAGAAAGTAGAAGATATACTCGCGTATATCTATAGTTTGGAGGCTCCTGACTACCCTTTTGAGGTAGATTCGGATTTAGCTGGGGAAGGGAAAGTAGTTTTTGAACACACCTGTTCTTCCTGTCATGGTACGTACGGGGAGCCAGAAACGTATCCAAATTTCCTTGTGGCTTTGGAAAGTATTCAAACGGACCCGGAATTATCTAATCATTACAACACTCCTTCTGAGCTCAACACGTATTTTCTAGATTGGTTCAACAACGGTTGGTTCGGAACATTCGGGAGTCCACTGGAAATAGTTCCCGAGGGTGGTTATGTTGCGCCACCTCTGGATGGTATTTGGGCTACAGCGCCGTACCTTCATAACGGTTCGGTACCCACTTTAATGGATATGTTGAACAGTAAGGCCCGACCCAAATTTTGGAAAAGGTCATTTGATAACGCTGATTACGACACGACTAAAGTAGGTTGGAATTATACGGTAGAAACAGGCCAGTCCGATAAGAACACCTATAACACTAACCTTAAAGGTTATGGTAATGGCGGACATATATTCGGAGATGAGCTTACCAATACCGAAAGATTGGCGCTCTTGGAATACTTAAAAACATTGTAACCTTTTTTTGGCATACCCTTCTAAACGAATACGGTAGGGGTGTGAATAACACATCCCTCCTGTCCTCTTCTGTACCAATTTTTATTCTGTATCAAAAGCAAAGGATCCTAAGGCAGGCTACATGGTATTAGAAGTAAAGCCTCCATTTATTAAAACGCAAGTTTTGTATCATTACAGAATTCGATATCGAGTACATTTAAAAGCTTACTGCCCGACCACTTTCACAAAGGCATATACGGTATAAAACTGAGGATTTTCTGTGCAGACAAGAATATGCGAAGCTGTGTTTGAGCATCTTTTTACTCGTTTATCCTGTTTTTATTTAATTAAAGCGTAGCGCATGAATTTATTTAAAACATTGAAAATCAATTAATTAAATGATTTCATAATTTTTATTTTGTTAAATAATGTTAAAAAAAGTACCTTTTATTACATAGTACTGTAACAAAAGTTATTCACCCTCGTCTATTAGACATAAGCAAAACAATAACAATCAACAATCAATTTTCATCAATCATTAAAAACGAACATCATGAGAACTTTCAACAGAAAATCACCAACAGAATCAAGAAGACACTCTTTCTTTTCAAATTTCAGGAATAGCAAAAGGGTACAATGGGCAGAGGTGAGGAACCATATGCACTAATTACAACAATCATCAATCATCAATCAATTTTCATCAATCATTAAAAACGAACATCATGAGAACTTTCAACAGAAAATCACCAACAGAATCAAGAAGACACTCTTTCTTTTCGAATTTCAGGAATAGCAAAAGGGTACAATGGGCAGAGGTTAGGAACCATATGCACTAATTACAACAATCATCAATCATTAAAAATCGGGGTTATGAAGCATTATAGGAACTTATCCCCAACGACATCAAAAAAATTCGCTTTTTTTACAAGTAATTCAGGTAGTAAGCGTATACGTTGGGAACAGAGAAGGGAATTTACTTCCTAATGGATCGGCAGTTAAGCTATAAAGGATATGACCTAATCAATCATATCCTTTTCTTTATTTCAAAAATTTAAGCGAGCTTCCTACCTTCCATTGTAATGAAATAAAAGAAAACCCCTAATATGGTATTAGGGGTTTTTTTAAATGACTGAATTTATGCTTAATTCTTCAAGGTAATTTCCTCTTCTACGCCGTTGGGGTACGTTACTAACGCTATGTCGTCACAAGTACCGTCTCCGAAATTTACACCTATCGTTAAACCGTTTTTATCTATGGTCATGTTGCCAGTATTAAGGTATGCACAGTTTAGATTACCTTGCAAAGCAGAAATTACGCTTACATTATATGTGTTACCATCGGCCATTAATGTCCAGTCACCTTCAATGGAGAATGTGGTGGACTCAAGACTATCTCCAAAAGTAATTCCAAATGTCTTTGTTCCATTTTCTGAAACAGTGGAACCATCTTCTAATACCAGGGACATATTACTCGTTACTGCGAACGAAACCCCATTTTCGTTGGAATTTCCGCTTAAAACATAGGTTCTAGTACCGTTTATTTTAATTTCACCTACATAAAAATCTTCATAAACTGCCGTATACGAGGCAGTTTCATTATCTAAATTGTAGGTAACCACTAAAGTACCGTTCACATTGTCGCTACCGTTTAAAACACAGTTGTTAAAAGTCACCGTATAGCCGGTGTCTGTATATTCCGCATTATAGCAATCGTCGTTTTTAGCCGATTTACCTGAAGTACTATTATTCATATATAAATCTGATAAAACCGTATCTACTGATCCGGAAACATCGTCGGTTTCCAAAATAGTTTTAAGTTCTGTGGAGGTAAGTTCCACGTTTTCCTCTGTTTCCGTTTCATCACTACAACTAAGAATGACAACCGCGCCCATCATAATAAGGGCGATTCTTTTAAATACTGCTACTGAAATTTTCATATTATTTGTTTGTGGGTGTGAATAATATGAACGGGAGGTAATTAAATTTATTATAAGTTGTTAGGTTGATAGTTAGTACTTTAACATAGCAGAATTGATTCATTCTTGTACTACTCATTTAATTAGTATGGCTTAACACTGGGGTGTACAGCAATAAACTTTAGAATTTCTAGTTTAAATCGTATACGATATACGATTATATGATAAGGAAAGTAAATTTAAGAACGCAAGTACGGGATCATCTTTTGAGCCAAATGGTTAGGGGTGAGCTTCAAATAGGAAAAACCATAAATTTGGCTGCACTTTCAAGAGAATTGAATATCAGCGTTACCCCTATTCGCGAAGCCCTGACCCAATTACAGCAGGCCAATATCATCAAGGCCATACCCAATAGAGGTTTTATTATAGCCGAGCTGGATGTAAAAGAAGCGGAAGACCTCTACAATCTCGTGGCCAGTTTAGAGGTTATGGCCATTGAAAATTCGGAATTCGATACGCAGGATATTGAAGCGCTTAAGCTGCAACAACAGGTTTTTGAAGACGCAAAGGATGCACTGTCACGCATACAAGCCGATTTAGAGTTTCATAGATTGCTTACCAAAGGATATGAAAACGATTTGACCTTACAAATTTTAAATGATTTAAAAACGCGCATATTCTTTTATGAAAGGGCATTCATGACGGACGATTCGTTCTATAACAAATCCGATAACCAGCATGATGCGATAATTTCCGCCATTGCGGATGACAATGTACCCACCGCCTCCCTCCTATTAAAAATGAATTGGATGTTAATTTTAAACTATATTCAGAAAAAGTTGACGGAGTGAGTTTTCACCCTATTCCAAATCTTTTATCAATTGCTCCGCAGCATTGGTAATACGCTTGTAATGACCATAACCCCAAAGGGTAAAAAGTGTCAAAAAAATAGCCATTATGCCAAGTTTCCATAGCAAACTAGAGGGCTCTAAAAAAAGGTTTTTGTCATTGAGTATCTTCGCTACGGTAGGTAAAAAAGCAGCCAAATATAACATGGAGGCAAAACTCCCATAACGCTGTATTTTCAGCAGATTGGCCTTTGCTTGGGTGTATTTAAGTAGTGCGTCTTTGTAGTTTAAATTAATAATATCCAATTGGCGAATACGCTTAAGGGAACGCAGGACCAAGAAAGGCAAGAGTATACTAAATAATACGGCAAACAGCCCACAAGCAAGCAAATACCAGGTATCTAGCTTATTCACTTGTATTAAAATGAATAACGCGGATGCCACACAGACCAAAGTTCCCGCTTTTTCATAATTGGTAATGGTCCTAAATTTAGCTCTGTATTTCTCTTTTGTCATTTCCATAATAATATCATTAGTAAGTTCCTTTTGTTTTTCCAATTCGTGGCTCATCGCTGTCCATGCCGTTTGTAATTCTTCTAGTTCCATGAGTTAATTTTTTGTCATGTTGTTTCTTAGTTTCGATTTGATCCGGGAGATTTTCGTGCCTATATTAGAGCCGCTCAATCCGGTAATCTCGGCCATTTCTTTATAGCTTTTTCCCTCTAACAGTAAGAGCATCAGTCCTTTTTCCAAGGCGTTCAGGTGTCGTATATGATGATATAACTGCTTTAAACGCTCTTCGTAAACTTCATCCAATACTTCACTACTGCCCACAACGACTTCGGATATAGGAACGGCATTGATCTCTTTCCTTTTGGATTTCTTTAAATAGGTTATGGCCGTATTCATGCCTACCCGATACATCCAAGTGGTTATTTTTGATTCGTTTCGGAACGAATCAAAATACTTCCAAAGTTGGTATACGATTTCCTGAAAGAGGTCCTCTTGGTCTTGTTTCGTATTCGTATATATCGATGCTACCTTATAAAGTAGCCCTTGATGCTCACGTATTAATGCGGAAAATACTTGTTCTTTAGCCATTTGGCCTTGCCGGTTTTCTTATTGGTATACGGAACAGTAAAAAAATCACACAAAATGAAAAATTTTAATCCTGAACTATACAACAAGCTGAAATATAGAACGTTTTAGGCATAAATTAATCGTATGCAATTCTTAAATAAAGAAATTGAGGCCTTGACTAAAAGGAAAAAATCCACATCGCTGGTAAGGAAAGAGCTGTCCTGTGGTATTTTTCAAGATGTGGAAGGTCTTGTAAATATTCCCAAAGAAGAAAAGGAAGTACAATAACTATTGGTTTTCAAAAAGTGTCTTGTCCAGACCAGGTATCAACTCAAGGGCGTTCTTATAATACACCTTCCGGAGCACTTCGTCCGGCAAGTTTAAGCCGTACATTGCCCAAAAAGCATGGTATTTTTTATAGTATGGAAAATACTCATCATTACTTTCGAGCACACGGAAATAGGTGGGAAACTCCTCAGGTCTCCAACTGTCCTTTCCAAAAAGTATTCTATCTTGATATTTTATAAAGAACGCTCTAGCGTTTTGCGGTTGTCTTCCTAGCTCGGCGATTACTGCGGCAATGCCCACGTTCATATTGGGCATGGCATCAAGGAGTGTCCCTAGTTTTCCCAGATTATTGGCATACCAACCCATATGTGCATTAATGAACTTTGTTTTCGGATGCTTTTTAAAAACATTATGCTGCTCCTGTATTATCTGTTCCCAAGGTGCAGGGTCAGTACTGGAACGTTTTCTTCGGGGATGTGTCTTTAATTCTAGCCAACGCTCATTATCACCGTTCATATCGTCCCAGAACGATTTGGGGTCCGCTGCATGGATGAGTACTGGCACACCCATTGCTGCACACTTAGCCCATATAGGGTCCAAACGAGCATCGTCTATGGCCAATCTTTCGCCATTGGAATCCTTATAGCGCAGTCCTAGACTTTTAAAAATTTTAAGCCCTTTAGCGCCATTTTTTATATCCTGCTCTAATTGTTGTGCGGCTTTTTCACCCCAATCGGCACCATCCACATTAGAAAAATCGACATTGGCGAATACAACGAATCGGTTCGGGAAGCTTTTGTTGATGTTATCCACTTTACTTTTAAGGCTTGCCCCGGAACCACCGCTGAGATTTACCATAATACCCTCATTTAAGGACTCCATATCCTTTACCAATGAAGTTAGTTTTCCAACGGACATATCCCGCTGATGACTGTGAACATCGATAAAAGGAAATTTAGCCCGCTTTATCTCCTTTCCCGGCACTACTAGCGTAGATGTAGGATTGTATTCCTCAAAACTCATCTCCTGACCTACCGCGTTGAACACTGTGAAAATGAAGGTAAAAACCAGTAGGGTCGTATTTTTAGAAATGCTTCTTTTGGTCATATGATACATCAATTATACTGTTCGTAAAGCTTTTGATATTCTTCAGGGGTGTCTACATCCGTAATCCTGGCCCCGGCATCAAAGATATAAATTGCGTCCTTATATTTAGCCAATACCTTCTTAGCACCAGTATCCGCATCTAAACGTGTCAATTCCGTAACAACATCATGCCTAAAAAGAGCCGGTACACCCGCTTTGGCAGCATATTTGGTAGCGAGGATGGGGTGATTCTTCCTTTGAAATTCACTTATCATCGCCTTATAATAGGCAGTATCCATCAAGGGCTGATCTGCCAAACAGACTAGAATTCCCTCGTAATCTTCGTCCTGATTTAAAATGTGGCCTACACCACAGGAAATACTGTTTCCCAGGCCTTTTTCCCAACTCGTATTATGGATAATCGAGGCAGATAGCGCCGCAAAGTCGATTTGCTTAAAAATAGCATCGTAGTTGGCACCTAAAACTACATACAAATGCTGTTTTTGAAACTCTCGCAGCGTTTTAAGTGTATGGGACAGCAGATTAGACCCTTTCCAAGGCAGTAACTGTTTTACTTTTTGCATACGGCTAGCGGCACCTGCGGCCATCACCAGTATCGCTATTTTAGAAGTATTTTTCAATGATGAATACCTTTCCGTTTGTCCTTCAACATCATCGGTTCTTGGTTTCTGATAACAGCCAATATTTCGGAAAGGATGGCAATGGCGATTTCCTCTGGAGTTTCCGCTCCAATATTCAGTCCTGCCGGACCATGAATGGTATCGAAGAAGTCATAGTCCTCATCGGGATACAGATCAATGAACTCCCCGAACAATTTTTCTCTCCTCTTGGAAGGTCCTAAAAGTCCAAAATACATCGGGGCAGTATTTTTTAGTGCGAACAAGTATTTTAAATCCTTGACATAGCTATGCGTCATCAACACCACCGCTGTTTGTTCATCTATCTGTGCTACGGGCATCTCCAAGGGCTGCGTATTCCATAGCGCATCAATTCCCGGGAAATCCGTTAGCGTCTTTTCTTCTTCGGGCACGGTGCATACGTTGACCTCCCAGCCCATCTGTAGGGCCAATTGTGAAAGTTGAACGGCATCGTGCTCTCCTCCCACGAGCACTAATTTATAGGAAGGTAGCATCTCTTGCTCAAATAGTTCTAGCTTAGGTTCTTTTTGCTGCTTCGGCTGAAGATGATATTCCTTTCCAGCCATAACAAATATAGAACCGAGATGCTCGTGTTCGCCATATTCCTTGAGATATTGTGCTGTAATAGAAAATGGTTTTCTTTGATCGATTATGGTTTCGAACGCATTAAGGAAGGATTTGTCGGGCGCAAAAGGTTCCAACAAAATGTATAAAATTCCTTCGCAGCCCAATCTGAATCTCCCATCATAGGTCATCATTTTTGATTTTCCCGATGCAAAAACGGTACTCGCTTGAAAAACAATCTCCTTCTCAACACAACCACCGCTTACGGCACCGGTGAGTTCCCCGTTTTCACAAATAAGCATGCGCACACCGGGCCTCCGATACGACGAACCGTCCAAGGCCACTACAGTAGCAAGAACGGATTGTAATCCGTTGGCTTTGTAAACAAGGTGTTGTTTAACTATTTTCTTTAATTCGTGGGTCATGGATATCCTGCTGTGGAATTAGGGTTGGTATACATTTGAAAATTACCTATTTCCAATAGGCTTCAAGACCTACTTTAACAATGTTTAACATATTTTTTCAAATCCCCTATAATTTCTGGACAGAAAGACCGTTCTGCTTGTTGAACCCAAAATATATGTTTATGAAATTATTTTTGAAGACCTTTGGATTTACTTTATTTATGGCACTTTTCGTTTCTTGCGGGAATGCCGATGATGATGTAAATCTAAACTTGAATTTTGGTGACGGCCTTGGTAAAGGAGTCCCGGTGGACGATTGTTTAGGATTGGAGGAAGGGGAATTGGTGTTGTCCATCCAAGAAGAGTTTACCACCTTACCCGGTAAAGTATCTATTTTCTTTAGAGTTTCCGATACGGACGGTAATCCTGTTCCTGGCTTAAATGCAGATCAGTTTACAATTTACGAACAAGGAAGGAACGACGATTGTTTCAATACCATTTCTACATCGGAGTCTTTTGCAAGAATATCTCCGAATGCCCAGATATTCAGTAATAACACGCTTTTGGTGCTCGATTTGAGTAATAGTGTACTGGACAGTAGTTTGGAGGAACTAAAAATTGCAAGTACCAGTTTCATCAATAACGTTATGCCGGATACGGCTCAAGAATCTTTCCAAATGGCCATATATTGGTTCGATGGTGAGGATGAGTTGCATTTACTGAACGAGTTAACACCGTCAAGACAGGATTTAATTGCCGCTATTGATGGTATTACGGACGATATCAGTTCTGACCCCTCTACCGATTTATACGGTGCAGTGATCAAGTCAACGGACATTGCGTCTAACCTTATCAGAGAAACCACTACGGGCGGAAAGATCGGGGCGGCCTCAGTTGTCATATTTACGGATGGTACCGATCAAGCCTCTCGATTTACAAAAGATGCCGCTTTAAAGAAAGTAACAGATGCCGATTCAAATATTTCTTTCTTCAGTATTGGATTAGGAAGTGAGATAGATACCCAGGTGTTAACGGATATTGGCAAAACAGCTTCTGTTTTTGCAACGAATAAGGAGGAATTAGAAGATACGTTCAACGACATCTCTGAGAAAATATCCGAACGTGCCAATAGCTTTTACCTCTTTGAGTATTGCAGTCCTAAAAGGGATGGTAGTGGAATAAATAATTTGGCCATAGAAGTTAAAACGGGTTCGAGAGAAGGCGCCGTGCAGACTAAGTTCGATGCTAAAGGATTTGAAGGTGGCTGTAATTAACAGCAGCTTAAACTAAGCTTTTAAAGACGCCCACGGGCGTCTTTTTTTATATTTTTTAGGAACTGTAATAAGGAATTGAACGCCAATTATTTAGCGACGTTTCTAGACTGGAGTATGCATAGACATCTGCATGGTGAAACATCCGTTTATCGATTTTCCCCGTAGATGTAAGTGTAAATACTAATTAAAAGAACTAAGAAAATGAAAAATTTATCAGTAGTTGGAATACTTTCCATAGCACTTTTAACGTCATGTGTCTCCAAAAAGAAATATGTTGCTTTGGAAGATAACTTGGCGCAGACGCAAAGTATGCTCACGAAGACTCAGGTGGAAAAAGAAGAATTGGAAACTAAGTTTTCTAAAATTGAAGCGCGTGTTGCGGAGTACAATTCTAAAATCAATTCGCTTAAAGAAATGAACGACAGTCAGTATACCACCGTAGACGATGTCGCTGTTATGAGTAACAATACGAAAGCGAATATGCGAAAGACTTTGGAAAAAGTTGACGCGTCAAAATTAGCGGAGGCTAAAACTTTGCAAGACTCAATGAACTTAGCGGTTTCATACAAGCTAAAGCAGTCTATTTCGGACGACGATGAGGATGTAGAGGTAAGTATAGACAAAACGGTAGTTATGATTAACATTTCGGACGAGTTGTTGTTCAATACCGCGAGCTACAGAGTAAGCAACAAAGCCGACAAGATATTGACCAAATTGGCAGAGGTCATTAAGTCGGAGCCAAGCATGGAAGTTATGGTAGAAGGGCATACCGATTCCAGAACCATTAACACGCCCATGGTAACCGATAACTGGGATTTAAGCGTAAAGAGAGCAACCTCTATCGTTAGGGAGTTACAAACTAAATACGATGTAGACCCCACACAATTGATTGCGGCAGGTAGAAGCAGCTACTTGCCATTGGTGGAGAACGATTCCAAAGAGAACATGGCCAAGAATAGAAGAACTAAGATCGTTATTCTTCCAAATTTGGATAAATTCTTTGCTTTATTGGATACGGCAAGTTTATAATATAGAACCTACATAAGTATGATTAGGGAGGCTTTTGCCTCCCTTTTGCGTTTCTCACCGATACAGAGTAGGGTTTTTGGCTCGGTAATTGTTTGGATTATATAACAACCCCGAATCATATACAACGAATCACATCCTAAAACACCAATGCTATTGAATCTAAAAGAAAGAAATTATGGATGTTATCAACGAAATTCTTCAGAAAAGTGCGCTAGGAGTACTGTCAAACGCATATAAGAGCCTTGTTTTGCTTTTGTTCTCCGCTATTGTTACCACCTTGTTGACCATGTTGGTACTCTTAATAACGTACGGGTCTCACATCACGGTGCAATTTGGGTATTAATAGCTTATCTGAAAATCATGCTATTTGGAATTTCTAAAGAATCCGAATTCAAATCTATCAGAAAGCCGTTGATAACCGCATGGCTAAGTTTGCCCTCTTTTTCAAGAAAAAATGTGGGATTAATACCAGGTTTTAAATTGAGGTCAGGTGTTTGAAACTTTTCACCGATAATATGAAATGGAAAAGACGCGTTTAAAGCCTCTTTCGGAATATTTTTGAGCCTTACGTATCCAAAACCCTGCTGCAAAACAGTTTGAGCATTCAATGCTTTTAGTGCTTCCATATTGGAAATTAATTTTGGATAAACTTGTGCTTTTCGAATCGTATACCCGCTGGCATCAAAATTCTCATATCCGTAATAGGTAGACAAATCACCCTGGTCCCAGATGCGGCTACTGTACCAAAAATTATTATGGTCTTCGTAATCTACTTCTACTTGATTGATTCCTAAATCTATCTTGTACGGTTTCCCCATTAATTCATAGGTAGCTCCCGTTATTTTTAAATCGAACAGTTTACGGTCGTTCTCCGGAATTTTTTCATATTCGGAAATAGGAATATCCTTATAATTTTCTTTGGCAATCGTATAGATGGCTGAAAGGATGGAAACATAGTTCAATTTTCTGATTTCCTGCTTCTCGGTATCCTCAGGGTATCCACCAGATTCAATGAGAATAGTGCTTGTGCCCCATTTTTGAATATTATCCCCAAAGGCCCTGGGTTCAAAATCGTCATTATACCGGCCTACCTGCCCAGGAGCATATTTCTGTAGGATACTGTTCATAAAGACGATGATTTTCATGGCGTTGCCCCGAACTTCATTGATATCTTTTTCATAGTTGTAGGCAGGTGCCAAATATGAAATGGTAGCTGGTTTTTCCGTACGTTCCGCATTGTAATAAGTACTCTGGTCGTGCAGGTTAAAACCAAAATCGGCCTCCAGACTATCGCGAACTCTTTTCAAGGTCTGCGATTCCGGGGATTGTAAACGTAACGCATCTCTGTTGATATCAACCCCTAATAAGTTTCTTCGTTGAAATAGTTCCGCACCATCCGGATTTAACATCGGTAAAAAATGCACGGTAAGGTTGCTTAAAATCGCTTGCTTCTCTTCAGCAAAATCCGGACTGTCCAAAAAGTTCAGGATGTCAAAAATGGCCTGTGTGGCGGTAGGTTCATCGCCATGCATTTGTGACCATAGAAAAACATCGGTAGTACCCGTTCCAATGCTAACTAAGTTCAAGCTTTTTCCTCCTATGGAGCTACCGACTTTAGTCACCTTAAACTTTGGGTTCTTAGCAAAGGCGGCGAGTAAGGGTTGAATATCTTGGTGCTTAATGCGTCTTTTGTTCAGGGTTGGTTCCTTATATTTTTCGTAAGAATCGTATAGCTGTGTGGTAATATTAGCATCCTGAGCCTTTACAGGGGCAAAATAACAGTAAGCAAGGAATACAATAATTAGGTTTTTCATTGCGGTATATCTTTAAAATTTAAGTCGCTTACGGCCTTTCTTACACGTCTCATAAATGCCGTTCCGGGATCTGTTTTTTTAGTGCGGTACCCGTCATCTTTCTCCAACCATAGCGGATGATTTTCAAAACGGGTGTATTCATAATGGCCAATAAGATATTCAATAGGGTACTTCTCCTCTAAATAGCGTACCAGCCAGATATTGGATTTTAGTTGTGCTTTGGTAAGCGGTTGGTCCGTATCGCCTCCTACATTTTCAACACCAATAGCACAATGATTTAAACCAATGACATGCCTGGCCATGGTAGTTTCTGGCATAAGTCGGTATATTGTGCCATCACGGTCTACCATAAACTGAGACGAGACATTTAAACCGCTGACATCCTTAATATCGGGCCGCCAGTTGGGTAAACTCGGATTATTGAAAGCCTCAAAAGATTTTTCAAGGGTTGGGATTACCGTCCAATGGAGGACTATCATTTTAGGAACGATTATAGGGTCGTCCTTTTTAAGTCCGTAACGTTTGGAAAGATACTCCAGGGTGAGTATTTCCCGTTCTTCATTAAAAATGATAGGCTTATCCACAATAGTTTTCGTGGTACTACAGGAGACGACCAATAACCCTAATACTAGTAACGGTAGGAAACACTTCATTCTTTAGCTAAATTTTTTGCAGTATCCCGTTTCACGGCATATTTAATTTGAACCTTGCGTCTCCCCCATTCCCGTGCTTTTTTAACGTCTTCATCCATATAAATATCAATTCTGTTGGTCCAGCGTTTGTTCATTTTATCCTTTACCAAGTAAATTCCTTTAAAGGTATCTATTTTTACCATGGTATTGTGTCTTAGGCCCTTTCGCAACAAGTCCCTGGACACAGCTATCCATTTGACTCCCGGCGTAATGGAATCTCCCCAAGCCGTAATCTTTGGATGCTCGTAGGACGTTTGCGCTGGAGTAGAATTATAGGCTGTTGCGGTAACTTCTAAGGGAATCCAATCGTAACGGACAATATCCTTTACCTCCTCTTTGCAACCAAAAAGTAAGCAACAAATACATATGCAAAGGGTAGTTCTCAAACTAGGGATTACTAATTATTGGTTTCTAAGATAATACGATTTCTTCGATTTAGAAATGAAATAGAAAAGACAGTCACTCGAATAAGAAATAGAATGCGTCTTTTACTCCTGTTGTTTAATTGTTTAAGAATTCCAATTATCACTAGTTGAACCCTTAAATATCCTCACTTTTCTGTAATTTTGTACTGCTATGAAAAAAGAGAAAAAGCCGGATTATGTGGTCTTCGATGAAGAAACACAACGTTATAACGGGAAACTATTACCCTACTCCAGCAGTGTATCTGCACCTAAAATAACGCCTCCGGACGTTACTTCTTGGAAAAACACGAACATCGTTAGTGCCAACAATCAGTTTAAGGCAAAATACGAGTCCATTCAAGAAGAATATAAGCGGATGATGCAAGAATTTGAATACAACAATCTGGTGTACAATGCCAAGTTCAATTTTGAACCTATTGTAGGCAAGGTCTATCATCTCTATCGTTCCAAGGACCAAAGTACTTTCCTATCCTTGATTTTACCGCACGAATGTAATTTTGAACATCTGGGAACTTTTAAATTGGGACCGGACAAGACTTGGGAGAAACTATAGGCCGGGCAGCGGAACGTAGCTATCATCAGTATCCATCATGGGAAAAGTTTTGTTCTTCCAAGCTTCCTTGGCACGTGTTATCTTTTCTTTATCGTGAGAAACAAAATTCCAGTAAATATGGCGTTCCTCAGGGAATGCCTCGCCACCAAACAGTAGTAGGTGGGTATGTTCATGAATAACCGTAGTACAGGTATCTTCTACTTTGCTAACGACGATATGACCCTCAGTGACGGTTTCTCCACAGGCTTCTATACTTCCACTTACGATACAAATCCCGATTTCACCCTTCAACTGACCAATGGTATTGAGCTGGTAGGTATCCGTGGTTTTAATTTCTATCATGAACAAGGGGGAATGCACCGGCACTGGCGATTTTCTCCCGTAGCCTTCCCCTGCCACCAAGGTAAAGCTGGTACTACCATCGTTCCATTGGGGTAAGTCAGTTTCCGGAATATGATGGAATTCGGGCGCAATATCTTCCAAATCCTTCGGTAGTGCCACCCAAATCTGATAACCATGTGCTTTGAATCGGCTTCCGTTTCTAAGGTTATTCGGCGTACGTTCGGTATGTGAAACTCCACTGCCGGCTACCATCCAGTTAACGGACCCGGGTCGTATACGCTGTTCCGTACCTAGACTGTCCGCGTGCATGAGCTCCCCTTCCAGCATAAAGGTGAGTGTAGACAAACCAATGTGTGGATGCTGGTCCACGTCCATATAGGTATCGGGACCTAAGGTGGTCGGTCCCATATGGTCGATGAAGATAAACGGACCTATCATCCGCTTTTTTCGAAAGGGAATCAGCCGTCCCACTAAAAAATCTCCGATATCCCTGCTGCGTTCTTCTATGATTAATCCGATATTTGACATGTATTGCTTTTTGATAAATTTACGACAATCCCTAAAAGAATGAAATTGAAGAAAAGAAGAATTGTTCTGGTCCTAATACTCGTGGGTGCTGGAATTTTAGTTTGGGCGAATTATCCAAAATTGAATATCATTTCGGGTTTCGCCTCAAAGAATTTAGCCTCGGCACATTTTATCAGTGGTCGTTTATATACGGAGATAATTGAGACCGATAATGACATGCCCTTGATTAAAATGGCCGAACTAGAAAAGGTCATTGGGGACGATGTCACCAGTTCCGTTTTTGGACTTATGGAACGGGAAACGGTCTGTAGGGACGGTCTGGGTTGCGTACTGATTAACGAATCCTATGATAAGACCCAGGTACTTTTAAAACCCAAAAGAACCCGTATAGAGAATAATTTGCCCTTTCCCTATGGAAATAAGGGTATCAAGGATACGGTTTTTGCTAATGTGGATTATGACCGTTTGCATAAGGCCGTGGATTTTGCTTTTTCCGACTATGAAAATCAAAAGACACGAACGGTACTTATTGCCCATAAGAATGCGCTATTAACGGAGAGGTATATTGAAGGGTTTTCCGAAAAAACACCTGTCTTGGGCTGGTCTATGACCAAGAGCGTTTTGGCTACGGTCTATGGTATCCTAGAGCATCAGAACAAAATCAGTATGGATTTTAAGCCTTTTGCGGAGGACGTTCGAATGAAGGATTTAAAACACACCATCACCTTAAATCATTTGCTCCGTATGCAAAGCGGATTGGAGTGGGATGAGGATTATGCCAGTATCTCCGACGTCAATAAAATGCTTTTTTTGGAGGCCGATATGACCAAACCACAAAGATTAAAACAGTCCATCGCCGCACCAACGGAGGTTTGGAACTACTCCTCCGGAACCACCAATTTGCTTTCGGGTATTTTAAGGGAACACTTTGATTCCTATCAAGAATACTTGGATTTTCCTTATACCGATTTCATTGATAGAATGGGGATGCATTCCATGCTTATCGAAACCGATATGTCCGGCAATTTTGTGGGTTCCTCCTATGCATGGGCTACGACAAGGGACTGGGCCAAATTTGGATTGCTCTATCTCAACAAAGGAAATTGGAACGGGGAGCAGTTATTCTCCCCCGCTTGGTCGGATTATGTTTCCCGACCCACAAAGAATTCGGATGGTGTATACGGCGCACATTTCTGGCTAAACGCTGGCGGTAAATATCCCGATGTTCCGCGCGACCTGTATTCCGCAAACGGGTTTCAGGGACAGCGCGTGTATATTATTCCCTCTAAGGACCTTGTCGTAGTCCGTACCGGATTGGCCAATGAGGACGAGTTTGATGTAAATACTTTTCTCAGTGAGGTCTGTAAAGCGATAAAATAAATTCGATTAACGGTATTAATTGTAAGTTTTTTCTTATTTAACCACAACATACGACCTCTTCACAACAAGTTTGGCTTAACTCACAACAATAGTTTCAATTTTACGAGGTCTCCCTTTACATTTACAGTGTTATTAAAAACGAATTAAAATTTTTCATTTTCATATAGTGTTCTCGTAAAAGAGTCTGATCTTCATTGATCGGACTCTTTTTAGTTTGTTTCGATTCCACTCACTTCAACTCCGCTCACTTCGACCACGCTCAGTGACCGCTTACAAAGAACAATCGAACTGACAGGTAAGACTTCGTTCGCTTCGACTCCGCTCAGTGACCTAGGGAAATAAGGGAGTAGCACACATAAAACTGTTCTCGATACATTTTTGATGAAAATATCAAAAACACTCGAACTGACAGGTGAGACTTCGCTCACTTCGACTCCACTCAGTGACCATTTACAAAGAACAATCGAACTGACAGGTAGGACTCCGCTCACTTCGACTCCGCTCAGTGACCGATAATAAATTCCTTTTACTTGGAAAATGATGCACTATTTTATTTCTTTAATCAACCATCAACCATCAACCCTTGTCCTGAGCGTAGTCGAAGGAATCAACCCTTGTCCTGAGCGTAGTCGAAGGAATCAACCCTTGTCCTGAGCGTAGTCGAAGGAATAAACCATCAAGGCAGCCACTTGTTCTTTCCAAAATCTGGTTTACGTTTTTCTAAGAAAGCATTACGTCCTTCTTTTGCTTCTTCGGTCATATAGGCCAAGCGCGTAGCTTCTCCGGCAAATACCTGTTGTCCCACCATACCGTCATCGGTAAGGTTCATCGCGAATTTTAGCATTTTTATGGAAGTAGGCGATTTTTCCAGTACTTCTTGCGCCCATTGGTAAGCAGTAGCTTCCAGTTCTTCATGGGGCACTACGGCGTTCACCATACCCATTTCAAAGGCCTCTTGGGCGGAATAATTTCGGCCTAAAAAGAAGATTTCACGCGCTTTCTTTTGGCCCACCATTTTGGCCAAATACGCAGAACCATATCCCCCATCAAAACTCGTAACATCGGCATCGGTCTGTTTAAAAATAGCATGTTCCTTACTGGCCAAGGTCATATCACAGACCACATGCAGACTGTGTCCGCCACCAACGGCCCATCCGGGCACCACGGCGATGACCGCTTTAGGCATAAACCGGATCATACGTTGCACCTCTAGAATATTAAGACGATGCTGTCCGTCCGCGCCAACATAACCCTGTTCCCCCCTAGCCTTTTGGTCGCCTCCACTGCAAAAGGACCAAATACCATCCTTGGTAGACGGACCCTCGGCGGAAAGCAATACCACACCGATAGCGGTGTCTTCCTGCGCATCGTAAAACGCTTTGATCAATTCACTTGTCGTATGCGGTCTAAAGGCATTACGTACATTGGGTCGGTTAAAGGCAATTCGCGCCACACCGTTGCTCTTCTTATAGGTGATATCATCAAATTCCAAGGCGGTCTGCCAGTCGGGTGATTGCATAGTTCTGATTCTTTAAATTTGAGCACTAAAAATAATACTCTCTGTGGTATTAGAACAAAGAATTGAAGGCTATTCTCGTTTCTTAGCGTACGATTTCCTCTATTTCTCGATGAGTTTTCAATTTTTAGAAATTGATTATCTTGACCGAACTAATACCAACCCGACCCTAGTATGAATATGAAAACCTTGGGTCGTAGAAGATAAATTCTCGAATGGTAGACCAGCCTTTGAAAAAGTGGGCGTACAATTCGTACCCGACGTAGGGCCTTATGAAAAAATGAAACTGCGATTGCTCAATGCCGGGCATTCCGTATTAGGAATTTTAGGAGCTATTCACGGCCACCCCACCATCAATGCCTGTGTAGAAGATGAACTTTTCGCTACCTATTTACGTGCCTTTCTAGATGAAGAAGCCACGCCCATCTTAGGGCCGATAATCGGTATTAATTTAGAAGATTATAAAGACAGTTTACTTGAACGTTTTGCCAACCCGAATATCAAAGACAGCGTCAGCCGTATTTGCTCGGAAAGCTCTGCCAAATTGCCCAAGTTTTTGATTCCCACGATTCACGAGAATTTAGCGACAGGCGGAAGCATCAAATTCGCCACCTTGGTCCTAGCCGCTTGGTGTTATTATAGCGATAAACAAGCTGACCAAAACGGAGAACCCCTAGAAATTATTGATGCGATGCAAGGTGAATTGCATAAGGCCGCGAAAACAACTGCCAATAACCCATTAGCTTTTGTAAGGCAAGAATCCTTGTTTGGGGGGCTTGCGGAGAATGAGCGGTTTGTTACCACCTATACTGATATGATTCAAGAACTTTACAAAACAAGCGAGGTCAAACAGTTGATGCAATCGTTATTGTAAATTCGCCTCAATATCAACCAACAACTCGTAACTCTCAACCGACAACTGTCAACTATAAACATAATCCAACTTCCAATAACCAATAGCAAATAGCTAACAGCCAAAAGCTTTACAGAAAACCGTAAGGACAATTCAAATTTTTGCCTCAATTTTAATTAGTAGAAATAATATCACAAAATTAGGACGTTACTGATGCTTTTATGTCAGGCTTTCGTAGGTATTTGTACGATTTTATTTCTTTTGTTTATTTATATTGCAGTTGACCCTTTAGATTTACTAAAAAAATCTGTGACAATATTCATAGACAACTATTTCCGATATCACCAAAATATATTTGAAAAATCGAGCCAACTAAATATGATAAAATACTACGATTTAACTACTTTAGATATACAACAGGCTATAGTTCATGACATACCAAAACATAAGAAAAAAGACTTTAGTATTACTCCTACTTTTAGTGCGAAAGAAAGTGAACTATCCACTAGTTTAAAAGACTTTTTTAAAGAAAGTATCATTAAAGCATTAGGAAGAGACAGAGCTTTTAAAATAATTTATAATGCTAAAAGCAACTCACCTATTCATAAATGTGTAAATAGCATACTTACGACTGAAGATAGATTTGTTTTTCAGTCGAAAGATATTGGGCAACACCTTTTCAACATACAAAAAGGTAACAACGCATCGGGTATTTTATTCATACTTAAATGTGATTTATCTGAACATAAAGTATGTGTAATTATGAAACTAGAAAGAGATGATGGCGCAAGGCTTACTATGAATGAAGTAACTAAGTCTTTTGACATATCAGAAGTCAAAGACTTAATGTTAACATCAAAAACAAAGGTGTTCAAGATAGCTATGTTGGTTAATCGCGATAATTATGGGATTGACTTTGACGGTGACATCATGGACTTTCAAATTAATATAAAAGAACGAAAAGAGCTATCTTCTTTTTTTATAGATGACTTTTTAGGCTGTTTACCATATAGAGATCCTAAAGTGACAACACAAAACTTTTACAACCTTACTTCAGTTTTCATTAAAACATCTATACCAGACAAGATAAAACAAGCGAAATATTTACAAGATTTGAACTCGTATCTTCAAAGAAATATCAATATTTTAAATCCAAAAGAATTCTCGGATGAGTATCTAATAACCTCGTTTGAACAAGATGAATACAAAGCATTTCTTAAAACAAAGGATTTTGATTTCAAATCCTTTGCAAAAGATTTATCATTAATTAAGTCGAAAGTAGAAAAATTCATGGTTTCTTTTAAAAATGGTATTTCAATTTTAGGAAGTAAAGGTACTTTTGAAAATAACGTTAAACTTGAAGAGTTGAAAAACGGAGACCATCAAGCAACTGTGATTTCACAAATTAATAAGGTTAAATAGTGGATTTTTATAACAGCATAGAGGAGAAATGGGCCATTGATAGTCCTATCTATGAGGAGATAGGTTTTAAAGTCTCTTTGTTTTTGAAAAACGCTATTTTAAGACATGAAATTTACCCTGAAGTATCTTACCGCCTGAAAGAACTCCTTAGTATTGTAAAGAAGATTGAGCGCAAATCAAAAGAAAAAAAATATTCTTTTGATGATTTAAAAGATAAACTAGGAATTAGAATAATATGCTCTTTTAGTTCTCAACTAGAAGAAGTTGACAAAATAATTCATAATAATTTCAATGTAGAAAAAGTAGAGTATAAAAGAGAAGAGCTGGATTTTAATAGACTTGATTATACAAGTAACCACTATGATTTGACCGTAAAGACAGATAAAATACATTTTGATAATCCGGACAGTTATATGGGCAAAGTATTTGAATTACAAGTAAGGTCTATTAATCAACATGCTTGGTCAAGTTCATCACATATTTTGACTTACAAAAAGGAAGCTGCTATACCTAAGGTGTTGCAACGTAGAGTATATAGACTATTATCTCTTTATGAGATTGCTGATGATGAATTTTCGAATATTAATAAAGAATTACAAGAAAAAGAAAATAGTATCGCTTACCAATTTATTAGAAAATTGGAAGGAAAGGTCTTTAAATATGCAAAAGTCGATTTTGACAGACAAACTTCTTTAATGAGGTTAGCATTATTACTTTTTCCTTTTCCCAAAGAGAAACAAAAAGAGCTTATCGATAACGTATATACTTTTGTATTAGCAAACGATGAAAAACTAGAAAGAGTTTTTGATAGTTACTCATCTAAATTCCACAAATTTCCATTTTTGACTCAGCCCGAAATATTTTTAACACTCTATATGTTAGAGAAATATGAGTCCACCCTAGAAGAAGTTTTTGCTAATGATTTAGATAATGATGAGCTAGAAAAAATTAAGGGAATTTGGGTTTGAGAAAGACCCCGCCACTAGCATTCATCGGTAACCGTTACAAAAATAGTAAGCGAAAAAAGTAATAGAACACTAATCATTTGAATTATACTAATCATTTTGGCAATACCTAAAACCGGAAATTGATATTAGGGACTTATAATCAGAATTAAGACATGAAAACGACAAATAGTATGATAGGTACAGCTGGTGAATATTTTGTCTGCTCGGAATTAAGTAAGAAGAATATACTACCTCTGATTACTCCAAAGAATAATCCTTTATTCGATATAATTGCAACAAATACTGATGGTTCAAAATATGTAGCCATTCAAGTAAAAACAATGGGTTTAGACAATAAACAAGGATGGAAATTGAACAAACAAATTACTAGGAAAAAGAATAACCAAAATTTATTTTTAGTTCTGGTCGATCTCAAAGAGGATCGGATAAATGATTTTTATGTTTTCAAATATGACAATTTTGTAGAAAAGGTTATAGCAGTATACAGTGCTTATATATCTACGCCAAATTCTAGAACAGGAAAGATAAAGAAAGAAGTAGGGTTTAGATGGTTCGACTACAAAAATTTTAGCGATGAGGATTTAGCCAAAAAGAATGACTGGACGCTAATTACTAACTTTTTTTCTCAAAAATGATTAAACCGACCCCGCTACCGCTAGTTTCCTCCAAAAAGGGCGGACAAGTGCAACTAGTGGTGGCAAAGGTAAGCTAGAAATAGCTTAAACAACTGTAAAGCAAACATCATGCGCTTGCCTTTCTAATAATTTAAGAATACTATAAAATCATAATTGAGCAATTAAAAATCAAACTTAAAAATGAAGAAACTATTGGACAAAGAAACGATATTAAAAGCTTTGGCGATATCCTTGGGGGTTGTCAGCTACGATTACTTTTCAAAAGGATATTTTGATTGGATTAAACTGATTTTTATACTGGTATTTTCTTTTATCGTATTATCGGTTTACAATCATTTAAAAAAGTAAAAGTTCGTTGCTTTATTCCCCTCGTTCGCGCTAGTTTCTTCCAAAAAGGGCGGACAAGTACAACTAGTGACCAGAACAGTAAGTCAGCAATAAACTAAAGTGTTTTTTCCTTCTAGTTATGGAAGATTAAAAACTGTAACATAGCAGGTAATTCCTTGTCTTTAGATAAATTTTAGTCCTATGAACCTGATGAAATGTTTGCTAACCACAATGCTATTGGTACTATCTTTAAGCTGTTATGGCCAAGTAAAAATCACTTCAGAGGATTTGAACTTGGCTATTGGAGATTGGGAAGGTAGTATTACCTATCTCGATTATCAAAGCAATAAACCTTTTACAATGCCGGCCAATCTTCTCGTTGAAAAAGGCAGTAACGAAAACACGCTTGTACTATACAATAGCTACCCAAAAGAACCCAAAGCGAATAATTCCGACAAAATTAAGATTGGCAAAAATGGACTACTATTAAATAAGCATGAGATAAGCTCACGAGAAGAGTTTGAAAATGGTAGTATTCAAATTAAAACAGAACATGATGCTAAAGATGATGGTAAAAAGGCACGTATACGATACAGTTATCGCATTGGCCAAGATGTGTTTGTAATTAGAAAAGAGGTCCAATTTGAAGAATCGGCCGATTGGATAAAAAGAAGTGAGTTCAGATATACTCGAAAGAAGTAGATACGCCGTTAGCGCGAGTATCTCGCTCGTATCGTCACCGGTAGCTAAATAAAAAAAGGTGCCAATGCTCCACTGTAGCAGGGAGCCTACAGCAATTTCTTTATGACTTAAAAACGACAAAAAGGGTGTAATGGAGTCAATTGCAGCAAAAAGCCATTTTATTTAGGCTACCTTCACCAAAAAAATAATGTCCATAGCGCAAAGAGTGCAATTGGTAGAAAGTCTTTTTTATCAATTAGAGCTCGAAAGCGCTCAGTTTGCAAAAGCATCAGGTTTAGGTTGTGTTTCCGATTGCGGAAAATGTTGCACTTATCCTGACGTTGAGGCCTCTCCTCTAGAATTTTTACCTTGGGCCTTTCATTTATTCTTAAATGGCGAGGCCGAAAAGATGTTACAGACCCTTAGTGCTAACCAAACTACTACCTGTGTTATATACCAACCGCTCTCGGTTGTAAATCAAGGGCGTTGTAGTGATTACAAATATCGTGGCTTGATCTGTCGTTTATTCGGGGCGGCCGCCAATACCGATAAATATGGAAAGCTGCGCTTGGCGACCTGTAAAATTATCAAAGAGGGACAATCGGAAAACTACGATACTACTGCAAAAGCCATTGAAAAAGGAATGCAGGTTCCCATTTTTACCGAATACTACATGCAGCTAAATCAAATTGATTATAAGCTGGGCGCTATGCTATTACCCATTAACAAGGCACTTAAAATGGCCTTGGAAGAAGTACTGCACTATTATGCCTACCGAGCATTTCCTACAGGTGATTGCGGATGATGAGCGATGTATAATCGTAAACGTCCCGTTAGCAGACAGTACTATTTGTATTTGAAGCATGAGACGTACGATAACGTAAAGAATAAAAATAGGGTCATGAGCAGAACATGCAAGTTTCACAACTTTATCGCTACATACCTTATAGGTTTTAGCACTGTCAGGATTACAGATATAGCAAGGCCGGTAACGTGTGATCAAACCATGAGACTTGCCAACCATCCGGTGTAAAGAAGTAATAGTTTTTGGGACTTTAGTTTATAGCTATACATCATTTTTGCAGAAGTACTTAGCTTATCATTAGATGCTAAAACGTGGAAGAAAAAACACTTGATTTTTACAATTTACCGATTTTTCCTACGTTTTAAAAGGAACCTTTTGCAGGCACCTAAAAGCGATGTATTTTCCCCAACGAAAACCAAATCTTAATATAGTTTGAGACTACAGTACGTTCTACCCTTATTTTTTCTATTGATAGCCACCCATATAAATGCCCAAAAAGAAGCGGCAATTTGGTATTTTGGTGAAAATGCCGGGCTGGACTTCAACTCTGGAACACCGGTCGCGTTAACGGACGGCCAAATAAATACCCGAGAAGGATGTGCCACCATTTCCGATACCAACGGTAATCTCCTGTTTTATACCGATGGTGTTACCGTTTGGAACAGAAACCACCTCATAATGCCCAATGGCACAGATTTAAAGGGTGATATCTCAAGTACGCAATCCGCTATCATCGTGCCAAAATCTGATGAACCTAATGTTTTCTTCTTGTTCACCGTTGATGAAGCTGGTGGACCCAATGGGTTGCAATATAGTGTAGTCGACATGAATCTTGATGGAGGTATGGGCGATATTACCGCTCAAAAAGAAATTCCATTGATTAGTCCCGTAAGTGAAAAAGTTACTGCTGTTGCCCATGCGAACGGGCAAGGCGTTTGGGTCATTACCCGTTCCTATGGCGGTAATTCTTATTATAGCTTTCTAGTGGATGCTTCTGGCGTTAATACCGTACCCGTTGTGACCAATATTGGACCATCGCTTCCACTAGGTGAATACACAACTTTAGGATACATGAAAACTTCTCCCGACGGAAAGTTTTTGGTCTCCCTAACGGATAATGATGCTCAGGTAGACCTGATGCGCTTTAATGCCGCAACCGGTACCTTGAGTGACCATATCTCATTAAAAGGTTTTTTTGATGCTAATAGAATCGCCGCAGGTAATAGACCCTATGGCGGGGAATTTTCTCCGAACGGTAAAGTGTTGTATATAGCTACAAGATATAATTTATCACAGTTTGATCTTAGCACCTATGATCAAAATACGATCATCGCCTCCGGTCTTGTTTTAAAATCCAGAGAATTCTATTATAAGGGTGCACTGCAAATGGGGATTGATGGAAAGATTTATGAAGCTATACGTTACTATGGATATTTGAACGCCATTAATAATCCAAACGTTTTGGGTGTAGGATGCGATTATCAGGTCGATGCTGTTTCTTTAGGCCCAAGTGGAAAAGGAATTCTAGGCCTCCCCCCCTTTATATCGTCCTTCTTCTATGTAGGTATTGAAGCGGAAAACCTTTGTTTAGGCGATACTACGGAGTTTAAAATCGATGTTTCGGAACCGATAACAGCTATATCATGGGATTTTGGAGATGGCAATACCTCCACCACTGAAAATCCAAGTCACACCTACAGCAGTGCAGGGGACTATACGGTTTCGGTTACTGTCACTACAGCATCCGATAGTACAATGGAAACAAAGGACATTACAATTTCTGAAATCCCCGTGGCTACAATATTAGGAGACATAACAGGTTGTATTATCCAGAACACCTACAATATCGACCTCTACTCCTTCAATTCTTCGGTATTGGACACACAGGACCCCGCTAATTTTTCCGTCAACTATTTTTTATCTCAGACGGACGCGGATACCAACATGAATCCTTTGGAGAACACTCATTCGTTTCCCATGGGTACCACCCCTGTCTATATAAGGGTTTCAAATAAAAACAATATAGATTGCTACACGACTACACAATTCAATATTATTGCAAGACAATCCCCTGTTATAGACACCGTTTCGGATTGGACGGTCTGTGATGATGACACGGATGGAGTATACACTTTTGACCTATCCCAGAAAAACAATGAAATTTTCAACGGGCAGGATGAAACAATATTTGAGCTACTGTACTTCGCCTCCCAAACCGATGCTGACGCCGGTACCAATGCCCTACCGTTTAGTTACACGAATACAACGGCAATGGAAGAAATCTTCTTTAGATTTCAGAACAGCACCTACCCCACCTGTTACAGAACAGGTAGCTTTATGGTAGCGGTGAATGCCGGAGTCCTAGCCAATACACCGAACGATATGGAGGTCTGCGATACCGACAATGATGGCTTTTTCACTTTTCAACTTAGCAATACCGAAACGGAAATCGTTGGCACACAGAACGCGGCCAGCTTAAGCATTAGTTACCATAATTCCTTGGCAGATGCCGAAAGTAATACCGCACCACTGCCCGATTCCTTCACAAATACAACGGCATACGGTCAAACAATTTATGCACGGGTCCAGAACGTATCGGACCCCACCTGCTACGAAACCACTTCGTTCGAGCTTATCGTCAACGATACACCAATAATACAAGAAGTAACGGGTTGGACAGTTTGCGATACGGATAACAACGGTAGTTACAGCTTTATTTTTAATGAAAAGGACCAAGAAATTCTTGGGGGTCAGAATCCATCCGATTTTTCGCTCCGTTATTTTGAAACACAAACGGATGCGGATCTGTCGCAAAACGAGATCACGGGTCCTTATGAGAATACGAGTAATCCGCAGACCGTATTCTACCGTTTGGAAAACGTTTCCAGCACTGTCTGTTATGTAACGGAAAGTTTTGATATTGAAGTATTCGATACGCCATTTGCCCTATCCCCTGCGCCGATTGTACTATGCGATACTAATGACAATGGACTACAGATGATAGACCTTACGCAAAAGAATATTGAAATACTGGGCACTCAAGACGAAGCGGATTTTAACGTAAGGTATTTTACCGATCGGTCGGATGCGGAAAACAATACCAACGCCATTAACGCTACCTCTTATGCGAACACACAAACCCAGGAAACACTTTATGCAAGGGTAGAGCGCATCGGTCTGGAATATTGTAGCGCAATAACCTCTCTTGAACTGATCATTAATCCACTGCCCCGACCGGTGCTGGAAGAACGCTATGTTATATGTCCCGATAGTCCAACATTACTTATTGATGGTGGGGCCTTTGATTCTTGGTCATGGAAAAATTCTGACGGAATTGAAATTTCAGACCTCAGAGAATTCAATGTTGAAGAACTAGGCGAATACGAATTGACCGTAACTCAAAATTTGAACGGTATCACCTGTGAGAATTCCATACGTTTTGAAGTATTATCCTCCGGTGCACCGGAAACGATGACCGTAGAAACCAATGGTTTTTCCGACCAGATAGAAGTACGCGTTTCGGTCACGGGAACAGGACCGTTTGAATATTCGGTAGACGGAGAAATTTTTCAATCGAGCAATACGTTCATTGTTTTCCCTGGAATGTATACCGTTTTTGTTAGGGATATGTTAGAATGCCGTACCCTTAGCCAAGAAATCGTTGCTATGGGCTATCAAAAATTCTTTTCCCCTAATGGTGATGGTGTACACGATAACTGGAATATTATAGGTGCCGGTCTTTTTCCCAATGCACAGCTATACATCTATGATAGATATGGCAAACTTTTAAAGCAATTATCTCCCCAGGGTCTTGGTTGGGACGGCACCTATTCCGGGCAATTGATGCCCTCTTCGGATTACTGGTTCCGCTTCTTATATGACGAGGAGAAAGTTTATAGTGGGCACTTTACGTTAAAGCGTTAAGATTGAAGAATTACATTTTTTGATTTATAAAACTATTATATGGAACCTTCTAATTGATTCATCACAAAAGGTCAACGGCCGATAACCAAGTTTTTTCACTATTTAGAAGCATTTCGTCTCCTGCAGGTAAAAGTAAATTACGTCAGATTTAGATGGCTACGAATTCTGAAAGAAAATGTTTTTCGTTTGAAGCAATTCTCGGGACAATTATTAGCTCCATTATCACGTAAGCCCATATAACTATCCAAGAAATAATGTACCTTGTTTCTATGCTTCCGAAGAGTATGTCCTTAAATTTATAATAAATCAAACCTCATTATGAAAAGAACCTTACCACTTATGTTGCTATTATTTTTGGTAAGGGTAACCATGTGTAAGAAAAATGAGGTGGTTATCGGTTATCCCCTTATGCGCTGATAGTTTTATTTAAGTCACAATCCCTCGTTATCGCGTTAGTGAAAGCGCCATACTGTACTATCTTTGCAGTAAGATGGGCAACGAAACCTATAGAAGATGCAATAACTGCGGGGAAGTATCCTTGAACGAGGATTATTGCCCCAATTGCGGTAACATCGTTAACATTACCCTAAAACGGGAACTGGAGCGCAAAGCAAAGGTTCTAGAACGGCAAAAATCACAGGCGGACCCAAAAAAGAAAAGCGCGGTAACACGCTTTCTGGAAGACGTCAAGGACCATGAGAATCTCATCATCCGGTATGTAGCACGTTTCTTCTATTCCATTTGGTTGGTGGTCATCGCTATCGGGTCGTTTTTGGCCTTATTGTTCGGTTATATCGCTGCATAATGTTAAAGGCTTGTGGCATAACATATGTGAAACGTTTTTATTTTCCAGTATTTGTAATCATAGCGCTCGTAGTGTACACTTTACAACGGTTTTCCGTTGCCTTACCATCCCTCATCAATAACTATTTGAACGATTTGCTCTGTATGCCCATTGTCCTAAAAATAGCGCAGCTTGCAGTGCGTTACCTTAAAAAAGATGGTAGTATACAACTTCCCATAGCACTTGTAGGCATCCTCGCTCTAGGCTACGCTTGCTATTTTGAATGGTTTTTGCCACAGTTTAATTCGCGGTATACCGCAGATGGCATTGATGTATTCCTCTATTTCATGGGTGCTTTGTTTTTTGTTGTGGTAGAACGTTATAACCGTTATTTTAGTAGGGAATAAAAAGAACACTGTGACAAGCACTTTACGTATCATAACTACCCATCTTAAAAAGATATTTTTCGTAAGCATTTTAGTTGTTGGTCTTGGCTGTAAGGATAAACAACAAACAGCTAGTCAACTGGTGAGTGCTTATTACGAGGGTTTTGTTAAGGGCGATTACGAACAGATTAAAAGCACGCTTTCCGATAGTTTGGTCACCACCGAGGGCGATTTTACGATGCCTTTTTCCCGGGAGAGTTATTACGAGAAATTTAAGTGGGATTCGGTTTTTAGGCCCGTGTACCGATTAAAGGATATTCGCATTGAGGACGACGTAGCCATTGCCAAAGTCGCTGTAACTTCCCCTAGATTGGTTTTCTTGAAGAATAGCCCCATGACCTGTGTTTATCGATTTCAGTTTGAACAAGGAAAAATAGCCCAAATCGATAATTTGGAATGTCCGGATGCGAAATGGAAACTATGGGAAAAAGGAGTGAATGAATTGGTACAATGGACTAAAGTGCATCATCCTGAATTGGACGGATTTATCAACGACCTGACCATGAATGGCGCTCAAAAATACATGAAAGCGATTCGCTTGTATGAAAGTCGTCCTAGTTCCAATTCAATCGAACGTTAACTACTAATGCTGCTTTCTAGCCCTTCTATTGCGGCTACTTCTAAAATTTCTACTATCCTTGGTCATGTACGAAAATAAACCCAGTGCCGCGGCAACGAGCGTTACGGTAACCATAAGATAGATTGCTTCGTTTGGTATTTCCATATGGTAATATACGAATATTCAGGGAATTCAACCTTCTTTTTGATTGATTTATAGCCAGTTAGGTAGTATTACCTACAGGAGATAGAAAAGATTCCCCAGTCCTACTACACCAGTTAAGCAACCTATGATAAAGTTCATTTTTGTGGCTGCGGTGGTTAGTCTATCTTCTATTCTACTGGCAACGGTGGCATATACTGCGTAAATGGTAAATGAACCGATGGTAGAGCCGATAGAAAAGTAAAAACTGTTAAAAAGGGAATATTCAAAATAATCCAGCCCTATCAAAAAGGAAATAGTCGTAAAGTAAAAAGGTATGGCAAAAGTATTCAAAAGGGACATCCCTATACCATGTATATATGCTTTGGATTTCTCTATTTCCACTTTCTTTAACTGTCCCTTAGACTTAAAATGCAATCGAAAAAAATTTAGGGATAATAGGATGAGAATACCGGTACCTATCATCTGTATGATGGTAATATATTCCGAGTTCTTCATGAGTACACTGGCAAAATACGCCCCAATGTTCGCCTGAAAGAAAAGTACTGTTGCGAAACCCCCTATAAGGTACAAAGCCGATTTGCGTCCACTTTTAAGACTGAATTTAACTACGGTAAGGTTTAAAAAACTAGGGCTTATGCTACCCGATGCAGCGATAATAAATCCAAAAAATAAACATGTAAAAAATACCATAAGTGATTTCTAATTGCAAAGAAAAAGATTCTGGCGCGCTATTCTTACCGCGTATCCTAGGAATTGTAATGCGAAAGGAATTCGTAACGTTGGGGAGACCTAAAAGAACACCCGCATCCGCTTACTTGTTTGGATAACCAAAGAATAGCGTAATTTGTAAGTCAATAAGGTCATCCTAAACACCAATGATTATGCGATATTTCAGTATACTAATGTTCTTCCTGTTATCCATCTGTTGTAAAAGTGAACCTGCGCTAAAAACCCCAGAGATATTATGGCAAGACTATATCACCGCATATCCCGAGTACGCCACCACTGCCATGCCGGATGCCGATTTTTTTCACAATAACGAGGCGGATGCGAATAGGCTGGGAAAGCTTATCCTAGAAGGAGAAAAGACTGCGGCTTCCTCGCTATATTGGCTTTATCAAGAGTATAAGGTGGATGTTCCCCGCCCAGGCGATATGCAAATCGTGACCGATTTTGAGGGTAATGCCCTGGCGATTATAGCAACCGTACAAGTAGATACTGTCCCGTTTCACAAAGTCTCACCGGAATATGCCGCTACGGATATGGGCACCACTGAGCAACCGCTTGAAAAATGGAAAAAAACGCATTGGGCTTTTTTTGAATCCTTCTTAGCCGAAAGCGGAGAACAACCAACGGAGGATATGCTTATTGTCTGTGAACGCTTTAAAAAGGTATGGCCAGAATAGGCTAAAGTATCAAGCTGTAGTCAGATATATTTTAGATAATATTCAACAAATTATCTCTATTTTTAGAATTCATCAAAATAGCTATTAATGAAAAGATTACCCTTATTTTTCCTCGTACTCCTATGCACCAATCTATTTGGTCAGGAAGCCATGCGCCGTTGGCGTAAAATGAATCAAGTACGGCAAGATAAATTTGATTTGGTCTTACCCTCTGCCATGAGGGAAAACAACATAGACATGTGGATTGTGACCAATAGAGAAGGTAATCTAGACCCCTTGTATGCCGATATGGGCGAAGGCTACGTTACCGCAAATGCGTATTATATCTTTTATGATACAGGTGAAGAACGTATAGAACGTGCAGCGTTGGGTGTAGGGGGCTATTTGCTGAAGGAAGGTGGTGCGTACGACTATTTTGGTGCAGCGGACGAATTGAAGGAGTTCGTTCAGAAACGAAATCCCAAAACCATTGGTCTTAATATCTCTAAAAACTTTGGAGGAGCGGACGGACTCACCCACTCAGCTTATCTAGAGCTTTCGGAAATTCTGGGTGAGGATTATGCCAAGCGTTTTGTTTCCGCTGAAAAATTGGTATCTGATTTTCGTTCGCGTCGTGTGGCCAGTGAAATTGCCATATACGGTGAGGCAGGTGAATTCTCCTATACCATTGCCGAAAGGGCTTTTTCTAACGAGGTAATTACGCCCGGGGTCACTACCTTGGAAGACGTGGCCTGGTTCATGAAAGAGGAGCAGTATAAAAATAATCTGGGTTCTTCCTTTGGAATGCCTTCTGTTTATATAACGGGTCCAGATGGTGTTGTGGCCACCTCTAGCGACCGTATCATACAACGGGGTGATGTGCTAATGTTGGATTGGGGCGTTGGCCTTATGAACATGTTTACCGATATGAAACGTATGGCCTACGTATTAAAAGAGGGCGAAACCGAAGTTCCCGCAGGCATTAAGAATGCTTTTGACCAAGGGGTAAAGGTTCGGGATATTATCAAAAAAACGATACAACCCGGTGTAACGGCGCAAAAGGCAGAAGATGCGGTATATGCGGCCTTGACCAAAGCGGGGTTCAACAAAATGAAAGGTTTTAATAAATATACCGATTTGGATAAGACCGATGTTATTATCGGCTGTCACTCCGTTGGCAACTGGGGACACGGAATTGGTCCGTCTATCGCGTTTTTCAATCCCGTACGTTTGGGGTATGAGCTAAAACCTTCAAATCTGATATCCATTGAACTGTTCGCTTATACCAAAGTTCCGGAATGGGGCGGTAAAAAACTGCGTGTTCCTTTAGAGGATGATGCGGTCATTACCGAACGTGGTATTGAGTGGTTGTACCCTATAAATCCTAAGGTGTTGGTGATTAAGTGATTTGTTTTGAGAAGCTCTTGTGTTCACGAACGTTCTCGATACAACGTCTCTTTCAGAACGTCACTCGAACCGACATTGTAGAAATAGAATAATATTTAAAACCATCAAGTCACTTCGAGCGGCTTTTACGACCTTTTCGGGAGTAAAAGGAGTATCGAGAAGCTCTTGTGTTCACGAGGGCATTGGCCTGAGCGCAGTCGAAGGATTCTCTTCCGAACGTTCTCGATACAACGTCTCTTTCAGGACGCCACTCGAACTGACATTGTAGAAATAGAATAATACTTAAAACCATCAAGTCACTTCGAGTGGCTTTTACGACCTTTTCGGGAGTACAAGGAGTATCGAGAAGCTCTTGTGTTCCCGAGGACGTTGGCCTGAGCGCAGTCGAAGGATTCTCTTCCAAACGTTCTCGATACAACGTCTCTTTCAGGACGCCACTCCTTTAGATTTGTTTAAAATATGGATGAAATGTAATTATTTCCAGAACTATTTTTTGTTCACTTCGACTCCGCTCAGTGACCACTTCAAAAGCAGTTGTACAAATTAGTTTCGGAATGATTTAGCGTATTTATTTCCTAAACTATTTTTTGTTCTTCTCCTCAATCCACTTACTCATGTATTTGGTACTGGCCATAGTTTGATGCTGTAATAGGCTGCCTATAAAATTATGTCTGCGGTGTGCCACTATATTTTGGGCTGTCTCTTGTAATCTATCAGCCAAGGCTTTTTCCAGAAGAATGCGATTATAGTACTGATTTATGATTTTTTTACCTTGTTCTTGGGCTCTTGTCCAAGTAACGGAATCACCGTACAATTGGATGGCAGCGTTCGCAAAATCCACCGGTTCGTCCCTAATAAACCCGTTCCAATCCATCGTGCCATACATGCCTTCCGCACCAACAGTGGTAGTAATACTCGGCGTACCAAATTGCATGGCATGGAGTAATTTTCCCTTAATTCCCGCCCCAAATCGCAAAGGTCCCAGACAAACACGATTGGCTAGCATCACCTCTTTTACCGAGGCAGCCTTTCCATGAACCAAAAACCCTGATGTTGAATCGTGCATTTCATGAATCTGTTGCGGAAGATAAGCACCATAAATATGTAAGCTAACCTTCGGCAAGGCAGCGCTTATTTTAGGCCATATCGCTTGTTTCAGGTATTTGATAGCATCCACATTCGGGGCATGCTTTCCACCTCCTATGAATACAAAATCGGTACGTTCCTTAAATGCTGGTAAGGGATTAGGTATATCCTTCTCATCAACCATAAAAGGAAGATGAAGCAGTAGGCTCGAATCTATTTGAAGTGTTTCCTGAAGAAGTTCCATTTCGAAGCTAGAAATAATCAAGGCGATGTCACAACGATATATACTTGCAATTTCCCGCTTGGTCTTATCTTCCTGCAACCAGGCATCTACCGTAAACGCGACTCCTTTTTTAAAAGCCTGTTCACGTACATGACGCAGGGAATGTAAGTCCTCCGTATCCAAAACCCGTAGAGCGTGGGGACAATGTTCGGCAACCCTCCAACCAAATTGCTCTTCGGTTATAAAACGGTCAAACAGCACCACTTGCGGTTCTAAATCCTTCAAAAAAATATCAAAAGAGTTACTGTTCAAACTGATTGTAGTAGTCCGAACACCCATATCCTTTAACGGTTGCACATACTCATTTTCTTGCATGGCCGCGACAAACGTAATCTTATAGTTTTGCTCTAGGAAAAAACGAAGTAATTGCAGCATCCTCACCCCAGCCGCCGTCGCGTTGGGCTCTGGCCAGTGGCAACCGATAACGAGAAGTGTTCTGGTCAATCCCTTTTCGGTGTTTTTTTGTTGCAATGGTTAACTATTTATTAGGTGCAAACTGGTGTTACAAGAGATGGTTTTTTCTAACTCTTACAAACTACATCCTCGCCGCGAACTTTTTTGAAATTTTGGAACGCAGTTTACGTTCGTAATCTTCCTCTAGCCACTCCTTGTAGTTCTTGGTATTGTTCATGATGCAGTAGGAATATTGGCGTACCCGGTAGGCGATTTCTTCTTTAAGTTGTTTGGCCAGTATACGGGCGTCAAAAACATCTTCTGCGTTCTCCACGCAAATTTGCGCATGCTGCTCAATACTCTTTTCGAGGACCAGTTTGGATTTTTCTCCGTTGGCAAAGCTTTTCTTGTATTCTGCCTTAATATCAAATTCTATGTTCTCTGATTTTGCGAACTGTTCCCTAAGCGCCTGTGGCATTTCATAAACAAATTCCCGCTCTATTTCTTCATCGTTCTTGATGTTCTCTAAGAAGAAATCAGGGAAATGAAAAATTTCTTGCCAATCCACCGGAGCGCTCCACAAACCAAAACGGGCAATATTATTTCCCATATCCACCACCGTAAACTCTTCTTTATTGGGAAGGTAGCGCGACCCACGACCAATCATTTGGAAATAAAGGGTAAGCGAACGGGTTGCCCTGTTCAAGATAATGGTTTCTACCGTTGGCTCATCGAACCCTGTAGTTAAAATGCTAACCGAACTAAGGATGGCATCCGGGGTTTCTGAAAACCACTGCAAAATCTCTTTACGTTCTGCCGCAGTATTTTTATTATCCAAATGACGGACGTTATACCCTGCTTTTTTAAAGGTTTCATATACATACCTGGAAGTATTGATACCATTATTGAATATCAAGGTCTTGGTGCCCAAAGCAATTTCCGTATAGGCCGTTAACAATTTGCCCAACATACTATGGTTACCATAAAGCTCATCTGAAGATTTTACGGTGTAATCCCCGTTAATGCCCAACTTTAAACTCTGTAGACTTACATCGTAGTTGTACATATTGGCCTTGGCCAGGAACTTTCTGCCGATCAATGATTCTATGGACTCCCCCACGATCAACTTTTTATAGTTTTCCTTCATGGGAAGTTTTATGTTACTACTCAAAGGAGTTGCTGTAACCCCGAGAATGACGGCGTTTTCAAAATACTTGAACAGCTTTCGGAAGGAGTTGTAATGCGCCTCATCGATGATAACCAGACCAATATTGTTGATTTCTACCTTTTCTTCCTGCAGCCTATTGTTTAAGGTTTCTACCATCGCTACAAAGCACATGAACTCATCTTGGTCAATGAGTTCCTTCACCTCGCTGTTGATGATTTTATTGTTGACCCCGAAACCATGTAGCATTTTTGATGTCTGTAGACTAAGCTCTATGCGATGCGTAAGCACTACGACCTTTTTCTTTTTTTTCTCTATGTATCGCTTGGCGATTTCGGAAAAGACTACCGTTTTCCCTCCACCCGTGGGTAATTGGTATAACAGGTTGGTATTATCGGGGCTTTCCTCTAAATGCTTAAAAATGGCATTTAAATCCTCTTCCTGATAATCGTACAATGTTTTTTCAGTAGTATCTTTTTCTAGCTTCAAAAGGCTGGCAATCTAAATTTAGTGTTCACTTCAGTTTCATCGGGGAAAACCTTACAAAATTAGAAGATTTTTATCGGTATTGGAAATATAAATTCCGCTTTAGTAAAAATTAGTACCCTTTGTTACGGTCCACTTCGTTTAATAATTCGGTACTGTTCAGTACGTTTTGATAGTTTTCCAATATTTGTGGAACTACGGAATTCGTATCCGATACACTGGCGTAATGTGGTGTCATGTGTACTTTTTTATGATGCCAAAAAGGATGGGAGGTCGCTAATGGCTCTTGATGGTATACATCCAAACAGGCCCCGGAAATATGCCCCTTGTCCAATTGCTCCAGCAAATCCGCATCCACGACATGTCCGCCCCGAGCTACGTTTATAACGTAAGCGTCTTTAGGGAGTTGCTCCAATAGTTGAGTATCAATAAAACCTTTGGTTTCCGGAGTCAAAGGGAGAAGGCACACTAGTATATCCGTAGTATTTAAAAAGGTACCGAGTTCACTTGGGCCCGCAAAGGTTTTGACATCGCCAATAGTCTTCTCGCTTCTGGACCAACCTTGAACCCTAAAGCCTACACGCAGTAGGTCAAGAGCAGTTAGGGCACCCAATTCACCTAAACCTAAAATGCCCACGTTAAGGTCCTTAATACGCTTATAAGCTCTAGGTTTCCAAAGATTGTCCACTTGTTGAAGCTTATAGGTATTGAGGTTTTTTAAATGCGCTAGTATAACGGCCAACACATGCTCGGACATGTCACTAGCCAGATAGGGGTCTACTACACGTGTGATAGGTATATGCTTTGGCGCAGTGCTATCCTCAAAAATATAATCTACCCCAGCTCCTGCGGAAGCAATGCACTTTAGATTTGGATAACCGGTCAGACTCCCTTCTGGATGTTTCCAGATTAAGGCCATTACAATATCCTCCTTAGGATGTTCCTCCAAATAACTATAGACCTTAAGTTCTGGATTGGCACGTAAAAGCGCACTTTTCCAGAGTTCAATTTTTCCGTCCTGTCTAATGATCACTATTGCCATCTAATCTACTATATCTAAGGCTTTGGAGAAACCTTCCTCGTAAAGCCAGTTCTTATCTTGGGTTATGGTATATATTTTTACGATTCGCTCTTTAAAATTTGGAATCAAGCCCTGTAATGTGGTGTATTGAATTAGTTCTGTGAACGAGTTGAGCATGCTTTTGTAAAAAGCATCGGGAACATTACGTTCTTCCTCAAAAGTTTGAGCAATTTCCAGATTAAAACACATAACATCAGCAATGAGATGCGGTTCCATCCCTAGTTTAAGAAAATGCTTAATGTATTTTTGCGCCACGGAGCGCCTGGCTTTGGGCCTTCTACGTTTAAGTGGAAAATACTCATTGGAAATTTTTGCCTTAGCTTCCTGCACCAGTTTTTCTTCTTTAGGATTAAAAACAAAATCGTAATACGTCTTTACCTCGGGAAACCTGTTGTACAAATCTAGGAGCTGTTCTTCTAAAGCTGATTTAGATAACTGGGATAAGTACGTTTTTAAAGCTCGCTTACTCATACTGCAAAGGGTTGTTTCAAAAATACACCATGTACAATCAAAATCCCTAAATGCCCACTATTTTTATGCTACGCTCATAAATAATGTAAAAGAAAGTAGTGAAGTCTTTGGAAAAGAGGGAATAAAAATGTATTATGTAATCTTGTAGAACTCCTAAAACAAACTTTCATATATGAGGCAACTAAAGATTATCAAGCAGGTAACCAATCGCGAATCAAAATCATTGGACAAGTACTTGCAAGATATCAGTAAGATAGATTTGATTACCGCAAATGAAGAAGTAGAATTAGCCCAGAGGATACGTGAGGGCGACCAGATTGCCTTGGAAAAGTTGACCACTGCCAATTTAAGGTTTGTTGTATCCGTAGCAAAACAATATCAGAATCAAGGATTAAAATTACCGGATTTAATTAACGAAGGAAATTTAGGTTTGGTCAAGGCAGCCAAACGTTTTGATGAAACACGTGGATTTAAGTTCATTTCTTACGCCGTATGGTGGATCAGACAATCCATTTTGCAGGCTTTGGCCGAGCAGTCAAGGGTAGTTCGTTTACCATTGAACAAAATTGGCTCAATAAACAAGATCAAGAAGACTTTTTCTTACTTGGAACAAACTCATGAGCGACCCCCTTCTGCGGAAGAAATTGCCAAAGAATTGGAGATGACCGTGACGGAAGTAAAGCAGTCGCTTAAAAACTCGGGAAGACACGTATCTATGGATGCACCTCTTCGTGAGGGCGAAGATTCGAACTTATACGATGTGTTACGTTCTGGAGAGTCACCAAGACCGGACAATCATTTATTGCAACAATCCCTGAATACAGAGATCAATAGAGCTTTAGAAACCTTGTCACCCAGAGAAGCGGATGTAGTAAAACTCTATTATGGCATTGGAGATCAACAATCCATGACCTTAGCGGAGATTGGACAAACGTTTGACTTAACCAGAGAGCGAGTTCGTCAAATTCGTGAAAAGGCCATTCGGAAACTGCGTCACAATTCTAGGAGTAAATTATTAAAGACCTATTTAGGATAGTATTGTAATACTTATTTATACAAACAAAAAAACGCCCGTAGCTTATACGGGCGTTTTTTTATTATTCACTAAGGGATTAGGAATACGTAAGCTTACTGATATTGATATCAACAAGTATGCTGTTTAAATCTTGAATAAAATTCTGATAGGACGTGTTGTCCTGATTTTGATGTGCCATGTTCGTAGGTTTTTTGGGATTCGTTCAATAGGTCTAGACTACATATAGTCCAATTCCGTTAATTCGTTAAGACTTAAGATTTCGTTTAGGTCTTGAAGAAACACTAAGTATTCTTCACCGTAGGTATCGTAAAGCATTTATTAGGGATTAATTAATATTTTGATTTGGGTACTCATAAATTACATTGTAAATATATCTAGAAGCTTCACTTTCCACAACAAAATGTGGTGTACTCATTTATTTTTGTTGTAAACTAAGCCAAATACTAGGTGAATGTTAAAAATCCTTTAAAACAAGAACTAAAATGTCCAATAATGGGATGTTATTAGTCGGATTTATTGGTATTTCATCGAAACTTTACTTGGTAGGAGATACCTGCCGTAACGGAAAGAAAAAGTTCTCCAGAGCTAAATGCCAGTTCTTGACGGTTTACGCCAAGGTTAGCTTTATAGAGGTTGGTGCCCTTTGTATTGGTAAATTGATATTCCAAACGTAATCGTTGCGCTTCTAGATATAAGAGCGTTTCTGCCAGCAGTTCACCATCCACAACAAATTGATTTAATTCCGTATCAAAGCCATAGACCAGATTTAGTCCCAGGAAATTATTTCCGTCTTTCAGGTAGCGTCTCACCAATACATTTCCAGAAACTCCAATACCTTTTCTACTATCCGGAACCACGTATGGTCTAAAGACCGCATAATAATTACCACGATATATACCAAACGTGCCCGTAAGTATGGTGGCATCATCATTTTCAAAGGAAAGATGTCTAAAGCCTACGGAAACCTCCATGGCCTTTGGCAATTCTTTGAGTACCTCCCCTCCTATGCGATGTCTGGGAAATATAGCAGAAGTGGAAAATCCATAATTCAAATAGCCACTTAAAGTCTTGGAGAAGGTAGGATAAGCATCTACCTCTGCTTGTATCCCGTTAATATTAAATCGACGGTTAAACGTAAGCCGTGGAATTAAAACGCCCCAGTTAGCTTCTTTTTTGTATTCCAAGCTACCGTAATACATGGCATCCAGTTCGGCATCAAATACTTCGCTTTGGGTAGACAAGGTTATGGATTGCTTATTGGTATCTTCATTTTTTGTAGCCTTAAGTACATTTTGAAGCAGTTGTTGCTCTTCAATTTGTTGAATAATATCTGTCTTAAGTTTTAAAATATCGGCATCATCGGTTAAGAACAGTAAGGCCTTGTTGGTCATACCTAAGGCAATATTCAGGTTTTTGGCATATTGCTCGTTCTTAATGGCACCAATCCACACCTCCTTATTTTTTCGTTCTTCACTTGTAATACGATTGAATTGAAGACGTGCCTTATCATATTCATTATCCCAACTATAGGTTTTGGCCAAAAGGCAGCGCACATCCGTATAATCGGGATATTTGCTAAGTATTTGTTTTAAGGTGTCCCGCGCAGTACCTCTATCACCTGCAAAAGCTAAGTCCCTTGCCACAAAGTAAGAAGCATCAGGGTCGCCATTGTACGCTATATCTTGTGCACTTGTGAAGTGTACCCAACATAAAATGGTGATTATTGTAATAAGATATTTTACTAAGTTCATTATTTCTTTGGAGCTAGCGCAGTACTTTGATTTATTCCTTTAGTTTCATTTTCAAGCTTGGCCGCCTGAACACGTTGTATAGATCTTTTAATTTTTTCTGCTAGCAATATGCTGTTTATATGATTTTCGCGCGCCAATTCCTTGATTTTATAAACTTCAGAATTATTATCAGACCAATAAAGTGCATCCATCAGGGCAAGGTATCCATCCTCGTATTCGGGGTATTTCTCCACCACTTTGCTTAGTGTTTTGATGGCATTATCATACTCTTGCTTCCAAGAGTAAACGCGTCCCATGAGTATTTCCGTATCCGCATGGCGTGGAATTTTTGATAAAATATAATCGCAGAGTAATAATGACCTGTCGTAATCCTTACTAATGGCCAATTTCCTCGCCGTTCTATAGGCATTGTCAAAATCCTTTCCATTGAATACACTTTGAATCCAAATCATGTCCACTTTACTGAATTTAGGCTTCCTGTCATTAACAAGAGCTAATTCTTTGGGGATAAGTTTATTGTTCTCGGCGATGTAGTTATTCACGGATTTGAAGTAATCAAAATGGCCCACTACCTTTTTAATTATTTCCTCATCTTTGGCGTCTAAAAGATTCAAGTCTTTATCCAAAGCGTACACATCACCATCGGTTATAAAATGATTATGACTAAGGTAATCGGTAATATTATGCGCATTTCGTAACAAAGGAATTTGTTTCTGGTCAGTCTTGGGCTCTAGCACATCTTTGCCCAACCAAGCATTGGCATTAGGGACTTGAATAGGGTATGTCTCCCTTAGAGCAGAAATTATACTGGGTGCAATATCTGCATGAGAGGCCAAAGTGGCAAACCGTTCTGTAGCATTGAGTAAAGGACTATGGATAATAAGGGGAACCCTGTATTTGTCCAAAGTGGTCAGCTGCGGCAAACCCGCTGTCTGGTGTGTTCCCGTAATAATATATATGGTATTTTGGTATGTTGAAGTCTTAGCTTCCTGTGCTAAAAATTGTTGGATGGCTTCATCCGTATATAGAAAACTAGCGAACAAAGCTTCGTTGTTTTCGATAACCCTATGGGACCTGTGCGAGAATTCGTAGTTGGCGAGTAGCTCTTCTACTTTTTCTATATACCTATCACGTTGTGGTATTTGATAGGGTTCCTTAGAACTCAAGGTCAGAAAAACGTCAAGTTTGGGCTCGGTTGCGGTAGTTTTAAGCTGTTCATATTTCTGGAACAACACCTTATCCGGATAGCCAAGTGTGATACCCGCCGCATCTTCTTCCTGTAAATCGTATTGCGAACCGAAGGCCTTTTTATCCAAAATGGAACTGACGTTCTCCTCATCCAAAAACTTATCATAGTAATGTAAGGCACTATTACCTCCATAATTAAAGGAAGTTTCATAGCCATTACGACCAAGAATGCTATACATTGTATTTCTATTGGTAAATTTTGAAATATGGGTAAAACCCTGATTACCGAAAGGTAAGGAACCAATAATGGTGGGTAAGGCAGCGTGACTCTCGCCAGTGTTACTTAAGAAATTGGTCCAGACCAGCGATTTTTTCTGCAGTTCCTGTAAGAAAGGCATAAACGCCTTGAAGTCTTGATCTTCATTCGTCAAGCTTGCACCCAAACCTTCTACGATAAGAATTTTTATGGTTGGCTTTTCGGCCTTGAAATTAAAATAGGCACCCAATTCGGTTTTATAGTCGTCCTGCTTAAGTAAAGGGTATTCCTTCTCCCCTTCGTAGGTATTAAAATTCAGTGCCTGTTGCCAGACATGCTCGAGTAAGTACTGGGTTTTGTTTTCATTAATCGGTTTTCTGTCCGAATATAAGGTCGCCAAAAACATACTGAACAAGATTATCGTAAAAGGATACATTCTGCTAATTACCGTATAGAACGAAGCGATGTACTTATGTATGAAATGACAAGCTGTAATGGTCACAGCAATGGCACCAATAGCACGAATCCACGAAAAACGAGAAGCACTTGCCTCATTAATGGCCATAAAATTAGCACCTAAGGCCTCGTAGTTACTAATATAATACGTAACCAATATCGCCTCTACTATGAGTAACATCGTTAGTATGAGCTTTATGAATCGAAATCCCAGATCGGGTTTTTGATTCTCTGTAAGATTAAAAACAAAGGCTAAAAGGAGCGCAGCTACGGCAGTAAAACCCAAGTGGTGTAATAAATGGATGAACAGGCTCTTATTCACAATACTATCCAGTACACCTGAGAAATACAACATGGTATTCTGGTAAATGGACAGAAGTGCCAAGCCCACAAAGAAGGTAATCACTAAAGGAATATAGTCCTTTAATGTTCTTTGCGCTTTTACCGGTATGTCCGTATCTAACTGATGCATTTTACGTTGCTTTGGCAAATCCTTTTCTTACTTGGGAACCCCAACCAGATTTTACCTTGAATAATTTTTTATAGTTGCCCCTGATAGCGGCCCAAACCACAATAGGGTGAAATGTTATAGGCTCTATAATAGCACAGAACATGAGAATTAAAATATCCTTTGTTTTTTTATACTCATTGTAGGAGTATGTATCCCACAGAATGGCATAGAAAGAGAACATTACCGAAAAGATGTAAACAGTGGCCGTAATGGCGATAAAAAAGTCCCAATTAAGAATACCCAGCCAATAGAAAAGGATGATGGTAAAAAACCCGAAAAACTCCAATAAAGGAGCCATCCATTCATAAAAAAACCAGTACGGGTAGCTCAGCATCCCCAATCTTCCAAATTTTGGATTAAAGAACATATCCTTATGCTTGTAAAGCGTCTCGAGATTACCCCTTGCCCAGCGGTCTCTTTGGTTGATCAGTATTTTACCGTCCTCCGGCACTTCAGTCCAGCATAAAGGGTCCGGTATATATTCTACGGTATAGGGCAGTTTACGTTCGTGCATGTAACGCCTCATCTTAAAGACGATTTCCATGTCCTCACCCACCGTATTGGTATCGTAGCCGTTTACCGCAAGTGCTATTTCACGGTCAAAAAAGCCAAAAGCTCCGGAAATGATCAAAAGACTATCAATACGACCCCACGCCATTCTACCTAAAATAAAAGAGCGTGTATATTCCAAGAGTTGAAATCTCGCCAACCAATTACTCGGTAATCGGATTTCTTCTAGTTGCCCGCCTTGTATAACGCATGAATTGGCTACTCTAATGACACCCCCTACGGCAATGACCCGTTTCTCCGAACGTTGGTAAAAAGACTTCACCACGTGTAATAGGGCGTCTGGAAGCAATAGGCAGTCCACATCGATACAACCCACATATTGGTTCGTAGATAGGGACATCCCCGTATTTAAGGCGTCCGATTTCCCTCCATTTTCCTTATCGATAACGGTGAGCTTGGCAAAGGCCTTATGAGGTGATTTATAGATACCCCGTATGGGTTTCGATTTCCATTCGGGGTCAATCTCTTGCTCTATTTTAACAAGGTCGTATGCATCTATCATTTTCTGTAGGGTGTCGTCCTTACTACCATCATTAACCACCATTACCTCATAATTAACGTAACGCAACGACATTAATGAGCGTATATTTTCTACTATAGTCATCCCTTCATTGTACGCTGGCGCTATAATGGTAATGCTGGGCGCCAAAGGTGATGCCATGAGTTTGGACATGTCACCAAAACTATTCTTGTTCCTATAATGGATGGAATTTCTTGTGGATAGATAACCCATACCTGTGAACATGGTAAATAGCACGACCGTAAACACTAAAAAAACAATGTTTATGTACTCTAATACGATATCTAAAACACCACTAGCCATTTAGTTTGTTATAAAATTTTGTGGATACCGCACAGAGATGGTCAAAAAGCGTGCTTCCCGATTCTCTAGTAACATTTGTATTTTCTTTTTCAATAGGTATTGCTCCTGATTTCTCTAATTCAAAAGGAATATCCAAAAGCGATGTCTTTGTCTCCGTGGATAAGGTATTTCTGGAATCCAAAACGTTTTCATCCGCTATTACCGCGTCTATCGGAAGTGCTGAAATTTCATTGCTAACCTCCTCCAACAGTCTTTCATTCAAAAGTTTTAGGGTTATGGCAGCGTGCTTTCTAATTATTGGCGATTCATCTTCTAACAAAGAATGTAATAGCGGAATTTCTTTCTCATCCCCTACCGCTGCAACTTCGTTTAGCAGTACCAATTTTGACTCTACGTCCCTGTTCTGAAAAAGCTCATGGAAAATGCTATAGCCTGGTGCTATAGTGGTAATCTTAAAATAGTTTTCCGCACGGTTTTCGGTGAAGGAATTAATAAGTTCTTCAATTCGTTGCCTAACCGTAGCAGAACGTTCTTTTTCTAATAAAAGCTTTAAATAAGGTATTTCCCTATGGTCCCCTAGCTCAGCGATATCCTGTAACAAAATCATAGTTTCCAAAGGTTGCTTAGCTAAGAATTTAGGTTTGGGAATCGAGAGGTTGATGTCTTCTTGTACCTCGTTTTGAACTATCTCAGCGGCGTTCAACATCACTTCAATTTCCATCACCTCATTAGTAGCTTCAACGATGCTGTTTTCCTCAAAAGCCGTAGTCCAGTCGATAATCATTTCATTAGTACTGGACTCCGAATTCTCAATGATTACTTCTTCAAAAATCAAATCGAATTCCCTAACATCTACCCTTTCCGTTTTCTGCGGTAATTCCTTTGCTGGTGGTACATGATCCGAAACGAGACCTGATGCTATTACCACTTCATCAAAGTCTACTGTTATATTTTCTAGCTTCTCAATTTTGGTTATAGGTGTTACTTCCTGAGAAATCACCTCCATTTGAAGCGGGTCATCTTCATCATCCTTTGGCGCGGGTTGAACAATAGGCAGAAAATCTATATTTAGCTCTAGGAGGGACTCCCCCGGAGCAACTTCTTCATAGACTCCGGGAAGCTCATTAATTGTTGGTTGGATCTTCTCTTGATGTTGTTCGGATTTATTTTTCTGTTCCGCTGTAACTAGTGGTAAGAACGAGAGTTCTTCTGGATCAATTTCCATGGTCGGTGGTTTTGATTCGATTTCATTACTTTCTTGGGGAACTATTGTATCTTCTGACTGTTTTGGTAATTCATTTATCGCTTCAGGGTCTGGTGCGCCCGTATCCGCCACAAGTGGTTCTTCCATTACAGTTTCCTCCCACGCTGATGCTTCAGCAATATCCTTTGTGGGCAAAATAACCTCTGGACTAATCGTATTTATAGCCCTCACGGCCTTGTTCCGAACCGTAAAATCTTTATCTGTAATTTCAACCTGTTTCAGAAAATCTATCTCCTCTTTTGACCCCAGTTCGCCTAGAGCTTCAAGGATGGTCATTTTTACATCTGTCGTACATTTCCTGAAAACCATTTTTAACACCGGTATGGCATCGGTAATGTGAAAGGCGGTAATACATTGAATGGCCTCTCGTTTTATATGATTGTTTTTGTGCTTTACCAGTTCTATTAGAGAGGCATGCGAATCGTTCTGATTGTAATATTTGATGAGTCTTAAAGAAAAAAGAACCACATAATTATTTTTGGAAGTAAGCCAAAGCCTAAATGCAGGTGGAATAAAATTCTCTTTGTTTCGAACAACATCCATTAGCTTCAACTGTTGCCATTCAGAAATCTTGTACTTGGTATTATCCAGAAAATAAGATATACCGTCCTCCTTAAGGGAAACGGTAGCAATTTCTGCCTGTTTTCTAATGGTAGCTCTCTTGTCGTTAATGAATCTTGTAATTAATCCGTACGACTCTGTTACGTTCATTTGTGTTAGCTCATAAATTCCTTTAGAAACCAATTCCCATCGCCAGCTTTTAAGTTTTTTATAAGCGTCCTTATGAAGCTCTAAATCTTTATAGATATGAAAAAGTTCTTGTCTTGTGGTACCTGAGACATCTTTACGTAGGTCCATAACAATTTCCGTTAAAACCTTTCTATCAAAATCATCTTTAATGAGTTCCCGAATTTCAACCTTTAAGCCTATATAATTTATTTTCTCGATCTTGTCCCCTTTCTCATCATAGAATAGAAATTCACTGATGATGGGTGAAAGCTCCTTTTTCTTTTCCCGAACCAGTCTCGTTTCTTTAGAAATTTTATTCCTGAAAATAAAGACGGATATCAAGTAGACTAATGCCAACACCCCGAAGAACGCAGAAAGCCCCCATAATAAATCCGTTGGGATTTTAGGAGCTGTAAGCAGTGAATTAATAATATGTGTTTGGGGGATTTTCAGCAAATTATTGTGATTTGTTTAGCTCTCTGGCGAGTCGCACCATTAGTTCAGAGGGACTCACGGGTTTTGAAATAAAATCATTCGCCCCAAGTTCAAAGGCACTCAGCACATTCTCTTCATTACCTGCCGATGAGATGATAATAATCGGGGTTTTGGAGTCTAAATCCTTACGTACATAGTTTATAAGTTCTATTCCCGAAAAATAGGGCATCATGATGTCACTAACGATAATGTCCGGCATTTCGGTCTCTAAATATTCCTTTACCTGCTTACCATCAGAAGAATGGTGTACTTCATAACCGCTCTTTTTCAACCTAAAGTCAAGCAAGGAAGCCAAGAGTTCATCATCATCTGCCAATAAAACACGTTTCTTTACCATTATTCCTATTTAAGCTTGTTTAAAGCGGTATCTATTTGATTCTCAAAAGACGGGTAGCTGTTTAAAAAGTCTAGAAACAGCCTAGACGTTTCTTCTCCGTTCTTTGCCATAGAGCTTTTCTCCATAGCTACAATAATATCTCTTAGTTGCAGCGCTTTGAACATGGATAAACTTGCTTTGAGTTTATGTGCACATAATGAAATTTCTTTAAAGTCGCTCGTTCCAAGTCCTATTTTCGTTGCTCCTATAAATTCGTAGACATTTTGTTTAAAAAGTCTTACCAGTTCCCGGAGCATATCTATTTCTCCGAAACACTCCCCAAGGATATGTTGAAGGTCAAATGAATTTGCTGTGTCTTTTGAGATGGTTTCCTTTTTAAGCAAGTCCTTGCTTTCTGGCGTAAAGGATTTCTCCTTTCTGTTTTTGAGTACTTTTATGAGAAGTTCGTCCAAGGTATATGGTTTTAGTAAAAAATCGTTAATCCCGGCGCTTACGCAGCGCTCTTGGTCATGTACCGTAAAATCTGCGCTTAGCGCTATTATGGGAACATGTTCTAGATGCGTTTTTGATCGTATTTCTTCAGAAATCTCGAAACCGTCCCTATTCGGCATTTTCAAATCCATGAGGATAAGGTCTATGGCATCGGTTTCTAATATGGTCAATCCTTTTTCTGCATCTGCAGTGATATACACCTTACATCCCCATTTATGAAGTTGTTCTGTAATAAGGTGCTGGTTCATCAGATTATCTTCAAAAACTAAAATTTTAGCTCCTCTGAGCAGTGCTCTGCCTTTTTCAATATTTATGGTATTAACTTTCTTTGCAGGAATATTGATTGCTTTTCCCTTTTTGTAAGGAATGGTAAACGTGAAGGTTGTTCCTTCACCTTCAACACTAACAACGGAGATTTCCCCATTTTGCTTTTCTATCAATTCTTTTACGATACTTAGTCCAAGCCCCGTTCCTCCATAGGTATTGAAAGTATCTTTCTGGGCTTGTTTGAAGCTTTCAAAAATCGTTTTCAGTTTTTCCTGCGGAATGCCAATTCCTGTGTCCGTGACTTTAAATTCCAATACGTAGTCGTCCTGTGCTTTACGTTGTATACCCACGGCTAATTCGATATGACCTTTATCCACGAATTTTATAGCGTTTCCTAAAAGGTTCAGCAGCACTTGGGACAATTTTGAGGGATCCCCGATTATGGTTTTAGGTATCTTTGAGTCTATAGAAACCCTTAAATCCACTCTTTTATCGAGGATTAAGGTCTGACATAGAAAGATGACATCGTTCACTAGACCACGAAAATTAAAGTCTATAATATCCAAGCCATCTACTCCCGAAGTAATTTTGGAGTATTCCAATACCTCGTTAATAATATCGCGCAGATTATAAGAAGCATTTTGGATAGCGTCCACTTTTTTAAGTTGACTAGGATTAAGTTTCTCGTCTCGAAGCAAATTGGCAAAACCAATGATTCCGTTTAACGGCGTTCGTATCTCGTGACTAATATGGGCAATGAGTTTGCTGTCGTTTGCATCCTTCTTAATAACATCCTCGGAATTCTTTTTCGTCTTTTCAGAAGTTACGACTTCATTGGGATTTAGAATACGTTTCTCTAAACGATTTCTAAATGTATTGAAAGACGTTTTCAACAAAGCTGCTTCCTCGGTAGTCAACTCCTCAAAGGAAAAATCATTTAGGGATGATTCCAATTGGGCCAATTGACTCAGTAAGTCTTTTGTTTTCAAAATTGACATAGGTTAAGATTCCTTTTGGGGTAAATAATATAGTTTCATACAATCTTAAAAATCCTGCTTTTCGCTACTGCTGACAATTAAATGTTCCCTACACTTCCTTTTTTGTTGTGAATAGGCTTTATTTGTAGGTCTAAAAAAATAAACGATGAAAGGATTAAGCTACATACTCTGTGTTTTATTACTGTTTTCTTGTGCGAACGAGGAGAAAAAGGAAGTGGAATCGACTGAAGATATTGCAAAACGAATCCATGAAAAAGTAATAACGATTGATACCCACAATGACATCAATGTCAAGAATTTTACGGATAGTATCAACTACACCCAACGTTTGAATACGCAGATTAATCTTCCGAAAATGGAGGAAGGTGGATTGGATGTTTCTTGGCTCATCGTTTACACGGGACAGGATACACTTACCAAAGAAGGTTATACCAAGGCAAAGGAAAATGCCATGGCCAAGTTTGATGCCATCCATAGGCTTTGTGAAGAAATTGCGCCCGAAGAAATTGAACTTGCCTTGACTTCTGAAGATGTTCGCCGCATTGATGCCTCAGGTAAAAAAGTTGCCATGATCGGGGTAGAAAATGCCTATCCTATCGGTGAGGACCTTTCCGAATTTACAAAGTACCACGAGCTAGGTGCGCGTTATATATCACTTTCGCACAACGGGCATAGTCAATTCTGCGACTCCAATACGGGAGAAAAGGACTCCGTTTGGCTACATAATGGTTTAAGTGACTTAGGTAAAAAGGCTGTAAAAGAGATGAATAGGTTGGGAATGATGATTGATGTTTCTCACCCTTCAAAAGAATCCATGAAGCAAATGATCGCTTTGTCCAAAGCGCCCATTATTGCCTCACATTCCTCGGCAAGAGCGCTCTGTGGTCATAGTAGAAATTTAGACGATGAGCAGCTAAAATTAATGAAAGAAAACGGTGGTGTAGTGCAGACCGTGGCCTTTAGCTCTTATTTGAATACGGAAAAGCACGAAGCGCGTGCCGCTTATATGAAAGGGCTCTATGAAAAAATAGCGGACTCTTTAGCCATAGATTGGTATGACCGTTCTGAATTTCGAAATTTAACAGATGACCAGAAAGAGGCTTTTCTAGAGAATTATCCTAAAGTAACCCAAATGGGTAAAGACATGGTTAAGGGAATGACGGACGTGCCAGAGGCCGTAAATGTATCCGACTTTGTTGACCACATAGACTATATGGTGAAACTGATTGGAATAGACCATGTAGGTATCAGTTCCGATTTTGATGGTGGCGGAGGAATAGAAGGATGGTCGGACGCTTCCGAAACCTTTAACGTAACCTTGGAATTAGTGAAAAGAGGCTACACGGAAAAGGAAATAGAAAAGCTCTGGGGTGCCAACTTACTGCGTGTACTGGACGAGGTCCAAGCCGTAGCCAAAGAAATGGCCATGAATTAAGACTGAGCGGCAGCGAGCCTATCGGCAACGAACTCTACCTTTGTCTTCCCATGAGCCGCGGGCTTGCCATCTTCTCCTAGGTTGACCATGATAATATTGTCTACGGTGACAATGGTCTCATGGTTCATTTTATTACGCACCTCGCAGTTCAATGTCAAAGAGGTTTTACCGAATTTTACTACCTCTATCCCTATCTCAACGATGTCACCTTGCACGGCGGCACTCATAAAGTTGATTTCGGACATATATTTCGTAACGATTTTGGCATTCTCCAATTGAACAATACTGTATAGGGCCGCCTCTTCATCTATCCACGCCAACACCTTACCACCGAACAGGGTACCGTTAGAATTTAAATCCTCTGGCTTAACTAATTTCCTTGTGTGAAATTTCATAGTATAGTATTATTAATACTACAAAATTAGATTGAAAATCATTTGAAACTTACCCAAAACCACTTTTAACACTCCGATTTACCAAATTGCCAACTACACTATCGGGAAAATGAACAATAAGTAAATATACCCTGTTGGAATTTTAAAATAGGCAAAATTAGACCGCTTTAGCCGATGGCCCCATCGGAAATTAACATCAAGCCAAGTACTATGTCGTTTAGAATAAGCTTGGTGGGTCAACCAGTGTTTTAGGAACCGTAAGGTCCGTATGAAGTCTTTCGTTAAGTTTTTTAATAAAATAGGCCGATAACAAAGGAGATTCCAATTCCATATTCTGATGAATGAAAAAATTCACTTTTCTCAGACCTTGTTCCTTCCATGCCTCCAACCTAGTCACCCACTCGTCCAAGCGCGTATAATCGCTCTTATGGTTAGCGCCCACATATCTAACAAAGGCTTCGTCATTGGTAAGTCTCATGTGCATGATATCCCGTCTTCCCGCAGTATCCACCAAAATATTGGCAATGCCGTTTTCTTCGAGTAAATGGTAGAGCTCCTGAGCTACTTTTTCGTCATTGAACCAATCCGTATGCCTAAATTCCATTGCCAACCGAAATTCTTTTGGCCACCGTTCTACAAAGCGTACTACCCTGTCCCAGTCTTTCGGTGCAAAATTATTGTGCATTTGCAAGAACATGGTACCCAACTTACTGGATAGATTGGCGGTATTGGTCAAATACTGGTCCAAAACAGGATAAGCTTGGTCATTTAAACGTCTTAAATGACTTACATTTTGAACTATTTTAGGAAAAAAGGTAAAATTAGCGGGAGTTTTCGCATTCCACTTTTCATAGGTTTCAGAAGGGAATATGCGATAAAAAGTAGCGTTGAGCTCAATGGAATTAAACTGTGTGGAATAATAGGCCAACTCATCCTTAGTGCCCCTAGGGTAAAAATTCTTAAGGTCTTGCTTGTTCCATTTTGCACAACCTACGTGCATGGTAAAAGGGTCTTTTTGGTCTATCTTATTTAACACCACGGCCGTCTCTTTGTGGTCCGTAGGTAATGTAAAATCAATACCTTCTGGCTGCTCTACCTTTCCAAATTTCATGTCTTGTCAAATTTCCCATAAAAATAACCAATAATTTATAGTGTAGAGGTCGGGTTCACTGTTTATAAACCCGTTAAAAACTAATATCCGCACTTCAAAAGCACCCTTTCTTATTGGCTACCTTTAGAAAAACAAGATTGACATGCACGATAGGTCCCACAGTTTAAAACAAATTCGTCCAGAAATTACTTCGGCAAGAATACATTCTAATATGAGTCCGGATGAGCGTTTTCAAAATGAAACCCTCCGCCCCATCATAAAATTTCAGAACGATTTGTTGCTGGCCTCTTTCCAAAACTACATCGTAAAAACTAAAAATACTTTTTATGAATTACGGTTAGAAAAGCGCATGGATTATATTGCCAATGCCCTACAGAAGGACATCAAATATAGGAACTCCGTAAAAGGTATCATCATGGGGCAGTTCACTGTTGAAGAATATACGAACTATATTCAAAATTCATCCGCCCTCAACAAAAGAATCATCAATATGGTGATAAAACGCCTGCAGGACCAAATTCAATATTTTGAAAAAGAGGCTTTAGTCCAATAGCGATTCCCCGTTAAGATTAGTGGTCAACACCGCACTCATTAAATCAAAATAAGGTCGTATCGCCTTAAAGGAGGCATTGACGGTATCCGAAAAGTTTGCTGACAAGACCTCTTTATCGCTAAAATTCCTAACAAAAATATACTGCTTTTTGCGAATGAGGTCAATATTGGGGTCTTCCTTATCAAACCCCTTTGGAGCGGTCTTTAATTCATCACCCGCTAGTGCTCCCCAAACGTCTTTGAACGCTTTTTTGCTCATTATCTCACGAAAATCGCTCGGGTCTATCTGCCATTCTTTTCTAATTCGCAACAGGTCTTCCTTTTCCGGTGCCCAAAAACCAGCAGCGACAAAACTACCCTGTGGCTGAACATGAAGGTAATAGCCACCCCGGCGTTGTTTTCCCGCTCTAGTATAGGAAGCGGAGAAATTAAATTTATAAGGGGTTTTATTTTTGGAAAAGCGGACATCCCTATAAATCCGAAAGACTTTTAATTTTTCTATTTCATCGTGCGTTTTCATTTTCTCCAACACCTCGTTAAAGAAAGCTTTTGCTTCCGTTTCCCGTAGTTTAAATTGCCCCTTATGTTCGGCAAACCACTCCCGATTATTATTTTCCTTGAGGTCCGTTAAAAATTGTAGCGTTGGTTTGGTAATAGCAGGATGTAACATACGACTTAGGTCTTGTTATTTTAAGCTAAAGTTAACCATTTGCCCTTAAGACGATAGTATTAATTGGTTAATTTTGGTTTTAGAAATAACCTTATAACAAGCCAGGGCGCAGAACGGGGAAATCAGGATTAACTCCCGAGAAAACCTCGGCCTATTTCAAATCTCGGATACCGAGTTAAGTACAACCTATGGATCATCAATCTATCATTACCAGTATCAACAAGCATAAGAAACAGCCTAATCTCAGGTTTCGTCTTAAAAGAGATACGGAAACTTTTACGAATTTGCTTTTCTATACCCTATTCGATATCGAAACTCCGGTCTCCGGCAATCTTGAAATCTTAGAACAACAGTTTGACAACCTTGTGGATTTAGCCTGCTGGGAAAGTGAAAAACCTTGTAAAAAGGTCTGGGAAAACTACGTAGCAAAACTCCCCACCATTTTAGAAAGTTTAAATCTTGATGCAGAGGCTACCGTGAACTGTGACCCTGCCTCCTTATCCATTGAAGAGGTGTATATGGCCTACCCAGGCTTCTATGCCATTGCCATCTACAGATTGGCCCATGAGTTATACCAAACAGGTTTTCCGCTCGTACCGCGCTTAATGACAGAATATGCGCATCGGCAGACCGGCGTTGATATTAACCCTGGCGCCCAAATCGGAAAATCCTTTCATATAGACCATGGCACAGGCGTGGTTATCGGGGAGACCGCTATCATAAAAAATGATGTAAAAATATACCAAGGTGTAACCTTAGGCGGACTTTATGTGGCCAAGCATTTGCAAAAAACCAAACGGCACCCGACCATAGAAGATAATGTAACCATTTACGCTAATGCCACGATATTAGGAGGTGAAACGGTCATCGGAGCCAACAGCGTAATCGGCGGAAACGCATGGCTTACCGCTTCAGTTCCCGCACATTCCACCGTGTTCCATACACCAGAAATAAAAATTAAAACCTTACCCAATGTCTAACCGCATTTTAGATTTAATAGGAAACACACCTTTGGTAGCATCCCGCGTACTGAACACCAATCCCAATGTGAAGCTTTTCTTTAAGATGGAGGGTCATAACCCTGGCGGTAGCGTTAAGGACAGGGCCGCCTATAATATGATTAAAAGCGGACTGGAAACGGGAAGCATAAAAACCAGCGATAAATTGATAGAAGCCACGAGCGGCAATACGGGTATTGCTTTGGCCATGATAGCCGGTATTTATGGTTTGGACATCGAGTTGGTGATGCCCGAAAATTCTACCAAAGAACGCGTACAGACCATGCGGGCCTATGGCGCCAAAGTTACCTTGACTCCAGCAAGTGTTGGTATTGAAGGAGCGCGGGACTATGCCGAGGAAAAGGTGAATAAAGAGGGTTTCATTATGCTGAACCAGTTTGGAAATCCGGATAACTGGAAAGCGCATTACAAAACCACGGGGCCAGAAATTTGGAACGATACGAACGGACAGGTCACCCATTTTGTCTCCTCTATGGGCACCACAGGGACCATTATGGGTACCTCCACCTATTTAAAAGAGCAAAACGAAGGTGTGCAAATTGTGGGGGTACAACCTACTGATAATTCCAAGATACCTGGGATACGCAAATGGCCCAAGGCCTATTTACCCAAAATTTTTGATGCGAAGAAAGTAGACACGGTCATGGAGGTTAGCGAAGCGGAAGCAAGGAGTATGGCCAAAAGATTAGCTAAGGAAGAAGGCATCTTCTCTGGAATGAGCAGTGGCGGTGCAGCGACCGTAGCATTACGTTTGGCCGCTCAACTGGACCAAGGGGTCATTGTTTCCATTATTTGTGATAGAGGTGACCGTTACTTGTCCTCTGATTTGTTCGATTAACAGCTAATGGCTTATTCAGGGCTGTTCAGAACTTTCTTACTACCAAGTGGAGACTATATGAATTGAAATTGGGGAATGGTTAACTTCGTAAAGAACCGATAAAAGGAATCTGTGCTGTGATTGATGAAGTAGTTAAACTCTACCTTTAGAACCTTAGGACACCATATACACAAATATCAATCTCAGCAGTAAACATTACTATTATATGAAAGTTAGAAGGTATTTATTTTGTCTCGTTGTCACGCTGTATCTCACGTCCTGCCGTACAATTGCCCTTCCAGAAAACGTACCTTTAGATCATATTGTGCTGATTACAGGGGAGAAGTTTTACGGCAAGGTCGATTATTTTAAGGAAGGGTTCGCGCTTAGTGAATTTTACGGGAGAATAAGACTGACAGACGTAAATGGAAGAAAAAGAAGCTTTAAGCGGAAAAAAGTACTTTCATTTAACGTAAACGGATACGATTACAAAAGCTATACATTAAATGAAGAAACCAAACTGTTTAAAAATGGTCGTTTTCTTGATACCGAATACCATATCTTTCAAGATGGTGTTCAACATTTTTTAAAAGTGATTTCGAAAGGAACATTATCTCACTATGAATTGGAATGGATAGACCATGACAATAACGATCTAGAATCAATTGGTTTAATTAAGAAAACTGAAGATAATTTTTTCATTCCCGCAGAGAATATACGAAGCCAGATAGCAAAAAAAGCGGTTAGTGACTACCTTTCTGACTGTCCTGAAGCACAGAAGAAAATAGCCGAAAAGGACTTTAAATATGTTTTTCAGGTTGTGGACTTTTACAATAAGAACTGTAACTGAGGACGATTGGCTTTGTCCTGCAATTACGAACCTTGAGGCACTATTATCAATACAAAAGGATTATTCAATAACTGAACTCCATAAATCTAAAATTAAAGATTTGTAAATTGGGGTTAAAACGAATTGTAGTTATTGCACAAAAAGTATTTTAGTAATGAAAACGTTTCAAGGTAAACAAACCATTAAACAACTCGAAAAAAGAAAGGGAGGTTATTATTACTTAAAACTCGATACAGAAATCATAAACCAATTCAGTAAAAAAAGAGCCACAAGAATAATTTGCACCATTGATGCTAACGTTTCTTATCGCTGTGGTTTGAATCATTTAGGCGATGGGAATTTTTATGTAATCGTGGCTGGAAAATATCTTGAGAAACTAAATAAGGAGCTCGGAGAAGAAGTCGATTACAGAATTGATGAAGACCCAGACCAATTAGGGGTTGACATGCCAGAAGTACTAACTGTTTTTCTTGCGCAAGATTCGGACTCAAAAGCAATTTTCGACAAGCTAACGGACGGAAAAAAAAGAAGTTTAATATATAGCTTCGTAAAGCTAAAAGATATTGATAAACAAGTGAAAATTATAAATGACTTTTTAGCTAAAGAAAGTCAGAAAATGAAATAAGTAGGGTGAAATACGATATCAACACCCGTACCGCGTTTGTGGTAATGCAGGATACTATTCCTCTAGCGTTGACAGTAATTTAAAAACAGTGTACCAAGAAATAAGACCATCAAAAAGATGTAATCATTTAATTGACTCCTTTTGGACGTTCTCCACAACTGAGGTTGGTGAGTGCTTCAAGGTTTTGCCTGACACATGTGTTGATTTGATATTTGACCTGACCAAGAATAAAGGTTTTGTATCCGGAATTATGTCCAATTTTCAAATGATTAAAGTGGCAAAGAAATCCGATTTAATAGGAGTTCGTTTAAAAACCGAAAATTTTGGCTCACTATGTAAAAGGCCGCTTTATGAAACCAAAAACCTTAGAACAGAGCTATCTCAGATAGTTTCGGTGTGTGAAGAGTATACAACAAGCCAATTGAACCATAGGGAAGAAACGGGAGATAAAGTCCAATTTCTAGAAAGTCTTGTACTAACTTCATTGTACAAAAACTATCAAAGACAGGACAACTTGGTGTTGTCGGTGGCACAAAAGATTAGGTCGTTAAAAGGGAATATAGATATTGGCTCGGCAGCTATAGCCCACAATATCAGTTTAAGACAACTAGAGCGGCGTTTTAAAAATTATATTGGTTTGACCATAAAGGAATTTTCAAACGTGGTACGCTTCAACCACACTAAAAAACTAATAAAATCCCTTACGGAAACAAGCCTTTTAGAAATTGCTTTCGATTCGGGATTTTTTGACCACGCACATATGCACCATGAAATCAAAAGAATTTCAGGAGAAAACCCAAGCTACTTTAGGTAATGTCGCTTTTTTACAAAGTAGAATTATTAGAGTCGTACTAACTTTGCATCAAACTAAGATGGCTAGTTGAGAACTTAAAATATAAAAAATGGACATTCAGTACGCTTACACCATTCTCTATGTAAATGACGTTCCAAGAACAATGGAGTTCTATAAGAAAGCATTTGGATTTGAGGAAAAATTCCTCACACCTGAAAATGACTATGGCGAAATATTATCGGGAACAACCACAATCGCATTTGCCAATATTGAACTTGGCAGCTCAAATTTTAAGAAAGGGTTTATGACTAGTTCTTTGACAGAAAAGCCGTTTGGAATTGAATTAGCATTTACCACATTAGCTATCGAAAAAGTAATGGAAAACGCACTACAGAACGGTGCTGTTCTTTTGGAAGAAACAGTAACAAAACCTTGGGGCCAACAAGTTGGTTATGTAAGAGATATCAACGGATTTATCATTGAGATTTGCACACCCATTATAAGTAAGGAATAAAAACTACCGACCACTCGATGTAAAAGCGATAATGGTTTAAATACAAAATACTAGTTCAAAAAAGCTACAAAATCACTTCTAAGGAATTTCAAAGTGACTCCAACTATCCTTAATTACCTTATTGATTACCGAAAAAAAGTCTTTGTGTGTTCAAAACTTTCTAATAATCCAAGGAAAGAGTACTTGAATTAAATTTTAGGAACAGCGAACTTCGCTATTTACCGATAAGTACTACTTACGCTGCGCTTGACGAAGTATTGGATGTCCACTTATTAAGCGTTGGCCATAACAAAGAAAACTGAATTGAAAATTAGAGAAACACATAGAAAGGATTATACCATTTCAACTGACAAGGATAAATTAGATGTTTTAAGCATTCATAAATTCCTTGCAAACGAAACCGATTGGGCTAAAGGAATTCCATTCAATACTTTAAAAACATCAATTGAAAACTCTTTAAATTTTGGGCTTTACTACAAAAACGAACAAATTGGCTTTGCTAGAATAATTTCGGACTATTCCACTATTGCATATTTAGGAGATGTTTATGTTCTTAAGGAATATAGAGGAAAGGGACTAAGTAAATGGTTGATAAATGAAGTAATGGAGCACCCAAATCTGCAAGGATTAAGACGCTGGATTTTATTAACTGATACAGCCGAATGGCTTTATAAAAAGTTCGGATTTACGGAAATACCTAATCCTGAATTTTATATGGAGAAACATACCCCAAATATATACAACGGAATGGAGAAGACTAAGACCAGGAACATATAAAAAAATTGTGGTTTAGTGTTTAATCATAGGTGGTTGCTGTTCAAAACTTTAGTACATACTTTAGTAAGAACTCTTGACTTCACTTTGAAGATTACCGAACTTCGTTAACAACGAATATATGGAACCTGTGCTGCGCTTGCCGAAGTGTTGAAACTCCACTTAGCTATGCGTTGTAGTGCATTCGAAACAAACCAATTATGAGACAGATTTTATCAATATTTGTTCTAACAATGATTTTAATCTCTTGTAATAATACGGATAAAAAAGCAAAAGAGTATACACAACATCAAACTGAAAAACTGAATGAAAAAGTAGATGGATACTTTTCGGCACTTCATACAATAGGGAAATTTAATGGAGTTGTATTTGCTTCAAAAAATGACACCTTGATTATTAATAAGGTATATAATTTAAATCAAGACAAAAAGAGCACAACTTACGTAACAACTGAAAGTCAATTTGATATTCATTCTGTTTCCAAGTTAATGGCCCATTACTTAATTGAAAAATTTGAGATCGAGGGAAAAATCAAAAAAAGTGAATCAATTAAAAAGTTCATTCCAGACTTTCCTGATGGCGACAAAATAACCATAGAAATGTTGCTCAACCACACATCTGGACTTCCAAGAAATTTAGAAGGTGTTGAAGAAGATAACATTAACTTATCATCAGAACAAATAGTTGAGTACGCCAAAAAGCAAAAGCTACTTTTCGAACCCGGAACAGAGCAACAATATTCTAACGTTGCTTATGAACTTGTTTATTTTGTGATTCAAGAAGTTTCTAACCAATCCTTTGCCCAGTGCTTGGCAGACAATGTTTTCCAACCTTTGGAAATGAAAAACTCAGGAGCGCATTTCTACCTTAAAGAGGATAACTTAAAAAAATTAGCAAAAAACCACGAAAAAGATGATGGTAAAATTATGCAGGTGGATAATGTTTTACCGGATGAACTGAAAACTGCGAGAATATTTTCAACTGCCTCAGACTTAAACAAATTTTTAAACCATGTTAAAAATGAGCCATTTGCCTCGCTGTTACAAAACGAATCAAATGTCATTGAGAAAAGTGGGGGTTCTGACGGAATTAGGGTTGAGATATATACAAATCTTGAATACAATTACAATTTCATCTTTTTAGCGAATTATGAAGAAGTTCCTTTTCAAAAAACAGTGGAGGATTTTGCCAAAATATTGGAAAACAAACCTTATGATGTTCCGAAGGAGTTGAATAGAAAATCCATCAAATTATCCGCAGAAATTTTAAACGGATATGAAGGAACATATTCGTTTGCAGATATGGGTAATTTGGAATTGACCTTTAAAGTAGAGCATGAAAATTTGGTAGTGTATCAAGACGGAGAACAGATAGCGACCTTAAAAGCTGAATCAGAAAACACTTTCTTTGATGACCCTAAAGAACCTGAATCGTTTGAGTTTGTTGAGAATGAAAACGATAGTTTCAACGTTCAAATGGGTTGGAAAGGAGTTAAATTGAAAGGAATTAAGAAATAACACATTACGATTACATGACGGCTATCTCGTCTAAGGGCCGCCAAGACGCATGTAATCACAGATAATTGAAACCTAATCTGAGCTTGCTACAATGGTAGCACACGACATATGTGCGCGTAGGCATTCATTGTGCTTATTCAAACTGAAAAAAAACTGATAATGAATAAAACAAAACTCACCTTAATTTTTTTGCTACTATTTTCCCTAGAATGCTTTAGTCAACAAACTGGAGTCTCTGGACTTAAACAAACCGTTGTCAGAAACGGAATTGGTATAGGAAGTGTAATTGCCGTAGTCGTTTCTTGGGATAGAAATAAATCAATTCTTTACGCATTAGTACACGGAATTTTAGGTTGGCTTTATGTTGTCTATTTTGTAATAGTACGTGAAAGCGAAGAAAAGAATACATGAGAATTGATTTCTGAATTTAGCAATTTCGGAATTGTCCTTTCTATTGGAATTGAAAATGTTGCGGAATAAAACGTTGATTTAATATATTCAAACGAACAAAAGCACAAAAAGAATTTAGCGTAATATTCATAAAATGAGAAGACAAGGAAATGGCAATAGCGTATAAAAACAATTGTTATTTTAAGCTTAAACGAAATTAGTTGCGCGTTCGCTAGGTCCGATTTTCCCTTTGAATTCCTCCCAAGCAGGCACGCAAATATTCCTATACAGAGCCGATAACTAAACTTCACCCCTATCCTAAAGTAATATCCCTGGCATTATTTAAGTCTTCAAAACCCTGTAGATAATGGTATCCGTCACCTTCTGCATTACCATGTTCTTTTAAAGCAACCGTCTTTTACTGTTCAGAACTTTCTAATAATCTACAGAAAGAACACTTGAATTAATTTTTAGAATAGCGATCTTCGTTAAGAACCGATAAATGGAATTTGTACTGTGCTTATTGAAGTACTGAAATACCGCTTATCTAACGGTTGTACGAAAGCATAAGAAAATCCATAGGACAAAAAATCATTTTTAAACAAATAATAATGAACAAATTACTGCTATCTCTTTCAGCAATTTTATTAATCTTATCTTGTAAAGAAGAGCCAAATTCTACCAAGAAAATTGCGAATAATGTCTATATAAAGGACAGTTTAACAGTAGAAATCAAAAATTTAAATAAAAACTATTTTAATGGATTGGGAGTCGCAATAGTTGATTCTTCAGGCTTTTTATACAAAGAAGGATTAGGATTTGCAGATGTAGAATCTAAAAAACCTTATACCGAGAACACACTACAACCTATTGCTTCTGTTTCAAAGACCTTTATTGGCTTAGCCCTAATGAAAGCCCAAGAAAAAGGGTTTTTAAATTTGGATGACCCTGTAAACAAATACCTGCCTTTTGAGGTTAGAAATCCAAATTTTCCAGATGCTGACATCACCATAAAACAATTAGCAACACATACGTCATCGATAAAAGATACGGATAACTATATGGGTAAATCCTATGTGCTAAAAGATGTAGTAGATAGCACATTAGCACAACCTGAAAATATTCCTCAAAGTTTCAATCCAAAACACACTAACATTGATTTAGCTGAATTTCTAGAAAACTACTTATCTAAAGATGGAAAATGGTATAATACTAACGCTTTTACGGCAAGCAAGCCAAATCAATTTTTTGAATATACAAATGTTGGCGCATCACTAGGTGCATATATTATTGAAATCGTGTCAAATAAATCATACGCAGATTTCACGACTGAACATATTTTGAAACCATTGGGAATGAATGATTCAGGTTGGAGCTATAACACTGTTAATTTTGAAAATGTCTCCACTTTATATTCTGACAGAGAAACTAAACTATCCTTTTATTCATTGATAACATATCCAGATGGTGGGTTTATTACGAACATTAATGATTTAGGAAAATACTTGACGGAATTGCTTAAAGGCTATTCGGGGAACGGTACGATCCTTACTCAGGAAAGTTATAAGCAACTTTTTAAAATACAATTGACAGAGGAAAATTTCAAAGAAAAAAGAGACGAAAAAAATCCCTATGATGACGAATATAACTCAGGTATTTTTATGGGTTTTTCATCATTTAATAATATAGGTCATACGGGTGGTGATCCTGGCGTTTCGTCTTTAATGTTCTTTAATCAAAAAACAAAGATAGGACGCATTCTATTCGTAAATACCAACATTCAAAATCAAGAAGGACTTAATGCTTTTTTTGGAATCATGAACAAATTAGATGACTATTCGAGTAGATTAACAGAATAGAGTCTCCGTACCACACGATGTAAAATTATTGTGGTTTAACCGCTAGTATAAAAGTGTTTACCATAACAAACCGAAAGTAAGTGACTAGAAGCCTGCAACTATTCCTATACAAAACCGATAACTAAACCCCACCCCTATTTTAAAGCGGTATCCATAGCCTTCTTAAAAACATCAAAATCCTGTAGGTAATTGTGTCCGCCACCCTCTACCGTATAAAAGGTTCCTTGACCATCAGGTACTTGTGTAAATAAGTCCTGTGCCTGTTCAAAGGGAATAATACGGTCCGCCGTGCCATGAATAATGGTTATGGGGCATTTTACGCGCTGCACGTATTCATTGGAAGGAAAGCGGTAGTTAGACAATAGGTCAATAGGAAATATAGGAAAACGGTGTTTCCCAAGTGCCACCGCACTATAAAAGGGTGATTCTAAAATTAGCTTACAAGGATTATTTTCTGCAGCTAACCCAGAAGCTACGCCTGTCCCAAAAGAACGCCCGTATACTACGATCGTACTTTCATCGTAGCGCTGTTTGGTATAGTCGTAAAAAAGTTGCGCATCACTTTTAATGGCAGCTTCGCTAAGTTCTCCCGTACTTTTCCCGTAGGTTCTATAATCCACGAAAATGGCATCGTAATCGTAACGGGTCACTAAATTAGCTACGTGAATGAGATGCGAGATATTTCCCGAGTTCCCATGAAAATAAAGCACTACCCCTTTTTGCGAATTGTTCTGGATGTGTACGGCATTCAAACGAGCGCCATCTGGAGCGGCTAGCCAGAATTCCTCGTAAGGTTGGCAAAAATCATACACATGATTTGCCGGCATTTTGGACGGGATAAAGATGAGTTTTTCCTGAAAGGCATAGGTGACACCGAGCAGCAATACATATAATACCGCTAGTACGATACCAATTTTTTTAAGTCTACGCATTCGTTTTTCTTGAGGAGTGCTTTACGTTAATACTGGAGCCTTCCAAATTTACAGGTTTTGGACGGGACGTTATGATGTCCGCCAACATTTTATGGTAAGCCTCAAAAGTATTCAGGTTCTTATGTCCGCCACCGATAACAGAATGTAAGGTGGTAGATTTAGGTTGTATTTTGGAAAGTTTTACGCTGGTCTTATAGGGAATAAGTCTATCATCCGTACCATGGATGATATGTATGGGACACTTTACGTATTTCAACCATTTATAGGTGGGCATGGGAAATTTAATAAGCAAGGACAAGGGCATAAAGGGCACGTATTTCTTGGCCACCTTACTTAAGCTGTAGTAAGGCGCGTCCAAGATAAGCATGCGCGGGTTGTTCATGGAAGCCAATTTGGTGGCAAACCCGGAACCTAGGGAACGGCCGTAAAGAATGATATATTTCTCCGCTACGTTATCCTTTATTTTATTGTAGACCACCTGTAGATCTCGCTTAATGGCTTTTTGGGTTCTTCTGCCGGTGCTTTTGCCAAAACCACGGTAATCTACCATAATAACATCATAGCCGTGACGCATAAAATCCACGGCGAACTTACCCCAGCCTTTGATGCTTTTGGAGTTCCCCTTGAGGTAAAAAACCACCCCTTTGGGGTTTGGCGTCTTAAAACGGAGTCCGTTTATGATGGCACCGTCCCTGGTTTCTATATTATACTCCTCAATTTCCTGGTTTTCATAGTAAAACTGAAAGTCCTTTACCAGCTTCTCCGGTTTAAACATTAAAAAATCCTGTAAAAAATATACGAGGATATTGATCACAAGATAAACGATTACAACAATCGTTAAAACATATTTCCAATCTACGGCGTTGAACATACCTTCTCAATGTACGAAATATGTTTCATTCTTTTCAAAACGAAAAAAGACCCCGAAGGGTCTTTCTTATCTTATATGTAGGTCCTATTATTTGGAATCTGACATGTTCATGCTTTGTTTAGTGTATTCTTCCACCAAGAATTCAATCTCTTTTCCGTTATTATCCGTGAAAATATAGGTCTGTTTGTTCGCAAAGTCATTTTTGGATTTCAAACTCATATTTTCAACGATTTTTAGGTTTTCTCCCTCGTCAATGGCCACGGCTAGCTCATTTTTATTCGATATCAGCACAAAATCCTCTGGCATGTCCGAATTATAGGTAAATACGATTTTCTCGTCAAAAGCATCGTCCGCGTCATTATCGATTTTTACCGTTTTGGTGATTTTAGCAACGCTATCCATTACTCTGGATTGGTCAATTTTTGTACTGTCCTCTTCGTTCAACTGTACTGCGGTGTTTCGCATGGTGCTTATCTCCACGGTACGTTTTACCATTTCGTTACCCGTGTTTACCGTATATGTTTTGGACTGGGTGGTTTCTAAGGCCTCGGTAGGATTATCTTGGGCAATAGCCACTCCGGTCGTCATCATTAAACTTGCAATTAAAATATTTATTTTTCTAGTATTCATTTGTAATGTATTGTTTTTAGAGTTATTAATTATTTTTACTATTGGGTGTTCTACTATGCGGTAGCTTCTTTCAATCGCTCTGAATTTTTTCTGTTCCAGGCATCGAGCATCCAACTGTTCTTTTCTAATTCTCGTATGTAAGCTCCAATGAGGTCAATGGTACCTTCATCATTAATTTCGTCTGCCTTATTTACCACCGTAGTCATTTGCTTTAATAATAAACTATGGGCTTCTAGCAACTCGTTTACCATTTCCACATCACTTAAGTTGGTATCACTTTCCTTAATGGATGATGTTTTCAGGTATTCTGAATAATTACTTATCGGATGGTAACGTAATGTTAGAATGCGTTCGGCAATCTCATCTATTTTTACTCTCGCCTCTCCGTATAATTCTTCGAATTTTTCGTGCAAATCAAAGAAATTATGTCCTAAGATATTCCAGTGAAAGTTTCTTAATTTTTGATAGTACATATGGTAATCTGCCAAAAGGGTATTCAATTCTTTGACAGTTGGTAATAATTTTTTTTCATCTATATTCAAATAGTTCATGAATTTGATTTTTTAAAAGTTAAACAAAATGTGTAATTGTTGGAGTGAAGTTCTTGGTGGCCGAAAGAGTATCGACCTTACTGGCGGAATGCCTTTAAAAGAATATGTATTTAATTATCCAACACTATTAATATAAGGGTATATGGAAAAATGTCAAGTGATTTAACGGTGTTTAACAGAAGTTGGTAAGAATTAACATAAGGAATGTTAAAGCCAGTCTTTTTTCTTAAAATAGATTAACATTCCTAAGAAGAGTACGATCATGAGGCCCCAAACGTAATAGTAGCCGTTTTCCCAATGAAGTTCAGGTATGTGGTCAAAATTCATTCCGTACACCCCGGCAATAAACGTTAAGGGTATAAATATGGATGCCATAATGGTCAGCACTTTCATGACCTCGTTCATTTTATTACTCATGTTGCTCATATACATTTCCATAAGACTCATACTCATTTCACGATAGATCTGTAGGCTCTCGTTTATTTCTAAGGTGTGGTCCAAAGCATCCCTTAAGAACAGTTTGGTATCTTGGTGTATGAGCGGATGTTCCGATTCAATAAGACGGTTGATAAGTTCCTTGACCGGGAATATCCACCGTCTTACTTTTAGGACTTCTTTCTTTAGCTGTTGTATATTTTGGGCTACTACAGGTTTAGGATTGGTATACACCTCGTCCTCGAGCACTTCTATCCTGTGGTTGATCTGTTCCAATACCAAAAAGTAATTATCTATGATGGCATCCAACATGGCAAAAAACAGGTAATCCGCGCCCCTGGTCCTTATTCTTCCCAATTTGGACTGTATCCTGTTCCGTACCCCATCAAAAACATCTTCCTCAACTTCCTGAAAAACCAGTACGGTCTTTTCCATTAGTACCATAGCGATGTGTTCCCCTACGATTTCATCTTGTTGATTGAGGTATAACATTCGAAACACACCGAAAATATAATCTTCATACTCATCAATCTTAGGTCTTTGGTCCGTATTAATCGCATCTTCTAGAAGTAACGGATTTAGATTGAATCGTTTCCCCAATTCCTCAATAAATGCCTCATCCGTAATCCCTACAACGTTTATCCAAGAGGTGTCCGGAGATTCTTTTAGGTTCACGATGGTCTTAAGATCTAACGGGTCGGACATTTTAAAGGAATCCGCATTGTATTCCATAACGTGTACTATGCTTTCCCCCTTCTCTTTGGTACCCAAATAACTTACCGTGCCCGGTGCTTTCCCCATCTTCCCTTGTACTCGGGAGACTTTCTTTTTTCTTTTAGGAAGACTTAATTTTCTTTTTTGGGCCATGACACTAATTTTACCTAAAGATACTAAAAGCGGCTATGTCACCATAAGAAAATGCTCGGGGTAAGTCTCTGGGTATTTTTAATTGGATCATTGCGTAAAATCCAAGCCGTTCAGAAAGAGTCCGGAGCCTGGGGCAACAAAATTAAGTTGTCCGTCGTAACCCGTTTTAAGAGAAGCTTCTATGGTTGCGATGTCATACGCTCCCTTGCCTAATTGTATTAGCGCACCCATCATCATACGTACTTGATAGCGCATAAATCCTTCACCACGAACGCTAAGGGCATAACTTTGCTTTGGAAAAAAAGTGGCATCAAAATAGGTGTTGTTGGTAATTTCACAGGAATCAATATGCCGTATGACTTTTGCGTTGGGCTGTAATCTTGCGGTATAGGCAGAAAAATCATGTTCTCCTTCAAATAGCTTGGCTGCCTTGATCATGAGGTCTACATCCAATTCCTCTATAATATTGGCTATAAAAGGAGCGCAGAACGGATGGTTCTTTGTTCCAAAAGAAAACAAATAAATGTACTCTTTGCTTTTACTATCCTGAATAATATTGAACTCCTTATCGGTAGCCGTAATCGAGGTTATTTTAATATCCGGAGGTAAATTACGGTTAAAAAGTTGTATGAATTCGTTTAAATCCGGTAGTGGTTCTTCTGCAATGAATAGTTCAAATGCCGCGTCTAACGAAGACACCTTCGCATCTGTTCTTCCCGCACCAAGAATTTTATAATTAGCCTCTGGAAGTATAAATTTTAGCGTTTTTTGAAGCATGCCCTCAATGGTGCGCTGCCCGGGTTGCTTTTGCCAACCACTGAATCTAAACCCTAAATAGGCCAATCGTACGATATAGTAATAACGTTTTTGTTTCATGATAATTTAAAGATACTACCTCGTTCATTGAAAGCGGTTAAGGCAACAATCAATAGTACAGCTATGACTAGTTTCTTTTTTGTAAATTAACCCAACTATTTAACCTAAACCAAAATATTATGACAAATTCAATGAACAAGCCACCCATGTGGTTTTGGATTGTAAGTGCACTTGCACTTCTTTGGAACTTGGCCGGTGTCATGGCCTACCTAGGACAAGCCTATATGAGCATTGAGACCTTAGAGCAAATGAGTCAGGCAGAGCGTCTGCTCTACGAATCGCAACCCGCTTGGGTAACTGGTGCATTTGCCGTTGCGGTATGGGGCGGTGCCTTAGGCTGTATTGCGCTTTTGTTAAAAAAGAAATGGGCAAAACCCGTATTTATCATTTCCCTGATAGGGATTTTAGCACAAATGTCCCATTCCTTCTTTATGAGTAACAATTTTGAAGTATATGGTCCAGGTGCCATGATCATGCCCATAATGGTGTTAATTATTGGTATAGCGCTGGTGCTATTGGCCAATACCGCTATCAAAAAAGGATGGTTGTCCTAAACTAGGAACAGTATAAAGTAGCATAGGGTTGGGTCACCAGCCCTATTTTTTTTCAATAGATAATTGATTGTCAATCATTCATAAACTATTTTCAATAGTATCCGTAGTTCATCGATTTTATTGAAATAAAAGTAATACTCCTAACGTTTTAGCTATAGATTACGGTTCCCAGACCCCGAAACCTACTTAAATGAATACTACTAAAGTAACCATTACTTGGAAGCTTGCTCTTGTCTTGTCTATAAGTATCCTTTTGTTATTGGATTTCTCTAACTTCTATGGACTATACAGCAATAGGTTTTATGTCTTTAAAGTTGATAATTATATTATTCCCATATTATCGCTAATACATTTTAGCTATCTCTATCAATTTTGGCACAAAGTAAAGGAGAACCTCTTCGGAAGCCCTAAAATGCGAAATCTAGAATATTCGTTATACATTCTTCTGTTGGTTTATTGTTTTAAATTCTTTGATACCCTTTTTATCATACTCTCCTATTTTGACTATGAAAATTCATTGTTCCCGAAAACCTTTTTTCCTGTGGGACTTTCAATTCTTGTCCTATATGCATCCCTTATCGTACTCACTTTGCTGATCTTTGGTTACAGAAAAGAATTGATAGGAACTTACCTCTTCGATGATATGAACCAACACGTAGATCATTGGAACTAAATGTGATTATCCGGTCATTATAATTCTAGGACGCTTTTCAATTAAAAACACCTGTTTTTGTAAGGAATACATTAGAAGCTTGACTTTTAGTTTGTTGCCTCTAGTCATGGCAATACACCAACACCTATTACGCTGTGACATTTGTGTGATACTTTTTGTTTTGCTTTGTAAAGTTCCATTATGAAAGAAATACTCATTATAGAAGATGATCCGGAAATTATAAAACTTTTGGATATACATCTAAGCGATTTAAACTACAAGACCAAAAAGGCTACTGATGGTGCCGAGGGTTTGTTATTGGCTTTGAACACCGATTTTGATTTAATTATTCTAGACCTGACCTTGCCTACGTTGGATGGTGTAGAAATTTGCAAAAAACTAAGAGCGGAAAAGGATACCCCTGTTATCATGCTAACCGCCAAATCAGAGGAAATCGATAGGGTCTTGGGGCTGGAAATCGGAGCTGATGATTACATTACCAAACCCTTTAGTATTAGAGAATTACTAGCCAGAATAAAAGCCGTAATGCGCCGTACGAACGCTACTGTTGACAAAGCGACCGATTCTTCGGTTATCGCATCAGAAGGGCTTTTCATTGATATAGATAAGCGTAAAGTATTGCTAGAAGACAAAAGGATAGACCTTTCCCCGAAGGAGTTTGAACTCTTGGTCTTAATGGCCTCTAACCCCGGCCGAAATTATACCCGAACAGAGTTACTGAATATGATATGGGGGTATAATTTTGAAGGTTATGAGCATACCGTAAACTCTCACATCAACAGACTACGGGCCAAGATAGAATCGGACATGGCCAATCCTACCTATATATTGACCACCTGGGGAGTGGGCTACAAATTCAACGAAGATATTAGCGCATGAGTACCACTGAAAAAACATTGACACCGAAGTTGGTGAAGAAATTATGGGTAGCCTTTATACTGCTTGTATTGTTAATGGGTTCCTCCTATATATTTATTACGGGATATCTCACCAACAAACACAATCAGGCCATAACACAACGTGTCAATGCAAATGTAGCCGAGCATGTAATTCAGGAAAAATTTCAGGATGCCTCTCCTTTTTTAGCGGATGGTAGCGTTAACAAAGCACTTTTTGGAGATTTAATGCACGATATGATGGCCGTAAATCGCAGTATTGAAGTGTATTTATTAAATAAAGCTGGGGAAATTCAATATTCCGTGGTTTTGGAACATAATGAAAATGAGCCTGCAAAACATGTATCCTTAGCACCTATAAACGAATTTATTAGAAATGATGGGGCTACCTTTGTTTTGGGTGATGACCCTTTGAATCCTGAAGAGCAAAAAATATTCTCCGCAGCACCCTTTAATGTAGATGGTAAGGAAGGTTTTATTTACATTATCCTTGCAGGAAAAGAGTTTCAGCTCATAAGCGATAATCTTCTTGGGCAATATTTCACCAAACTTGGTGTAGGTGCAACCCTGCTCACCATGCTTTTTGCAGCATTAATCGGTATACTAAGCATTTGGTTCTTGACCAAAAATCTCCGCTTGATCACGCAAACGGTCAGAAAATTTCAAGAGGGGGATTTAGACATACGAATACCGAACCCGGAAGCATCGGACATTGAGGTCTTTGCCCATTCCTTTAATGAAATGGCGGATACCATAGTAGATAACATGGATAAGATGAAATCCGTAGACACCCTTAGAAGGGAACTCATTGCTAATGTATCCCATGATTTACGAACACCTTTGGCCATTTTAAAAGGCTATGTGGAAACTTTGCAAATAAAGCGGGATTCTTTGAGCGAGGAACAAAAACAAGAGTATTTACGGATTACCCACGATAATATTGACAAACTGTCTAACCTTATCAATCAATTGTTCGATTATTCCAAATTGGAAGCGGAGCAAGTAACCCCCATCAAGGAGCCTTTCTCAATTACCGAACTCTCACACGACCTCATTGCCAAATTCAAGGTTTTGGCGGCACAAAAATCCATTACACTAAACCTGGATAATCCAGAAGCTAATTGTATGGTTTTTGCGGATGTAAGCTTGGTAGAGCGAGCCCTACAGAATCTTATTGAAAACGCAATAAAGTATACCGAAAAGGGCGGAAAAGTAACGCTAAGTCTACTTAAAAAAGGAAAGAATATTGAAATAAATATCACCGATACCGGCACGGGAATTCCGGTGAACGAACAGCCATTTATCTTTGACCGCTATAAGCAAGTGGACAAGAGTGCCAAGAAACAAGGGTATGGGCTAGGTTTGGCCATAGTTAAAAAAATTATGGATTTGCACGACACGACCATCACCGTATTGAGCAAACCAAAGGAAGGAAGTTCTTTTATTTTCAACTTGCCTGCATATCAGCTATAGTGGGAAATAATTGCTATGAAGAAAGCCTTCCAATTTGGAAGGCTTTTGAATTATAGTCCGCGTATAAAACTACCGTATAAATCTTTGAATTGATACCCATCTTCAAAGCGCTGTTTACTTAATTTTTTAAACGAAACCAATCCCCACAGTGCCAATTCCTTCAGAAAATACACATCTTCCTTGGGAAAATCCGGTTGATGGGTCTTTAAAAGCTGGTTCAGTTCTGGAATACCGTCCAACGAGCGTTTGTATTCCTCGTCCGTAAAATCATCTAACAATTCAAAGCCTTCACCTTGAAAGAACCAGTGTAACAATTCGTCATACGGTGTTTCGGCATCTTTACGTTCCAGTTTATTTATTTCAGGGAAATATTTGGGAAACAGGGATTTTACCGCGTCATCGATTAAAATCGCCGCTACGCCATCGGCCCCCTCCTGCTCTCCTTCATAGACCAGCTCAATCTTACCCGTAATGGCGGGGATTACCCCTAGAAAATCACTTAAACGTACCATGGTACTGTCCGCTCCCGTTAAGAGAGCTCTACGTTCCGCCGTACTCAGCAAGTTTTCGAACGCTGTAATACTTGTACGGGCACTGACCCCACTTTTAGCATCTACATATTCACTGTTCCTGGCTTCAAAACTTATCTGTTCCAATAAATCCTTGGCGATGTCCGGTACATAGACTGCATTAGACTGTCTATCGTCCAGATGCGCTTCTTGAGAGGTAATTTTTCTGGCCGTTTCTATATCATCTGGATAATGGGTCAAGATTTGAGAGCCTATCCTATCCTTTAAAGGCGTAACGATACTTCCCCTATTGGTATAATCCTCGGGATTTGCCGTAAACACAAATTGAATATCCAAAGGTAGGCGTAGCTTAAAACCCCTTATCTGGATATCGCCTTCTTCCAATATATTAAAGAGCGATACTTGTATACGTGCCTGTAAATCAGGTAACTCGTTGATCACAAAAATACAGCGATTTGCCCTCGGAATCATTCCAAAATGAATGACACGGTCATCCGCATAGGAAAGTTTTAGGTTCGCCGCTTTAATAGGGTCCACATCGCCAATTAAATCTGCAACGGTAACATCTGGCGTGGCCAATTTTTCAGAAAAGCGTTGCTCTCGGTGCAACCAGGCTATAGGTGTCTTATTTCCTTTCTCCTTTATGAGTTCCATAGCGAAGCGCGACATAGGGCTTAAGGGGTCGTCATTTATTTCAGAACCTTCTACTACCGGCACCCACTCGTCCAGCAGATTCACAATTAATCTGGCCAAACGTGTTTTAGCTTGACCTCTAAGCCCTAATAGGTTAATGTTATGCCTTGATAAAATAGCGCGTTCCAATTCAGGAATTACGGAGTTTTCATAACCCCATACTCCCGTGAAGGTTTCTTCCCCTGATTTTATGCGTTCTCTAAGATTATCCCGTAATTCGTCCTTAATGGACTTTGTTTTATAACCGGATTTTTTAAGCGCTCCTAGTGTAGTAATTTCTTTATAATTCAAATTCATAGTTATTTTCAATCTTTTTCTTTTTCAATTGGAATACCTCCCTACGTAACTTACAGTCATATCATCTTATAGAGGAGTCATCATTATCGTAGCTTTTTACGCCTATTGGATTCGTAATCCTCAAATATCATTTCACCCAGACCTTTAAGACCGGTAAAAAATGCTTTTCCCTTGTTAGCCTCCGTGAACTCCCTGATAAACTTCATCAAATAAGGGTCCTGCGCAATCATAAAGGTAGTGATTGGGACATGCATTTTCCGTGCCTGCCGTGCCATATTATAGCACTTTTCCACAATGTAATCGTCCAGGCCAACACTGTTCTTATAATAGGTGCCATCTGGCATACGCAAGCAGCTAGGCTTGCCGTCGGTTATCATAAAAATTTGTTTGTTGGTATTTCGTTTACGTCGTAACATATCCATGGCCAGCTGTAGGCCGGCTACCGTATTGGTATGGTAAGGCCCAACCTTTAAATAAGGCAATTCCTTTATGGATATGGGCCAGGCATCGTTTCCGAAGACCAAAATGTCCAAAGTATCCTTGGGATATCTCGTGGTAATTAATTCGGAAAGCGCCATAGCTACCTTTTTCGCAGGAGTTATACGGTCTTCACCATAAAGAATCATACTATGACTAATGTCTATCATCAGTATGGTACTCATCTGTGCTTTGTACTGGGTGTCTTCCACCACTAAATCTTCTTCACTTAACTGAAAGCTGCCGATACCATGATTTACCTGTGCATTCTTAAGACTTTCCGTCATGGAAATATGTTCCAGACCATCTCCATAGCGGTACTCCCTAAAATCGCCCGTATGTTCATCACCCTGACCGGATTTTCCCGTCTTATGGTTCCCTGAACCGCTACGCTTCAGTTTTCCGAATATTTGGTCCAAAGCGCGCTGTCTTATAATACGTTCCATTTTAGCAGTTATGGAAATGGCTCCATTACCGGGTCCTTTTCCTTCTTCACCATCTTCGCCCATTTCACCGCCACCGTCCTCAAATTCTTCTCGGATGTAACCTTTGGCCTTCAATTCCTCTATAAAATCTTCAATGGTGTAATCGTCATCGGTGAGTTCGTATTCCTTATCCAATTCGCGTAACCAATCTATGGCCTCATCAAAATCTCCAGAAGTATGGGTAATGAGTTCCTGAAAAATTTCAAAAAGCTTATCAAAAGTGCTTTGTTCAGGTGCTTCATAGGGAACGAAACGGAATCCTTTTCTTATATTCATAGGCATAGTATAAAAATAATACATTTCCCATTAGCCCTCGTTTATTTTAAGAAAACTTAAAGGTTTGTAGTAACTTCGATTTCATGTTGCTTCAACAATGTATCGGATTTATAAATACCCCACCTTTATGGGTCAATGAGCAATTTGGGCTCCAACAATTTGCATTTCCAGAACTGCAGTTAAAGCATTTTCAGCCAGAACCTATTCCAGAAAGGATTCGATTAGGGCATCAAATGGAATATCTCTGTAAACAACTGCTAGCATATGATACGCAATACGATGTGGTCTTGCACAACCTCCCCGTAAGGGCGGGCAAACAAACTATAGGAGAGATAGATTTTATACTAAGGGAACAGGCTACACATGCTTTGGTACATGTAGAACTCACCTATAAATTCTACATCATCGATACCAATATTACAGCACCTGTTCATCAACTGATGGGACCTAATCGTCGCGACATGTTTTTTACCAAGATGGAAAAAATCAAGAAAGAACAGATTCCCTTGTTGCGTTCGGCTCCGGCAGTTTCAGCATTGGAACAAATGGGATTATCTACAGAACAGATTGACCATCAAGTTTGCTACAAAGCACAATTGTTTTACCCCTATGGCATTAATAAGGTACACATTAGACCGCTGAACAAGGATTGTCTTGTTGGATTCTGGTTGAAATTTGAGGACTTTAAGCGGAAAGAATTTAGTTCTTACAGTTATTATATTCCTTTTAAATCACAATGGGTAGTAGCGACCCATGAAAACGTCAGCTGGTCTTCGCATTTTGAAATACTTATGGATATTAATCTGCGTATGATACAAGAAAGGGCGCCTATGGTATGGATGCGAAAAGCTAATGGCCTTTATGAAAAATTATTCGTGGTCTGGTGGTAGTCCCGAAAAATAATGATTATCTTAACGGATAGTATTGTTATTCAATCACTTACATCAATCAAAATCAAACCCTATGTCATCATCAAAATCCGCTCGAATAGAAATCATTGATTCCCTAAGAGGTCTTGCCCTCGCGGGAATTCTAATCTGTCATATGACGGAGAATTATATAGGCTCCATGTCGCCCCAAAGCTTTAACGACGCAGTTCATGTTGGGATGATAGATAATATTATTGATGGTTTAATCTTCTTTTTTCTCCGAGGAAAGTTTATCGCCTTGTTCTCTTTTTTATTTGGACTGAGCTTCTTTATTCAGATGGATAATGGCGCAAAAAAAGGGAAACCCTTCGGAGGCCGATTTCTATGGCGTCTGATTATTTTATTGGCAATTGGATATGTTCACAGCCTTTTCTATAGAGGAGATATTTTAACCATTTATGCTTTTCTTGGCCTTTTCCTAATCCCTTTTTATAGAATTAAATCGAAATGGCTACTCGCAATTTCCGCAATTTTGTTTTTAGGCATTGCTAGGTATATCGTTTACTTTTTTATTGGAACGGATAGTATTTGGGGAGGTAGTCCAGAAATGGATAACAATGCGGCATGGGTCGTTGATTATTATAACGTATTGAAAGAAGGAAGTCTTTGGGATGTTTTCAAAGCTAATGGCTTACAAGGCCATTTGGATAAGGCCGATTATCAGTTCAGTATTTTTGGAAGGGGATACTTTACCTTCGCCTTTTTCCTTATAGGGTTGTTCATAGGACGGCAAGAATACTTTAAAAATTACAGGAACCACAAAAAATTACTAAAGAATACCGTGATTTGGTCTTCCGTAATCCTCGTCGTTTCCTTGGGACTTGTTGCTGCGGCATTCTCTCAAGTAGGCCCAGATGGCGGTCTGGATAGTTGGTTTGCAATGGTAGGCTTATCCGCTGTAGATATTGGTAATATGGCGATGACCTTTCTTTGGATCGCTATTTTCGTAATACTTTATAAGAAGACCAAACCGGAAAGGTGGTTGTCCAAATTAGCACCCTATGGCAGAATGGCATTGACCAATTACGTATTGCAAAGTATTATAGGCTCCCTATTACTTTATGGCTGGGGATTTGGTCTCATTGGAGAATTACGCCAACTATATACTTTTTTAATTGCATTAGTATTCATTGCGATTCAAGTATGGCTAAGTAAAATATGGTTATCGTATTATAATTATGGTCCGCTAGAATGGCTTTGGCGTAGCCTAACCTTCTTTAAAATCTTTCCTTTTAAAAAACCGTGAATATTTAAAGACCTTATTATAGCGGATGCGTAGAGCTTTTGCTATTTCTTACGCTTCATTAGTTCCTTTTCAATATCTCTTAAGGTATAACCTTTGGCCTGCAATAATATGAGATAATGAAACAACAAGTCTGCACTTTCATAAAGGAAAAGGTCATCATTAGTATCCATAGCCTCTATGACCGTTTCTACAGCCTCTTCACCAACTTTTTGGGCTATTTTGTTGATTCCTTTCTGAAATAGGGAAGCCACATAGGATTTTTCACCATCGGCAGCAGTACGACGCTGTTGAATGGTATCCTCAAGCTCGGAGAAGAATCCAAATTGGGATTCGTTTTTCTCGTTCCAGCAGGTATCACTTCCCGTATGGCAAACAGGTCCAACGGGATTCACCTGTATTAAAAGGGTGTCTTTATCGCAATCATTGGTAATGTCCATGATATGAAGAAAATTACCGCTCTCCTCCCCCTTTGTCCATAAACGTTGTTTAGACCTACTGAAAAAAGTAACCCTGCCGGATTCTTGCGTTTTCGCTAATGCCTCTTCGTTCATATACCCCAACATTAATACACTTTTGGTTCGTGCATCTTGGATGATTGCTGGGACTAATCCGTCTGAGTTCTTATTGAAATCTACTTTCATAATCATGGTTGTTTGTTGTTCGTTTTTTGTTGATGGTGCTCTTTAGAAAAGACTATAAATCAAAAAAGAGCCAAGTTCTATAGTCTTACTGGAATTCCTTTTTCCTGTAATTCTTCTTTTAAATCTTTAATCTTTATTTCCTTAAAGTGAAATACACTGGCTGCCAAGGCAGCATCTGCCTTACCATCAACAAAGGTATCGGTAAAATGCTGCATATTTCCCGCTCCTCCAGAAGCAATTATGGGAATTTTAAGGCTTGTGGATAATTTTGCCAGTGCTTCGTTGGCAAATCCGTCTTTAGTGCCGTCATTATCCATAGAGGTGAATAGAATTTCACCTGCCCCTCTTTCTTCCACTTCTTTTGCCCAATCGAACAAGTTTAGTTCCGTAGGTACTTTACCACCTACTAAATGCACTATCCAATTACCGTTAATCTGTTTCGCATCAATAGCCACAACAATACATTGAGATCCAAATTTGGCTACTAGATCGTTTATTAACTGCGGATTTTTGACGGCAGATGAATTGATGCTCACCTTATCCGCTCCATTCTGTAATAAGATATCCACATCTGCCACAGAAGAAATACCTCCTCCTACTGTAAAAGGAATATTTATTCTTTCACCAACCTTATATACTAACTCTGCCAAGGTTTTTCGTTTCTGTTCCGTAGCGGAAATATCTAAAAAAACTAGCTCGTCTGCGCCTTCCTCACTATAAATGGCTGCTAGCTCTACCGGGTCACCAGCATCACGCAAATCAACGAAATTAACGCCTTTTACTGTTCTTCCATCCTTAATATCCAGACATGTTATAATTCTCTTCGCTAGCATTATGAATCTTTGTTTTTAATATTTAAATCCATACCGTCATAAAACCCTAGGTCAATGTTTTTCAACTGTTTTACCCAAAATGCAATTTGTCCCGTATGGTACGAATAATGTTCCACTGCATGCAGCACAATACCAACTCCGGAAAAGGTAAATCCTTGAACTTGCCTCTTTTTCAAAAATTGTTCGGTATCGGTATCGTAAATGATGCGTTTGGCCATGTCCACGGTTTCTTCAAGCTTTTGTAGCAGCTCCTTTTTTGTTAATCCTCCAACAGTAGTGAATTCTGCATCTCGTTTTCTTTTATCCTCGGTTTCCCCTAATGAGGAAATAATATATTGTGATATATTTCCGCATAAATGCAGCAATAAATTAGCGATACTGTTTAAGGAAGCATTAGGTTTGGACCATAATTCTTCATCGCTTACTTTTTCCAGACTTCTTTTAATCATACGCGTACTCTCATCCATACGATAAAGCGCATTGTTCACCAATTCCTGGACTAATTGTTCTTCTTTATCCACGACTTATAATATATGTTTCCAATTGTTTAAGACTGATTCTGTTCTCATATATTGCCTTTCCGATAATGGTACCTTCACAACCTAATTCTGCCAATTTGGGTAATTCGTCAAAGGTAGATATACCACCGGAAGCAATTAACTTTAACGGTCGCTCTTTAGACGTACTACTCAAAATCTTTTGATACAAATCAAACGATGGGCCTTCCAGCATTCCATCTTTACTAATATCCGTACAAATAACATACTGAATACCTTTGGACTGATACTGTTCGATAAACGGTATGAGTTCCTCTTTAGATTCTTCCTGCCATCCAGAAACGGCCACTTTTTCGTCCATAGCGTCTGCGCCTAAAATGATTTTATCGGAACCATGTTTGGCAATCCAACCCAAAAATACTTCCGCATTCTTCACCGCAATACTTCCACCCGTAACCTGGATAGCTCCGCTTTCAAAGGCGATACGCAAGTCTTCATCAGTCTTTAAACCTCCTCCAAAATCTATTTGTAAACTTGTCTTTGAGGCTATTTGCTCTAAAATACTATGGTTAACTATATGTTTGGATTTTGCGCCGTCCAAATCTACCAAGTGTAAATATTGAATACCGTGGGCTTCAAAACGCTTGGCCACTTCCAACGGGTTTTCATTGTATATTTTCTTGGTATCATAATCCCCTTTAGAAAGGCGAACACATTTACCATCTATGATATCTATGGCAGGTATTATTCTCATTCTATTAGTCTAATTTTTGTTTGTCAATACTCATCCATAGTGGAGAATTACCAATCTTTTTAAAGTTATACCGTTCGTATAGACCATGGGCATCTTTAGTTTTCAACGCTATTGTTTTGAGTCCTTTTATAACGCTGTCCTGCAATACATGTTCAATAAGACTTTTTCCATATCCCTTTCCTTGGAATCGTTCAAATATGACCACATCCATAAGGTAACCGAAATAGATATAATCGGTAACTACTCTTGCAAAACCGATTTGTTCATTATCCAGGCTATATATTCCAAAACAATAGGAGTTTTTGACAGTTTTTTCTACATCTGAAATTGTTCTTCCATCACCCCAATATTCATCCGCTATAAAGCTTTTTATTGCTTTTATATTCAGTAAGTTCTTATCATTTGAAATAAAAAAATCTTTACCCATCACATTTCTAAAAAATTAGCCAATATCTCTTGACCAACTGCACTACTTTTCTCTGGGTGGAATTGGGTCCCGTAAAAATTATCTTTTTGCAAAGCAGCACTATAAGGAATACCATAATTACATGAAGCAATAGTGGCATTACAAACCGGTGCATAAAAACTATGGACTAAATAAATATGCTCTTGGTTTTGGATTCCTTTAAACAAATCTGATTCTAAACCTGTAATTTGGTTCCACCCAATCTGCGGAACTTTTACATCATTGGTAAACTTGACCACATCTACATCAAAAATACCTAAGCCTTTAGTGTTTCCTTCTTCCGAAGACTTACACATAAGCTGCATTCCCAAACAGATGCCCAATACAGGCTGTTTTAAGGTGGGAATAATGGTATCCAATCCGCTATCACGGAGTTTCTTCATAGCACTACTGGCCTCACCTACTCCAGGAAAGATGACCTTATCCGCATTTCGTATCTCTTGGATATCACTGCTCAGAATTGCTTCAAAACCTAATCGTTTTATAGCAAATTTGATGCTTTGAATATTACCAGCGCCATAATTTATAATAACAATTTTCATTCTATACTATTAAATCTCCGATCGTTTCTACAATAGCCCTTTTGTACTCGGCAACACCATTTTCTCCACATCGCGCTTAACGGACATTTTTATAGCCTTGGCGAAAGCTTTAAAGATAGCCTCAATCTTATGATGCTCATTTGTTCCTTCGGCCTTTACATTTAAATTGGCTTTGGCACCGTCCGTGAATGATTTAAAGAAATGGTGAAACATTTCAGTGGGCATGTCCCCTACCATTTCCCTCTTAAAATCTGCATCCCAGACCAACCAGTTACGCCCTCCGAAGTCTATTGCTACCTGAGCAAGGCAATCGTCCATGGGTAAGCAAAATCCATAGCGCTCAATACCCAATTTATTTCCCAAAGCCTTAGCAAAAACTTCCCCTAAAGCTATACCGGTATCCTCAATGGTATGATGCTCGTCTACCTCTAAATCTCCATTTACTTTGATGGTAAGGTCCATTTGTCCGTGACGCGCCAACTGATCAAGCATATGGTCAAAAAAAGCAAGTCCGGTCTTAATATCACTTTTACCGGTACCATCTAAATTTAGTGCAATACAAATATCCGTCTCGTTGGTCTTTCTTGTGATATCCGCCGTACGTGCTTTAAGTTTTAAAAACTCATATATTTTTTCCCAATCATTGGTTTCTAGGGCGATAGTAGCATCAAGCTCCTCTCGTTTTACCGTAATTTCACCCGTGCCTAGATTGGTGTCATCATTGATAAAAATACCCTTGGCCCCAAGGTTTTTGGCTAGCTCTATATCTGTTAACCGATCACCTATGACAAAGGAATTTCCGAGGTCGTAGCTTTCAGAAAAATATTCCGTTAATAGTCCAGTACCAGGTTTTCTTGTGTTTGCGTTCTCATGAGGAAAAGTTCTATCTAAAAAAACCTTATCGAAGACGACTTCCTCGTTTTCGAATGATTTTATAATGAAATTATGCACAGGCCAAAATGTGTGTTCCGGAAATACATCCGTTCCTAAACCATCTTGGTTGGTAATCATTACCAACTCATAATCTAGTTCTTTGGCTATTTTCCCCAAATAGGTAAAGGCTTTAGGATAAAAAACCATTTTGTCAAAAGCGTCTATTTGCTCGTCAACGGTCTCCTTAATGATGGTTCCATCACGATCAATGAAAAGAACGCGACGGCCTCCTCCTTTGCCCACGGGGGAGCTTTTATCTTCAATCATACTATTGATTTTAAAGCTTTAATTAATGTTTTATTCTCGTCTGGCGTTCCCACGGTAAACCTGAGGGTATTCTCGCATAAGGGTTGTGTGGTACGATTACGAACTACAATTCCTTTTTCTAATAGTTGTTGGTACCGGATGGAAGCGTCATCCACCTTGGCCAAAATAAAGTTCGCATCTGAAGGGTAAACCTTAGTAACAAAGGATACGCCTGCTAATGCATCTTTAAGTAGTTGGCGTTCTTTAAGAATGGCAGTAATTTCTTTTTGTACTACTTTCTCGTTAGATACACGCTCCTTAGCCCTTTGTTGCGTTAGTTCGTTTACGTTATAAGGCGGTTTAATCTTGTTTAAAACCCCGATTACCTCTTCTGAAGCAATACAGATACCTAGCCTAATTCCTGCCATACCGTAGGCCTTGGACAAGGTCTGTGTCACCACCAAATTAGGGTATTCCGACAATTTAGTGACCCAACTTCGTTCTGAAGAAAAATCAATATACGCTTCATCTATCACCACCAATCCTCCAAAGGTATTTAAGAGTTCTTCTATTTTGTGAGCAGTAATCGTATTGCCAGTAGGGTTATTAGGTGAGCAAATAAAAACAAGCTTTGAATTCTTGTCTACTGTATTTAAAATAGCTTCTACATTAGGCTGAAAATCCGCCTCTAATAAAATAGACCTGTTTGCTACGTTGTTAATACCACAAAGTACACCGTACATACCGTATGTAGGTGGTAAGGTGATTACATTATCTTCTCCAGGCTCACAAAAAGCTCTAAATAACAAGTCCAATACTTCATCGCTACCATTACCTAAAAGAATATTGTTTTCCCCAATACCCCTTTGTGCTGCCAAAAGCGCTTTTAAACTTCGTTGTTTTGGGTCCGGGTACCGATTTACACCATTATCGAAGGGATTCTCATTGGCGTCTAAAAACACCATTCGAGAACCATCGGATACATATTCATCACGTGCAGAGGAATAGGGACTTAAGCCCTTTACATTCTCACGTATTATTTTATCTAGATCAAAACTCATTTTAAACTATTCAAACGAAGTGTAACCGCATTTTTGTGTGCTTGTAATCCTTCTGCCTCGGCCATCAATTCAATAGCACTGCCTATATTCTGGATGCCTTCCCGTGAAATCTTTTGAAACGTCATATTCTTCATAAAACTGTCCAAATTAACACCGCTATACTGTTTGGCATAGCCATTTGTAGGTAGCGTATGATTGGTGCCTGACGCGTAATCCCCTGCACTTTCCGGGGTGTAATTCCCTATGAACACGGAGCCCGCATTTAAAGTGTTTTCTACATAGAAATCCTCGTTAGAGACACAGACAATGTAATGTTCAGGTCCGTACTCATTTATTAAATCAATAGCTGTTTGGTCATCTTCAACAAGAATAAGCTTGCTATTGGCAATGGCTTTTTGAGCAATCTCTTTTCTGGGTAAGTCTTCTAACTGCAGGGCAACTTCATCCGCAACAGCATCTATCATATTCTTAGAGGTAGATACTAGGATTACCTGACTGTCCACACCATGTTCTGCCTGACTCAACAAATCTGAAGCAACAAAGGCTGCGTTGGCCGAATCATCTGCTACTACCAACAGTTCACTTGGGCCAGCGGGCATATCGATTGCCACACCAAATTTGGTAGCAATCTGCTTAGCGACCGTGACGTACTGATTACCTGGTCCGAATATTTTATAGACCTGCGGAATTGTCTCTGTACCAAAGGTCATCCCGGCAATAGCCTGTATGCCGCCAACTTTTACAATTTTAGTTACACCACAAAGTGATGCGGTATACAATATGGCAGGGTCCAATTTTCCTTCGCTATTGGGCGGAGAACAGAGTACAACCTCCTTACAACCGGCAATGGCCGCTGGTATAGCTAGCATAAGGATTGTAGAAAATAAAGGAGCGGTACCTCCCGGAATATATAGGCCTACTTTTTGAATAGCCCGTTTTTCTTGCCAGCATAGCACGCCATCCGTGGTCTCTACTTCTATTCTATCGGTCTTCTGTGCTTTGTGAAAGACCTCAATATTTGATTTTGCCAAATCGATAGCTGCCTTTAAATCATCAGCAACCAATCCTTCTGCTTCCTTCAGTTCTGCTTCGGATACCAAAATTGAATTTAATTTCACCTTGTCAAACTCCTCTGTATACCTTAAAACAGCACTATCACCTTCTTCTCTTACCGCTGAAAACACGCTGTTCACAGTATCCTCAATAGCGGCCACGGTTTGTGTAGGTCGCCTTAAAACGTCCTTCCAGTCTGCTATTTTGGGGTTATATATTTTATTCATAATTACTTGTTTGCTCCACCTCTTTGGGGAGGTTAGGAGAGGTTTATAAAACCATCTTCTCGATTGGACAAACCAAAATTCCTTCAGCACCGGCTTGTTTTAGCTCATCTATTACTTCCCAGAAAGTGTCCTTATTAATTACGGTGTGTACCGAACTCCATCCCTCTTCTGCCAAGGGAAGCACGGTAGGACTTCGCATGCCGGGCAACAGGGCCAAGATGCTCTGCAGCTTGTCATTAGGCGCATTTAATAGTACATACTTAGACTGCCGAGCTTTTAACACAGCCTGAATACGAAACTGCAGTTTACCGAGTAGTGCTTTACGTTCTTCGGATATGGTTGGTGAAACGGCTAATACCGCTTCACTTTTAAGCATTACCTCCACCTCTTTTAAATTGTTCTTGAACAAGGTGCTTCCACTTGAAACAATATCACAAATGCCATCTGCCAATCCAATATTGGGTGCAATTTCTACAGAACCACTAATAATATGCAAGTCCACATTTACTCCTTTCTCCGCTAGATAATTTTTCACGGTGTTAGGATAGGATGTGGCGATTCGTTTCCCTTCAAAGTCCTTTACAGAATTATACTTAAAGGATTTGGGTACGGCAAGGGATACCTTGCACTTTGAGAAGCCGAGTTTTTCAGCAATACTGATATCCGTACCTTTTTCTATTAATACGTTCTCACCAATAATAGCGATATCAACCACCCCATCCCTAAGGTACTGAGGAATATCTCCGTTACGTAGGTAAAACACTTCCATAGGAAAGTTTCTACTGGAAGCCTTTAATTGGTCCTTTCCGTTATCAATGGATATTCCACAGTCTTTCAGTATTTGAAGGGAATCTTGATTTAACCTTCCTGATTTCTGAATAGCAATTCTAATTTTTGTCATTGATGTTTATTAATGTTGAGTAACCAGAACAGGTTAAAAAACAAAACCCGCTTGATTGCTCAAACGGGTTTTTAAATATGTTGTACTACTACAATACATTCCTACCTCGCCTAAGCGTGTGTATGAATATGATGATGTGTAGTTCTATTTTTCATTACGCTGTAAAAGTAAAATCTATTTTTGACTTCACAAAACAAAAGTTAAAAATGAAACAAAATGTTTTACAGTTTTTTAATTATTTCCCAAAATCAAAGGAAGACCAGAATCACCGCTCCCCACAACAATAACCTTGGCATTTGGAGATTCCGATAATTTCAAAGTAGCGTCGATACCTTTATCCTGTAAAATCTTGTCGGTGAGGGATGCGCTTAGAATTCTGTTCGCATCGGCCTTACCTTGAGCCTCAATGGTCACTTTCTCCGCCTCCTTCTTGGCCGTAACCAATCTAAACTCATATTCAAGGGATTCTTGCTCCTGTTTTAATTTACGTTCAATCGCATCTTTAATGGTTGGCGGTAAGGTTACATCACGCACCAAAATTTCATTTAATTGAATATACTCACCTTCAACGATTTTTTTTGTCTCGTCAAAAATTTCTTGTTGTATGGCATCACGCTTGCTTGAATAAAGTTGCTCCGGAGTATACCTACCAACGACAGAACGGGCTGCAGATCTAATCGTGGGTAATAGTACTCTTTGAATGTAGGCCTCGCCCTTCTCCTGATGCAATTTGCCTAAATCGCTGCGTATTGGTTCAAACCAAGCCGAAGCCTCTAATTTTATATCCAAACCATTACTTGAAAGTACGTTCATTTTTTCCAATACTTCTTGCTGCCGTACTTCATAGACATACACCTTATTCCATGGCGCTACAATATGAAAACCTTCTCCCAGAGGCGGCTCATCCGTAACAACCCCTCCACCAAAGGTTTTATAGAGTACTCCCGCTTCACCGGAACCAATGGTGACAGCCGACTTAGAAATCAGTATTACTAATGCAATGACTATAAATATTGCCGGTAAGGCAATCTTTGGTAATTTATCCATCTTCTTTATTTTAGATTAATCCATTATATTTTCTTATCAACCACTCCATCGCAAAGGCAAGGATGATGAGGCCTAATAGTATTTTAAAATCTATCAAAGATACGACATTTTCAGTGCTTTTTTGTGTGGGCACATAGTCGCCAGAAGAAATAAATTCCGACAGTAAATTTTCGTAATTTGAAGCGTAATAGTGTGCTCCATCTGTGTTTTCTGCAAGAAGTTTCATTTTATCATCATTACTGGAAACAAATTGTTTCTCAATATCAAAATTGGAAATAACAAAGGTACCCGACTCTGAGATGTTCTCGTCCTTAGCATTAACCGTAAATCTGTAATTACCTGCCACAAGATTGGTTAGGTCGGCTTCAAAATATCCATTTCTTAAAACCATTGGGCTTGTACGGCTCTTGTTAGTACTTTCATTAATTACTGTAATCGTTAATTGAGCGTTCGGATTAAAACGATACGCTTCGTCAAAAAAAGTTGCTGTTATATAAGCGGCACTATTTCCTTCATATCGGCTGTTATAGTCTAGATTAAGCCTATCCTTGGTTTTATTACTGTAGAGGTATCGGAAAAGGTTACCAACAAAAGCATCAAAATTTGTAAAATCTCCGTAATTTCTAAATGACTGCAAGCGCCACTTCCAGATACCCTCGCCAGCTAACACTGCCATTTTTCTATCGCCCGTCTCAAAAAGAGAGAAAAGAGGGGTGTTCATATCCAGGCCTTTAATTTTTGTTCCCAACAATGTTTCATAAGGTACATTAAAGTTCAAAGGGCCGGCGTCGCTATTAAGTGGTGGAAAATTCTCAAGGTCAAAGTTGGTGATGTCATATTTGGAGAAACCTTTATTCAGAACCCCAAAAACCTCCTGATTGGGATACCCACCTTCAATTTCAAAGTTATTCTGTGCCGAGTTCAAATAGTTATAATCGGTATTTGTACCTGTCACAATTAACAGGTTAGCCTTTTTCTTTTCTGCAAATTGAAAAATATTGTTGAAGGCGGCATTGGGTTGATAAAGGATGAATAAATCAATATCCTCTACATCGGTGTTTACTGCGGAAGGTCGAATAATCTGAACATTACGTTGTTCATTCGTTTCTATAGCTTTTTTTAACGCACCTAAATCCGGATGTAAAATCTCGGAAACTAGGCCAATTTTTGTTTTCTCATCAATGACCTCGATGATAGTTTCCCTTTTATTATTCGCAGTATTCCTTTCTGATGGTAATTGGGATATGTTTACCTTAATTTCCTTTTTACCTACGCTACCCGCTTTAATCAGCGTTTTAATATTTTTCGAATTGGATTTTTTTGAAAACCGGAGTCTTTCCGAATGGACAATTTTATCGTCCATTGTAATCGTTACAGTGGCTACCGCCTCCCCCCTTCCTTGATAGGAAACGAAAGTTTCTACGGGAAACTGATTGTCCAAAAATGCATAAGCATTGGTGTTGATGGACCCTACGCTTAAATCCTCGTAGTTAGTTGTGTCGCCTACGGTAACAGGATATATACTAAGATTCTCATTAGTTTTATAAAAGGAATAGTCCTCTCCAATGGTCTGATTTCCATCCGATATTAAGAGTACGGCCGTCTCTTTTCTGGCGTAAACTTGGGACAACACCTCTAACGACTTTGTAATGTTCGTTTGCTTCTCTTCAAAAGTAAGGCTATCCAACGCCCCTATATCGGCTCCAAAGCCGTAGGAATTTACTTTAAAACGATACGCTAATTCTTGAGAATCATCAATAGTAGTTCGTATTTGTTGAATTGTACTATCATACGCCGCAACCGAAGTAGAATTGTCCACTAAAATTACGAGATTGGGTTGCTCAACAGTATAGATTGTACTAGAAAACTTAGGGTTTATCAAAAGAAGAAGTATACCAAATACTCCTAAGAACCTTAAAAATGATAGTAAAAGTGTTGTTTTATCTCTTTTTTTTACCCTAAAATAATATTGAAGCAGTACTAGGAGCAAAGAAACTACCGCAGCGAAAAGTATGACTAAAACGGTCTTTGTTTCCATATATTAATTATCCCTTTGCTCAAATTCCTCATTTCTCTTGTCTTCTATGCGTTTGACGATGAGATAAATCAGGATTACAAATAATCCCCCATAAAAAAGCAGAACAAGGAGTCCAGGAAATATATCCATGACTAACTATTTTAATTTTACCGCAGTGCCATAGGCGAGCATTTCCGCTGCTCCTTGCATCACCTGAGAAGTATTGAACCTTACATTCACGACCGCATCCGCCCCTACCCTTTGTGCATCGTCTAGCATTCGCTTTATGGCCTGTTCCCGAGCTTGGGCCAATAATTGGGTGTATTCTGATATTTCACCACCTACAAGATTTTTTAGTCCGGCAAAGACATCCCTTCCAATATTTCTGGCTCTAACAGTACTGCCTCTTACGATACCTAGGGATTCGGATATCTCTTTTCCGGCAATATGATCCGTAGTTACATAAATCATGAATAAAAGTTTTTAGGAATTAAGTAAGCATTCCGCCATCTACGTTCAAAACCTGACCTGTAACATAAGCAGATAAATCCGAAGCAAAGAATAAACATGCATTGGCGATATCCACTGTAGACCCACCTCGTTTTAAAGGAATACCATCTCTCCAGCCCTGTACGGTTTTCTCGTCTAACTTATCGGTCATTTCGGTTTCAATGAATCCAGGCGCTATAGCGTTACAACGAATATTACGTGATCCTAGCTCTAGCGCCACAGATTTTGTAAAACCTATCATTCCTGCTTTTGATGCGGCGTAGTTGGTCTGTCCCGCATTACCTTTTACACCTACAACACTACTCATATTTATAATGGAGCCGCTGCGCTGTTTCAATAAGGTTCTCTGAACGGCCTTGGTCATATTAAAGACCGATTTCAGGTTGATATCTATGACCGTGTCAAAATCGGCTTCTGACATTCGCATTAAAAGGTTGTCCTTGGTAATACCGGCATTATTGATAAGGACATCGATAACACCGTCAAAATCTTTCAATACCTCGTTTACAAGTGCGTCCGCCTCACTAAAACTAGCAGCATTACTTTTATATGCTTTTGCTTTAACGCCTTTAGCTATCAATTCCTTTTCCAATTCTTTTGCCGGGGCTTCACTTGAACTATAGGTAAAGGCCACATTTGCTCCGTGTTCCGCAAAAACTTTGGCTATGCCCATACCAATTCCACGACTAGCTCCCGTGATGATTACGTTTTTTCCTTCTAACAGTTTCATAAATTATCTATTTGTTAGGTACTTTATCAAATATAAGTTTTGTTGCCCTATGGATGAAAAAAAATCCCGTCGAAAACGGGATCTTGATAAGTTTTAACGTCTTACTAAGACATTACCTCTTTTACTTTTATGCCAATTTCCGCAGGTGAATCCACCACATGGATACCATGCTCCCGCATAATTTTTTTCTTAGCTTGTGCCGTATCATCACTACCTCCAACTATTGCTCCGGCGTGCCCCATGGTTCTACCGGCAGGCGCTGTCTCGCCAGCAATGAAACCAACAACCGGCTTTTTACTTCCGCTGGCCTTGTACCATTTAGCGGCATCCGCTTCTAACTGACCCCCTATCTCCCCAATCATCACAACACATTCCGTTTCAGGGTCATTAATCAATAATTCAACGGCCTCTTTCGTAGTCGTTCCGATAATCGGGTCACCACCAATTCCAATAGCTGTAGTAATTCCTAAACCTTGGCGCACGACTTGGTCCGCTGCTTCATAGGTTAAGGTTCCTGACTTAGATACAATACCGACGTTACCTTTCTTAAATACGAATCCTGGCATGATACCAACTTTTGCTTCTCCCGGAGTAATAACACCTGGACAATTAGGACCAACTAATCGACAGTCTTTATCTTTAATATAGTTGGATGCCATAACCATATCCGCTACGGGAATACCCTCGGTAATGGTGATAATAACTTTGATGCCAGCGTTCGCAGCTTCCATAATGGCGTCGGCGGCAAAGGCGGGTGGCACAAAAATAATTGTTGTGTCCGCTCCAACATGTTCAACAGCTTCTGCGACAGTGTTAAAAACAGGTTTTCCCAAGTGCTCTTGCCCACCTTTTCCCGGAGTTACACCACCTACGATATTAGTACCGTATTCAATCATTTGCTCGGCATGGAATGTGCCTTCACTCCCCGTAAAGCCTTGTACAATTATCTTGGAATCCTTATTAACTAAAACGCTCATACTATTGTTGATTTTTATTTTTACAAAAATATATGTTTGATAATGAATACTAAAGTATTCTCCTTTATTTGTTTTCGAACTTTTTTATCAAATCGGGAATCTTCTTGACGTAGGCCAATTGTTTCAGTTTTTCTCTTGATTCCTCTATAGGTGTTCCGAAATAGCTCTTTCCCCCTTCTACAGATTTCGTAACACCTGTTTGACCCATAATAACGGCCTTAGTGCCAATCGTAATGCCACTATTTGTTCCAACTTGACCCCAAAGGGTGACTTCGTCTTCAATAATTACACAGCCGGCAATTCCTGTCTGCGAAGCAATAAGACACTTTTTTCCTATGACCGTATCGTGACCTACATGTACTTGGTTGTCTATTTTTGTACCCTCACCTATTCTGGTGTCACCCGTTACGCCTCTATCTAGAGTACATAGCGCGCCAAGGTCTACGTTATCTTCCAGCACCACCCTACCGCCAGACCTTAATTTGTCAAATCCTTCAGGTCGATTCTTATAATAAAAAGCGTCTGCACCCAGTACCGTTCCTGAGTGGATGGTTACCCCGTTCCCGATAATACAGTTATCATAAATACTTACATTGGCATGGATGATACAATTATCACCGATCTGCACATTGTTGCCGATAAACACATTAGGTTGTACAATGGTATTTACCCCAATTTTTGAGGTGTTGGAAATAGCCCGTTCCGAAGGAACAAAGGGTTTAAAATAAAGCGTTAGCTTGTTAAAATCCCTAAAAGGGTCGTCGGAAATTAACAGCGCCTTTCCCTTGGGACAGTCTACTTTTTTATTAATTAAGACAATGGTGGCTTTAGAAGAAAGTGCCTTATCATAGTATTTGGGATGGTCTACAAAAACAATATCACCATGCGTTACGACATGGATTTCATTCATCCCCGTTACCGGAAAATCGGCATCACCGACATAGTCCGAATTTATAATTTCAGCAATTTGTTGTAGCGTAAAGGTCGTAGGGAATTTCAAGGATACAATTTATTCTTTTACACGTTCCATATAGGAGCCGTTAGACGTATCGATTTTAACCTTATCGCCTTCGTTTATGAACAAAGGAACATTAACCTCTGCTCCCGTTTCCACTTTCGCAGGTTTAGTTGCATTGGTTGCCGTGTTTCCTTTTACACCTGGCTCCGTATACGTTACTTCTAACACCACACTTGCCGGCATATCAACGGATAACGGCATGCTATCCTCCGTATTGAACATAATTTTCACTACCTCTCCTTCTTTTAATAGCCCCGGAGCGTCCAAACTACTTTCTTGTAATGTAATTTGATTGTAGTCGTCCGTATTCATAAAATGATACGTTTCCCCTTCGGCATACAGAAACTGATAGGAACGCGTTTCTACACGAACATCCTCAATTTTATGTCCGGCAGAAAAGGTGTTATCCAAGACTTTACCCGAAGAGACACTCTTTAATTTAGTTCTAACAAAAGCGGGTCCTTTCCCCGGTTTTACGTGCAGGAACTCGATGATTTTATAAATATCATTATTATACCTAATGCAAAGTCCTTTTCTAATATCTGATGTTGATGCCATTCTAGTTTATCTTGATTATGTTGAAAGCGGCCAACAGGCCACGCTTTGTTCTTTGATTTTTTTTAGTTGTTGCTGAAATATCCTTTCATAATTCCACGTTGGGAATCCCTAATGAACTGGAGAATTTCGTCGCGCTCCGGGGTTGCTTCCATTTCCGCCTCTATAATCTGCACCGCTTGTGTGTTATTATAATGTTTTTGATATAAGATTCTGTAAATGTTTTGAACCTCCCTTATTTTTTCTGAAACGAATCCACGTCTACGTAAGCCAACGGAATTAATCCCTACGTAGGACAAGGGTTCCCTTGCCGCCTTTACGTACGGTGGAACATCTTTTCGTACCAAAGAACCTCCGGTAACGAATGCATGTTGACCGATAGATACAAATTGGTGTACTGCTACCAGTCCGGCCAATATTACATTATCCCCAATAGTTACATGCCCCGCTAAGGTAGAATTATTTGAGAAGATACAATTATCCCCTACCAAACAGTCATGCGCCACATGGCAATAGGCCATAATTAAGCAGTTCTTCCCTATGACGGTCTTCATTCTATCGGAAGTACCTTTATGTATCGTAGCACATTCCCTAATGGTAGTTCCGTTTCCAATAACCACCGTAGTTTCTTCCCCATCATATTTTAAATCCTGAGGAGGGGCAGAAATAACCGCACCGGGAAAAATATTACAGTTCTTTCCGATACGGGCACCTTCCATGATGGTAACATTAGAACCTATCCAAGTCCCATCCCCGATAGTTACATTATTATGTATAGTCGTAAATGGTTCTATAACCACATTTTTTGCAATTTTTGCGCCCGGATGGACATAAGCAAGAGGTTGATTCATAATTAGGCTTCTTGTTTGGTTTTAACTATTTGCGCCATCAATTCGGCTTCAGAAACCAATTTATCATTAGCATATGCATAGGCCTGCATATGGCAAATACCCCTACGAATCGGCGAAATCAAGGTACATTTAAATATTAGGGTATCACCAGGTAGTACCTGTCTCTTGAATTTAACGTTATCCATCTTCATAAAGAACGTCAGGTAATTTTCTGGGTCGGGCACTGTACTTAAAACTAAAATTCCACCTGTTTGCGCCATTGCTTCCACTTGTAAAACACCTGGCATTACCGGAGCACCTGGAAAATGACCTACGAAGAACGGTTCGTTCATCGTCACGTTTTTTACACCTACAACATGGGAGTCAGATAATTCCAATATTTTGTCCACTAACAAAAATGGTGGTCTATGCGGCAACATATTCATAATCTGCGTAACGTCCATCAAAGGCGTTTGGTGCAGATCGTACTTGGGTACATTGTTTCTCTTTTCTAATTTGATGATGCTAGAAAGTTTTTTTGCGAACTGGGTATTCACGTAGTGCCCGGGCTTATTCGCAATAACCTTTCCTTGAATCCTAGTACCGGTTAGGGCCAAATCCCCAATGACATCTAACAACTTATGTCTGGCAGCTTCATTGGGTTGGTGTAAAGTTAAATTGTCCAAAATGCCATTGGGCTTCACGGAAAGCTTTTTCTTATTGAAGGCTTTCTCCAGTTTTTTCATCGTGGCATCGGAAATTTCCTTGTCCACATAGACAATAGCATTATTTAAATCACCGCCTTTAATGAGTCCGTTTTCCAATAACATTTCTAACTCGTGCAGGAAACTAAAAGTTCGTGCATCAGCAATTTCAGCCTTGAAATCGGATATATGCTCTAGTGTGGCGTTTTGGGTGCCCAGTACTTTGGTTCCAAAGTCCACCATTGTGGTAACTTGGTACTCGTCCGAAGGAATCACGGTAATCTCACTACCCGTAGCTTCGTCCTTATAAGTGATGACATCCTTCACTACGTATACCTCACGTAAGGCCTCTTGTTCAACAATACCAGCGCTTTCTAAGGCTTCTACAAAAAATTTAGAAGAACCGTCCATAATCGGAGGTTCCGGCGCATCTATTTCTATGAGTACGTTATCAATCTCAAGCCCTACCAAAGCGGCCAGCACATGTTCCGAAGTCTGTATCTTAACACCTCGTTTTTCCAGATTTGTGCCACGCTGTGTGTTGATGACGTAGTTGGCATCGGCTTCTATAATAGGTTCTCCTTCAACATCTACTCTTTTAAAGGCGTAGCCATGGTTCTCCGCAGCGGGAAGAAACTTTATGGTCACATTTTCACCCGTATGTAAGCCAACACCGGTGAGGGATACCTCTTTGGCAATTGTTCTTTGTTTGTCATTGGTTTTTTCCATCGTCAATACTTATTTTTCCAAGTCGTCGATTCTACTTATTATTTTGGGTAAATTCTTAAAATGTACGTAGGACTTATTATAATCCCCGTAATTTAAGGCAGGTGAACCCTGCAATACCTCATTATCCTTTACATTTCTACCGATTCCCGACTGCGCTTGAATCTTTACCTTATCGCCAATTACGATATGCCCCACAATACCCACCTGACCGCCGATCATGCAATACTTTCCAATTTTTGTGGAACCTGCAATACCGGTCTGGGCAGCGATAACCGTATGTTCACCAATTTCTACATTATGCGCAATCTGGATTTGATTGTCAAGTTTAACCCCTTTCCTGAGAATGGTAGATCCCAGTGTGGCCCTATCAATTGTTGTACCTGCCCCCACATCTACATTATCCTCAAGGATTACGTTCCCGGTCTGGGGCACCTTCGTGAATTCTCCCTTTTCGTTCGGGGTAAAACCAAAACCATCTGCACCTAATATTACACCACTATGCACAACGCAGTTGTCACCAATACTAGTTTCAGAATATATTTTGGCTCCTGCAAAAACAGTCACATTATTGCCAATGCTTACGTTATCACCGATATATACGTTAGGATAAATCTTTACATTGTTACCTAGGCTAACATTGTTTCCAAGGTAGGAAAACGCACCTAAATAAAGACCCTCACCATAGGTTGCCGTATCCGATTTAAACACCGGCTCCTCAATACCTATTTTATTGTTCTTAACTTGATTGTAATACTCCAATAATTTAGAGAAAGCCTTGTAGGCATCTTCAACTTTTATGAGCGTGGTATCTAACTTTTGGTCCGGAACAAAATCCCTATTCACTATAGTGATAGATGCCCTTGTTTTGTAGATGAAAGAAGTGTATTTGGGGTTTGCCAAAAAGGTTAGCGAACCTTTTTCACCTTCCTCAATTTTTGCAAGCTTATGAACGGCTACTTCTGAATTTCCTTGTACTTCACCCTCTAAAATACCTGCAATTTGACCTGCTGTAAATACCATGAGCACAAAAGTAAGAAAAATAGTTAAACAAGATTCTAGTTCGGGGAAACCTAAAGACTATTTAAATTAGACCGTGTTTTTGGGATAACAGACATAATATTTAGTCACCGTTTTAGAGAGTGCGTTTAAGTTTAAATGATCGGATAACTCGGCAACATCTACAATCTTACCGTTCTTCTTTAGGATATTTATATTTTGCTCATCCCTATCATAGGCCTTGTTAGCTATGACTCCGTCAAAGACCAGATACGAGGTTTCTTCATCGGATAGTTTAAATCGTTCCTGTGTCTTCAGGAATTTGTCCTTTAATTTTTCTGGTTTATAGGGTTCGTTCTTTATTTTGATATGAAGTAGTTTTCTGTCTAAAATCATTTTACAAAGTTCGGACAGAATAAAGTCGTCCGCATATTGCCATAGCTTCATTGCACCGAACACATCTACATCGTCCAACCTAGAAAACAATCGCAGCGTGGCATCATCAAAATTTTTAATGTCTATTCTATGATTTAAAAAATAAAGTAATGCTTCACTAGCTACTAGGGACTGTTTCCTTTTTATAAGATATCGTGCCCTTTTTAAGATTCGTATTAAAAGCTGCTCCGCCACTACCCCGGTCTTGTGCAGGTACACCTGCCAATACATAAACCTTCTGGCCATAAGAAACTTCTCCACGGAGTATATTCCTTTTTCCTCGACCACCAAATTACCGTCTACCACGTTCAACATCGTAATTAAGCGCTCTGCATTGGTATTTCCTTCTGCAACACCGGTATAGAAACTGTCCCGTTTTAAATAATCCAGACGATCCATATCCAATTGACTGGATACAAGTTGATTTAAAAATTTTCTATCATGTTCTCCATTGAAAATGGCAATGGCAACCGTTAAACTTCCGTTAAACATTGTATTGAGTTCCTGCATAAAACGAAGGGAAATCGCTTCATGACTAATATTCTCTACAATACTATGCTCCATGGCATGTGAAAACGGACCGTGGCCTATATCATGTAAAAGAATAGCGCACAGAAGTCCTTGTTCCTCTTCTTCCGACAGTGCAACCCCTTTAAAACGAAGTACTTGTATGGACTTTTGCATAAGATGCATACACCCCAAAGCATGGTGGAATCTCGTATGATGCGCACCTGGATATACCAAATAGGAAAGGCCCATTTGAGAAATTCTTCGCAAACGCTGAAAATAGGGATGTGCTATAAGGTCGAATATGAGCGTACTGGGGATTCTAATAAATCCGTAAATTGGATCATTAAAAATTTTTAGTTTATTGGATTTTGACAAAATCTGTTTTATTTACAGCAAATATAGGAGTTAGATGAACAACATAATAATACTTTGGGTGGATGATGAGATAGATCTTCTAAAGCCTCACATCCTCTTTTTAGAAGGTAAAAACTATACCGTAATTACCTGCCAGAGTGGACAAGAGGCACTGGAAGAATTGGCAAGTACTAGCGTTGATATCGTTTTTTTAGACGAAAATATGCCGGGTATTTCCGGCTTAGAGACCCTAAACGAAATTAAGTTGATCAATGCTTCTTTGCCCGTGGTCATGATTACCAAGAGTGAGGAAGAGTTTATTATGGAAGAGGCCATAGGCTCCAAGATTGCGGATTACCTGATCAAGCCCGTTAACCCGAACCAAATTCTTTTATCGCTCAAAAAAAACCTGGACCATTCCCGTTTAATCTCCGAGAAAACGACAAGTAACTATCAGCAGGAATTTCGTAAGATTGCGATGGATCTGTCCATGGTAAATTCTTATGAAGAATGGATAGATCTGTACAAAAAACTAATTTATTGGGAATTACAACTTGAGGAAATCGAGGACAGTGGTATGTTCGAGATTCTAGAATCCCAAAAGATTGAAGCGAACAACCAGTTTTGCAAATTTGTTGATAAAAATTACGTGGATTGGTTTACAGATGCAGATGCTCCTGTAATGTCGCACACCCTGTTCAAAAACTGGATACTCCCCGAAGTAAAGGACGAGAAAACCCTCTTAGTGGTCGTTGATAATTTAAGGTATGATCAATGGTATGCCTTTGAAGATACGGTAGGGGCTTTTTATAAAAAGCAAAAGGAAGATTCTTATATGAGTATCTTACCAACGGCAACCCAATATGCTAGAAATGCCATATTCTCGGGACTTACCCCTTTGGATATGGAAAAGAAATATCCCAAATGGTGGAAGAACGATACAGACGAAGGCGGTAAGAACCTGTTCGAAGCTGAATTTTTAGGGGAGCAATTAAAGCGATTGGGGTTAAATATAAAGTGGGAATACCACAAAATTAGCAGTCTCAAACAAGGAAAAAATTTATCCCAGAATTTTAAATCACAGCAGGACAATGACTTAACGGTAATTGTCTACAACTTTGTAGACATGTTATCGCACGCAAAAACAGAAATGGAAGTCATAAAAGAACTGGCCTCCAATGACAAGGCGTACCGGTCTTTGACCCAAAGCTGGTTTAAAAATTCCCCGTTGCTTGAAATCATTCAGCAAGCACAGCGGATGGGATTAAAACTGATCATTACCACAGATCATGGAACTATAAATGTAAAATCTCCCTCAAAAGTAGTCGGTGACCGTGATACCAGCGCCAATTTAAGGTATAAAACGGGCAGAAGCCTAACCTATGACAAGAGTGATGTGTTGGAGGCAAGAGACCCCAAACATATTTACTTGCCTAGCATTAATATGAGCAGTTCCTTTATTTTTGCCAAAAATGACTTGTTCTTTGCATACCCGAACAATTACAACCATTATGTAAGCTATTATAGAAACACGTACCAGCATGGTGGTGTTTCTTTAGAAGAGATGATTATTCCGTTTGTGGTGTTGGAGCCTAAATAAGTTTGGTATGCAATTGAAATACGAGCAGAAAGATATTGCTAATATTGCTCAAAAAATCGTACAAGAGTCAAAGTCCAAAACCATAGCTTTTTACGGTCCCATGGGTGCTGGGAAGACCACATTAATCAAAGCCATTATAAAGGCATTGGGCAGTAGGGATGAAGTAAGTAGCCCAACCTTTGGATTGGTCAATGAGTATCATAGTAAAAATGGTCAGGTTTTGGCCTATCATTTTGATTTTTATCGTTTAGATGATGAAATGGAAGCTTTGGATATGGGTATTGAAGAATACATCTACAGCGATCAATGGATTTTTATAGAATGGCCCGAGAAAATACCCAGCCTTTTACCTGAAAACATTACAAAGCTAAAAATTGAAATACTTGATGCTACTACTCGAGAAATTTCATGGGACTGATTTTTTTCTTACAAAGAATTGAAAGAATAGTTACCGTAAGATCATCGTTCTTACATGCACTTTTATTGTATTTTTTCGATGAAAAGCCAAATAATCGATTAAATGTATCTTTTTTACGTTAAAAGGTGCAATTTTAACGTTTAACAACATTGTATTTGTCCTTTATTTCTTACGTTTGTACTAGAATCTATTGTACAACAAACAAAAACCCCTATTGAAAATGAAAAACAAAAGAACTTTTTTAGCTTCTATAGCTTTAGGTATATTTCTTTTAGCGACAGTTGCTCCTGTTATCACTATTGATCAAGATTTAAGTATTGATAAAAGAAAAATAAATAAAAAGATTTAATTTTTAACGTAACCAGATTTATTAGAGGGCAATGAAAATTGCCCTTTTTTTATACTAATTAATTATCTCAGTCGTTAGCCATTAGTAACCTATACTGATTCATGGAATCGATTGTTAAAAAAAAGCTTGTTAAAAAAAAGATTTTTATTGAATCCTTAGTGGTTCTTTGTATCGCTATTTCTCCTTTTTTATACAAATTATATGAATATCTTCCTGTCAACGCTGATGGGTCAGTTTCACTTTTATGGTTTGAGATTAGCAACAACGGATTTGAAGATGCTAGTTTTTATATTTGGTTTCTTACATCGAAAATTGTACCTCTATATCTCTTAGTAGTTTGGTTTTTAACATCAAGAGATTGGTGGTATCATATTATTATCATACCTATTGCTATGTATGCATTTCAATTATTCGAAGTGATTTTTGATTCGGACAACCACATTGATACCGAGAATATTTTTTGGTTACTCCCAATCTGTATGGTGGTCATTCCTTTAGTCTATTTCTTTAGACTAAAGCTCTATGACAAATATGTTCATGGAATTGATTTGGAAGCTATGGATGCTGAGCTTCAAGAATTAAAAGAGAAACCCGAATTAAAAAATTCATCAGTAGAAAAACCGGAATCAAAGGCTTCGGAGGAATTACTAAACGAATCTATAGCGGAGGAAATCGATAGAAAACTATCTACTACCAATATTGAAAATGCCTTGAAACAGTTACAGCATCGTTTACAAAACTGGTTACATTTGAAATTTTAGACACAATTCATTTCGGCACTACTTCATCAAATTTATATTTCCTAAAAATTGTACATTTGAGCGTAAGACCTTACATTGGAGCTTGTTCAATATTATCCTATGAATCAACCAACTTCTCCCTTTAGCAAACAACAATTACTACCACAAGAAGAAACCTTAGAGGTTTTAAAGCAAAAAGGAGAACTATTCATAGGATTACCCAAAGAAAATCAATATCAAGAAAAACGTATTTGCCTTACTCCGGATGCAGTGAACGCCATTACCGCTAACGGGCATCGTGTACTTATAGAATCCGGTGCGGGTAAGGGTGCTAATTTTTCGGACGTAGACTATACCAATGCTGGAGGTGAAATTACCAAAGACACTAAAAAGGTTTTTTCATGTCCCTTACTGTTAAAGGTGGAGCCTCCTACCCTGGCGGAAATAGAAATCATTAATCCGCAGACCACAATCATTTCTGCGCTACAGATAAAAACCCAGGATAAGACCTATTTTGAAGAGCTTGCCAGAAAACGGATTACGGCCATAGCTTTTGAATATATTCGTGATGATGACGGTAAATATCCTGCCGTGCGTTCCCTAAGTGAAATAGCAGGTATTTCCTCCGTGCTTATTGCAGCAGAACTTATGGCCGCAAGTAACAAAGGAAACGGACTTATGTTCGGTAACATTAGCGGTGTACCACCAGTGGAAGTAGTCATCATTGGTGCGGGAACCGTTGGGGAATTTGCAGCACGTTCTGCAATTGGTCTTGGAGCGAATATCAAAATATTCGATAATTCCATAACCAAACTCCGAAATATACAGACCAACCTAAAACAAACGGTCTATACGAGCACTATACAGCCTAAAAACTTATTAAAAGCCTTAAAACGATGCGATGTAGCAATCGGTGCCACTAGAGGAAAAGGGAGGTCACCGGTTATTGTTAACAATACCATGGTCGAACATATGAAAAAAGGTGCCGTCATCATTGATGTTAGTATCGATACCGGTGGTTGCTTTGAAACTAGTGAGGTAACGGACCATAACAAACCAACAATAGAAAAATACGGTGTTGTACATTACGGCGTACCCAACATTCCGGCGCGCTACCCCAAGACCGCATCGGTTTCCATTAGCAACATTTTCACTCCCTACCTACTTAAAATAGGCGAAGACGGCGGATTGGAAAATTCCCTGCGTTTTGACAAAGGGCTACGAAACGGATTGTATATGTACCATGGAATTTTGACCAATAAATCTGTCGGAGAGTGGTTTGACCTGCAGTACAGTGATATTAATTTCCTTATTTTTTAGAATTACCTTATACTTTCTTTTCTCCTCCTTCTGAAAGCCATAATTTTGCAAGGCTAACTTTCATTTTACAACATGGCATTCATTAAACGTTTAGGATTTTACTTATTTGGAATGTCCATAGGACTCGTATTCTTAGCCATGTTCTTTAAAAAGAAATCAGCCGAAACAGGCGTTTATTTCTGTTACCTTCCAAATTGTAGAACATTAAAGGATATCAGGTCCAAACCATTCTACTACTCCGATGAGGTGCAGACAATGCTTGCAAATAAGCGTATAGACACCTTGGCTATACGATATATCCTTACAGAGGGAGATGTAGATTTTGGTAGTAGTGATACAAAATCCGCCAACTGTAAGACCTATATCGTAGAGGGTTCATACGCCAAGAAAGAATTGACTTTACAAGTGAAAAATTGCAAGGATAAAGCCACTATCGAGTCCATTAAACCCACTATGCAGTAAGGCTATATCTTTCTTCTTTTACGCTCCTTTTTTAATAAGGACAACTCTCTTGTGGTCTGCCCTGCAACAGAAGTGTTCTCTTCCGCTCTTCGTATTAAATAGGGCATCACATCACGTACAGGACCAAAAGGCAAATATTTAGCGACGTTATAACCATTGGCGGCCAGATTAAACGAAATATGATCGCTCATACCATATAATTGCCCAAACCAAACACCGTTGTTGTTCTTCGCTATTCCGTTTTTATCCATAAGTTCAATAAGCTTGTAACAACTTTCTTCATTATGGGTGCCCGAGAAAATGGAAATGATATCTAAATTTTCAATAATATAGGCTACGGTCTCATCAAAATTAATATCCGTTGCCAATTTAGATTCGCATATAGGCGTAGGGTATCCTTTTTCTTTCGCTCTTTCGTTCTCCTTTTCCATATAGGCGCCCCGAACCACTTTGACCCCTATCTTAAATCCTTTTTCCTGTGCTCTTTTCTGAAGTTCTTTTAGATAGGGCAGTCTATCCCATCGGTACATCTGTAATGTATTGAAAACTACAGCTTTTTCTTTGTTGTACTTCTGCATCATTTCTTCTACCAAATCGTCCGCCGCATCCTGCATCCAACTCTCTTCACCGTCTATCAATAATGCTACATCAAGGTCATATGCCTTCTTGCACACCTGATCAAATCTTTTGACCACACGTTGCCATTCCGCCTTCTCGGTATCGGACAATTCTTTTTGCTCACTAATCTTTTGATATAGCGCAAACCTCCCGAACCCCGTAGGCTTAAAAACGGCAAAGGGGATTGCTTCCTTTTCTTTGACAAAATCCAGAATCTTTAAAATAATTCGGGTAGCATTGTCAAACGGGTCTTCTTCCTCCTTACCCTCAACCGAATAATCGAGTACCGAGCATACTTTTTTCTCCCACATTCTATCGACCACGGGCAAGCAATCTTCCTCATTGATACCCCCGCAAAAATGGTCAAAAACAGTAGCACGAATGAGTCCTTCTACAGGGAGTTTGGCCCTTATGGCAAAATTTGTCATCAATGTGCCCATCTTCACCAATGGTTCATTGGCAATCATTTTAAAAAGGAAATAGGCCCGTTCAAGTTCAGAATCGGTTTTTAACGAAAATGCTGTTGCGGTATTCTCAAAAATTGGGTTCATATCCATTAAAATCTTAAGCCAATAAAGATAATCACAGATTTTATATTCTATTGATTAAAAATAACCTTTATTTTGTTCCTTCATATCGTTTACCAGTACTAACAACAATACATTTTATGCACTCTATAGTATCAGATTCTTATGCGGTTCATTTTAACGAAAATGCGTACCAAGCATTAAATGGACATCTTGAAGAAATGGCGTATTCCATCATCTTTCTTCTTGTGGATGAAAACACGCATGAGTTATGCTATCCCAATTTCATGTCTCGCATCCAAGGCGACTATCATTTTGAAATTATTGAAATAGAATCCGGCGAAATCAATAAGAACATAGAAACCTGTGTAGGGGTTTGGGAAGCACTTTCTGAATTAGGGGCCGACCGTAAAAGTATAGTCATTAACCTTGGTGGCGGGGTATTGACCGATTTAGGAGGCTTTGTTGCATCGACCTTTAAAAGAGGTATCCATTTTATAAATGTACCTACTACCTTGTTGTCCATGGTAGACGCCTCTGTTGGCGGCAAAACAGGTGTAGATTTGGGTACACTTAAAAATCAAGTAGGGGTGATTAATCAGCCTGAAATGGTCCTTGTTATCACAGATTTTTTGGACACCTTGGAAGTGCGGCAAATGAAAAGTGGTTTTTCCGAAATGCTGAAGCACGGACTTATTCAAGACAACATGTACTGGGACAAATTAAGAGGGATTTCCGAGTTGGAGGAAATGAAGAACCATATTTATCCTTCGGTAGTTATCAAAAATAATATAGTCCTTCAAGATCCTACTGAACAGCACATTCGTAAAGTTTTGAATTATGGGCATACCTTGGGGCATGCTATAGAATCCTATTTTTTAGAGAACAAAGAGAAAAAGAGTCTACTGCATGGCGAGGCCATTGCTATTGGGATGATTTTGGAAGCCTACCTGTCCAATCGCTTGACAGGCTTACAGACTTCTGAATTGGAAGAAATTAAGACCACGTTCTTAAAAACATTTGCAAAAGTGTCTATTTCGAACGAGGATATCGATGCGATATTGGAGCTAATGAAATACGATAAGAAAAATTCTCATGGTAAGATCAATTTCGTGTTATTGAAAGGAATAGGAGAAGCGGTAATAGACGTACAAATTCCTACAGAATTATTTAAAGATGCATTCGCATACTACATGGAATAAAACGTTCATATACTAAAATAAGGATTTCACAACTCTTTAGAATATGCCATGGATAAAACAACTAGCTTAGGTAAAGGAATTATAAACCAATACAACCATTCTAGTTATGACCAGACGTTTAATAGATTACAAGAAACTTGACCATCAGTTAGCAACATTGCTGTTAGACACCTACCCTCACGGTTATGGTGACGAAGATATTATTGCATTTAGAAATGGCAGTGGAGATATTGTCGAGGCCGTAGAGCTAAGAACATCAGACACCCTTTACTTGGTTAAAATAAGTCAGAGCCTTTCTAACTTTATCGCCAATTTCGAAGAAAATATAGAGAAAGAGCTGCAGTCAAATACTCCAGCGGATGCCATGGTATCAGAGCAAATTACTCCAGAAATGGAAATGGGCTTCACGACGGAGGAAGAGGAATTCAACGATTCGGAATAATTACAAATATCTTTCCGTTATAATATTGGCATGATGTTTTTGGTGTCCGCTAATAACAAAACCTAATGCCGCAACACTCCATGGCATATTACTAGCGGTTCCTACTCGCTTCAGTTTTTTATTACTCATTTGCTCAAAAAGTGTAATCGTAGCGTTCCTTACGGTCAAATATTCCTTATGGATATCTTCTTTACTTCTTTTTTCGCTTTCACTTTCCAACACATATCCATCCTGTTCAAAGCCAGGTAACGCAGTCATATCGTTCCTAGAGAAACGAAATGCCCTATATTGAAATATCCTTTCCGTATCTATTAGATGTAGTAAAACTTCTGCAATAGTCCATTTTCCAGTAGCATAACGATGCTGCAATTTTTCCTCGGGGAGTTCGCTTAAAAAATTCGTAAACCAATCCCTGCCCTTTAAAAGTGCCTCATTAAGGTCAACATCACCCAGCGTATTGAGATAAGTTGCATAGAAATGATTGAACTCTTCGGCACCTAATTCTGATTTTTTCATTTGAAACTTGATAATAAAAAAGCCCAATTATCATAAATAATCGAGCTTTTTAAATATTCTATTCTTTCAATTTACAATTCATTGAATATTGTGTGCATCAATCGTTTTTTATCGTTGAAGCTTTCTTCCAAGGAAATCATTGTTTCCGTTCTGCTGATACCGTCAATATCATCAATCTTAAAAATGATATTTTTAGCATGTGTGGTATCTTTAGCTCTTATTTTGCAAAAAATGTTGAATTTACCTGTGGTTATGTGTGCAATGGTAACGTTGGGGATTTGATTTAAACGTTCCAAAACAAATTTGGTTTGATGCGTTTTCTCCAAAAATATACCTACATAGGCTATAAATGCATAACCTAGCTTTACATAGTCCAACGTAAGGGAAGAACCTTTAATAATACCGGCCTCTTCCATCTTTTTTACACGAACATGCACCGTACCTGCTGATATTAATAGTTTTTTAGCGATATCCGTAAAAGGAGTTCTCGTATTATCAATTAACATATCTAATATCTGGTGATCTATCTCATCCAATTTAACCTTACCCATAATTCATTATTTTGAGGCAAAAATAGAGAATCATAAAATTAAATTCAACGAATTCACAGTTTATTTAACAAAAGCGTAAAGTAAAGTATAGAAAATTAAAATTCAACCCTTCATTTTATCAATCGAAGTATGCCATTATCCGCCAACCATTGTAAATCTTCCGTCATGTTACAATCTTTGGTTATGTGCCCAAACCGCACATCTTTCGAGTCTTCTGCTGTCATGAGCTTAGGTTCAAACGAGATATTACCGTTTTCTAGAACCTCTTTATACAATACATATCTAGTGTTGGTCTTGGAAGGCGTACCTTCTAGAATACCTGCATTTTTAATGAGAATATCACAATAGAACTTATTATTATCAGGGATTTTGCTGTAATCTGCTATAGTATATGAGTTGAACGTATCCTCGGCAATGGCATGCACTGCGGTAAGTAGGGCTAAAAAGATAAACTTCCTGGTCTCTTCTCGCTTATAATCATTGTAAAAATGCCCGGCCTCAAAAAGCACAGTAGGTGTATTGGACATCTGAAAAGCATCTCCAACACAATTAGGGTTGAATCCGTCATCATACCTGCCCACTTGACCTGGTATAAGCTTTTGTAGGGTTTTATTCATCGCAGCTATAAGAAGCATACTAATTTCTCTTGAGCTCGAAATATTGCGACCCACATCAAAAGCAGGGGCTAAAAAGGAAACGGTAGCCGGTAATTTGGTATCCCCAACATTAAAGATTGTACGTTGATCGTGCAGATTAAAACAATAATGAGGTGCAAATTGCTCATACTCCTTTCGCAGGAGTTGACTTTCTGGTTGTGATAATTCTTGTGCATCCCTGTTTAGGTCCACCCCATTGGCATTAACCCGCGTATAGGCTTTAGCCCCGTCCGGATTTAATATGGGTATCATTTTAAAAGTACATTCTTCCAAAAGTCTAGATGCTCCATCTATTTGAAGCTGAATACAATTCAAAAAGTCCAGAACAGCTTTTGTGGTCGTTGATTCGTTCCCATGCATCTGTGACCACATTAAAATACGTTTTGGTCCCGTACCAAAAGTGATACTTTGAATAGTTTTCTTTTGAACTGACAAACCGATGTCCTGTATCTTGAAATAGGCCGGTAGCCCGTTTAAGAATTCTTGAATATGCTCGTTTGTTATATACCGACCGGTAATTGTGGTTACCTTAACTTTGGAGTATTCCTTATCTGATAGTATCATGTTTCTTATGAAAGTGTAAAAGTACAACGGAAGAAATTTACAATTGTAAACACCCTGTAAGGATTGTTGCTAGAATTGTTTACAGAATATCCGCTAATCAATATGATGTAAATCAATTAATTGAAAATCAATATTTTAAAATACTTCACATAAAGTTATAATATTAATTATAATTTAGATTTATAAAATACTTAGTATTCCTGAATGGTAGTTGTAACTACAATTATTTATTTTTGTAAACGAAATGGAAATAAAAGAGATTGTACATAGGATAGAGAATGTCATGGCGCACTATGATTTATCCCCAGCAACGTTTGCGGATACGATTGGCGTACAACGATCTAGTATTTCGCATTTATTGAAAGGTCGTAATAAGCCTAGTTTAGACTTTGTACTAAAGGTCAAGACCGCCTTCCCCGATATCAATATCAACTGGCTGATATTTGGTCAGGGTAATCTTGTGGATGACGAGCATCAGGAAAAGGAAAAAACAATGAGATTATCCTCCCCTACAAAAAGATTGGATGCAGTAGCTTCAGACGAGAAAAAGATTGATTATATTGTCATTTTTTATACTGACGGCACTTTTAAGTCGCACAAGGAAGTCTAAGCCAGTACCGGAATAGAATAATTTCGCTCAAAAAAAATGTGGCAATTCTTTATTTTGTTAATTTGCAGCCATGATAAAAAAAGTATTTTTTATAGGTATCATCGCATGCTCCATAGCATCTTGCTATCAACCAAAGCGTGATTGCAGTACTTACAGAACCGGCACTTTTACGTTTAACTACCAAATTGGTGATAGCCTAAAAACAGGTAAGTTTGTTAGAGGTGAAAAATACAGTGTAGACTATTTCGATAATAAAATCGATAGCGCTACCATCAGATGGTTCAACGATTGCGAATTTGTTCTACAGGACCTGGAAAGCAAAGTAGGCATCCAATACAAAATCATAACTACCACCGATAGTTCTTATACCTTTGAGTACAAAAATGCGGTAAAAGACCCTAATAAAAAACTTATAGTAAAAACTGGCACAGCTTATAAAACCAACTAATCATGCTTGAAATTTTCACTAGCCCGGATGCGTGGATCGCATTATTGACATTGACCTTTCTTGAAATTGTTCTTGGTATAGATAATATAATCTTCATTTCCATTGCGGCGGGAAAACTAGAAGAAAGTCAACGTAAAAAAGCCACCAACATAGGTCTTGTGCTCGCCATGGTGATGCGTATTGTGTTATTATTCGGAATTTCGATGCTCACTGCTATGAAAAAACCGTTCTGGGTCATTGATGGAGATTGGATTACCGGTGGCATCAGTGGACAGTCCGTCATATTGTTTGCCGGTGGTCTGTTCTTATTGTACAAAAGCACAAAGGAAATCCATGAAAAAGTAGAAGACCGGGGTCATGACGAGAGAGAAGTGACCAATGCCAGAGGCAATACCCTAACAAAAGCTATTATACAAATCACCGTAATTAATATCGTATTCTCTTTCGATTCTATTTTGACCGCCATTGGAATGACTAACGGTATATCACCAAACCCAAATGACGCCCTAATTCTAATGATAATAGCCGTAGTGATCTCCGTTGTCATTATGATGCTCTTCGCTAATCCCGTTGGTGATTTCGTGAACAGACATCCCTCAGTTCAGATTTTAGGACTATCCTTCTTAATATTGATTGGGTTTATGCTCATCGCAGAGGCTGCACATTTAAGTCACCTGATTGTTTTTGGAAACGAAGTGGGTGTCATCCCAAAAGGATACCTTTATTTTGCAATAGCCTTCTCCTTAATGGTTGAATTCTTTGATTTACGGACGAAGAAAAACAAGAAGAACTCTTAGGCTCTATCTTGAAAATAATCTAAGACATCAGGACTTTCAATTAAAATAACTCACTAGTTATTGAAAGAGACTACATCAAAGTAATGAGTCGCGAACGTGGCTTATAATTCCGTCTATCTTACCGATTAGGATAATTAAAAGACAATATCTATTGGGTTCCGGAAGTAAGAACCTGTTTTTAATTGGGTCTACTAAACGCCATTTCAGGATTCTCTGCTTTTTGCTTATTGAATAGTCGTTGCTGTTGTTTTACGGTCATGGTACTACCGTCATGGCTCCAACCTGGAGGGCCAAAAATATACATCAATTTGTGGGAAAGCTTATCTACCTTTTTTACATCTGCCCAAATATCCTTGAATTCGTGTGTTAGAATTACCAAGGGATTATAGGATTGAGGAGCATGGATAACACCAAACTTTACATCTACGTCATCATCCAATTCTTTCCAAGTACCAAATATCTTATCGAAGATATTGAGGAATCCACCATGATTTTTGTCAAGATATTCTACGTTTTGAGAATGATGCACTTGATGCATGGTATGTGTATTGAAAATTTTCTCCACCCAGCCCATTTTAGGAACGTATTTAGAATGTAACTGAAACTGCCAAAAAGACTCTATCGCCAGGGCAAATATAACTACCTCTACAGGGAAACCGACAGCAGGCATCCACATGTAAAAGAATGGCTTATATAGTAAAGTAAACCAGCCATTTCGTATGGCGGTACCTAAATTAAAATGATCAGAAGAATGGTGCACAATGTGCGCCGCCCACAGCACACGGATTTCATGGTTGGCCCTATGGAACCAATAATAGGTAAAGTCATCGGCCAGCTGACACAATACAAAAACGTACCATGCGTAACCAAAAGACTCATAACCCATGATATTGGTGCGAACACCATCTACTAAAGGATTAAATAATTCATACGTAAAATTGAAAACAACGATAAGTACCGTAAGCTTAATCAACGGACCTAAGATAGCAGAACCAATGCCCATTGCACCGCTGGCCATAAGATCTTTCCAAACATAGAGATCTTCATCGCCATGAGTATGACTATAGGTTAATTCTAATAAAATAAGGGCTATAAAACAGGGTACTCCGTAAATGAGGGGGTTTGTTAAATCCATTCTCTATTTCAATTTTTTGCTAAATATAGGTATTAATGCCACTACAATGTAACTTGTTTAACCTTTAAAGCCATATGAAACCGCATACAACGGCTATTGTTAAACAGGCTCATAGGTCTTTTCTATTTTGTAAAATTTGGTTCTGCTCCTTCATTAGCTTCTCCAGATTAGATAAAAGCTGAATCTGTTTAGGGGTTTCAACTTCTTTATTCTCAGGATCTTCTGCCTTGTTCTTGAATTTGTTGATGAATTTAAGCACAATGAAAATGGTAAAAGCGATAATAGAAAAATCAATAAGCACCTCCAAAAATTCACCATAGCCTATTGCCACCTCTTCAACACCTTCCGATGCAACCCTTAAAACCCATTTTTTGTTGATTAGATTAACATCGTCCGTCAACAAAGACAGGGGTGGCATGACCACTTTTTTCACCAAGGTGTTGACTACATTATTGAATGCAGTACCTATGATAATACCGATAGCCATATCTATCATATTACCTTTGACCGCAAAATTCTTAAAGTCCTGAAAAAGCTTTTTCATAGTATTAAAATAAGGTAATTTGACCTTCATCGCCATCATTACCTTTATCGGGAGAGTCCTTTTTCTTAGTAGTGTCCGGTTCTCCTTTGGTGTCCACCGATACGTCTTCCTCACCTACGACTTCCATATCTGCGGGCTTATCTAACTTCACCTCTTCAAAGGGCAGTGGTTCTAACGAATTAATATGCTTTACTTTTTCTGTAATCAATTGATTTCCAAGTGCTTTTATACCTTTAACTGAAATAAAACTTTCTACTTCTATTTGAAGGCTTTCCTTTGCTTCTTTACCTCTAGGTTTTGGGAATTCTATTTCAATTACTGGCCTCCAGTCCGTTGAGATTAATTCTAAATAGGACTTAGGATGGTCAGAGATGAAGAGTTCTTCTTTATGCTCGTTCTCTACAAGGAAACGCTTTACATAGTAGCGTTCCTTTTCTCCTTCCCAATAAATGGCCGATAAGGGCTTTGTAGGATTCCATTTCTCCAAAACGATCATATCGTCATCAAAGCGAGAGGTTAAGATGGGGGCAATCGTTTTGACGATTCCCTTCTGCGTAACGATCAGCAAAAGGTCATCACCCCTGAACTCCCCAATTAATTCTCCCCTACCATCAACGTTTAGACGCCTCACCACGTCATCGAACCATATTTTCCTAGGCTTTAAGGTGGATACGCCTTTCTCCTTGAGTTCAATTCGTTTTACAGTGTACTTTGTTACGATATTCCCTTTGGAACCTCTTCCTTTAATTAGAACGTCCGCAAAATCAATATCCCATTTTAGTTTTTTAATGCTTCCGGCCTGTCTTAAATTTACTGTAACCACTTCCGCTTCTCCATTGGGGTTTGCGGAGAAATAAAGTACTTGAGAATTAGGACTTCCAGCCGTTAAGTCGTAAGGCTTATCCCTAGTCACAGAGGTAACGTTAAAACGTTTTATATAGGTAGCTCCGCCTTTGCCGTCTTTGTAAATCAAATTGTAAGTAGTTCGCTTGTCTTTTTTCTTAAAAACGGCAACATGGATAATATTCTTGCCAATGAACGTTTTAGCATCAACTTTGGTAATCTGCATTTTACCGTCTTTGGTAAAAACGATAATATCATCAATATCACTGCAATCCGTTACGTATTCGTCCCTCCTTAGCGAGGTACCTACAAAACCTTCCTCCCTATTCACATATAGTTTGGTGTTTCTAATAACCACTTTAGTAGCTTCGATATCATCAAAAACACGAATCTCTGATTTACGCTCGCGCCCTTTACCGTAGGTAGCCTTAAGATTCTTAAAATAATCTATGGCAAAATCAATAAGATGGGCCAAATGGTGCTTTACCTGCGCTATTTTCTCTTCCAAAGAGTCTAATTGTTGTTGCGCCTTATCCAAATCAAATTTGGAAATCCTTTTGATACGTATCTCCGTTAATCGTACAATGTCCTCCTCGGTAACGGCTCTTCTCAAATGCTTTGTATGAGGTTTAAGACCTTTATCAATAGCTTTTATGACGCCTTCCCAAGTCTCTTCTTCCTCTATGTCCCGGTAAATTCTGTTTTCTATGAAAATACGTTCCAATGACGCAAAATGCCATTGCTCCTCAAGTTCTGAGAGCTGAAGCTCCAACTCCTGTTTCAATAATTCTACGGTAGCATCGGTAGAGCGCTTTAACATCTCAGTTACACCAATAAATAGGGGCTTATTATCTTCAATAATACAACCTAATGGCGATATGGACGATTCGCAAGCTGTAAAAGCATAAAGAGCATCTATGGTTTTATCGGGAGAAATTCCAGAAGGAAGATGTACTAAAATCTCAACATCGGCCGCGGTATTATCCTCTATCTTTTTTACTTTAATTTTTCCCTTGTCGTTGGCTTTTAAAATTGAATCTATTAAAGAAGAAGTATTAGTTCCATAAGGTATCTCGTTGATAACTAGCGTGTTCTTATCCTGTTGAGAAATTTTTGCACGCACCCTAATCTTACCTCCCCTTAGTCCGTCGTTATAATTGGTTACATCTATAATTCCAGATGTTGGAAAGTCCGGAACTATGGTAAAACGCTGTCCCTTTAAATGTTTAACGGACGCATCGATGAGCTCAATAAAATTATGGGGGAGAATTTTTGTAGAAAGTCCGACGGCTATCCCCTCCGCTCCCTGTGCCAACAAAAGCGGAAACTTTACGGGAAGGTTTACCGGTTCCTTTTTTCTACCATCGTAGGATTGTTGCCATTCAGTAATTTTAGGACTGAACACTACTTCTAGGGCAAACTTGGATAAACGTGCTTCTATATATCTGGAGGCAGCAGCCCTATCCCCTGTTAAAATATTACCCCAGTTTCCTTGCGTGTCTATCAAAAGGTCTTTTTGACCTATTTGTACCATAGCGTCCGCTATACTGGCATCGCCGTGTGGGTGATACTGCATGGTGTGCCCTACAACATTGGCCACTTTATTGTAACGCCCATCGTCCAATTCTTTTAAAGAGTGCATGATTCTGCGCTGCACGGGTTTAAAACCATCTTCAATTGCAGGCACGGCACGCTCTAGGATTACGTAGGACGCGTAATCCAAAAACCAATCCTTGTACATCCCGGTAACCCTGGTAAGCGCTTCGGTAGTTTCTTCTCCAGATGTCCCTTCGGATGAGGTATTATCTAACTGTTCCTCGTTCAGTTCTTCATTTTCTTCCATTCAGAAGGAATCGTATTTATTCTATTTGTAATTATTTTTCTTCGATTAAATCCACCTCAACTTTTAGGTTCTCAATGATAAACTCTTGTCTATCGGGAGTATTCTTACCCATGTAAAAACTCAATAGTTCTTCTATGGACATGGCCTTGTCCAACATTACCGGCTCTAATCTAATATCATCCCCTATAAAATGTTTGAATTCGTCCGGAGATATTTCTCCCAATCCTTTAAAACGTGTAATTTCCGGCTTTCCGGACAGTTTGTTAATCGCATTTTGGCGCTCTTCATCGCTGTAGCAATAAATGGTTTCCTTTTTGTTTCTAACCCTAAAAAGAGGTGTTTGCAAAATGTACAAGTGATTCTCTTTTATCAACTCGGGAAAAAATTGCAAAAAGAAGGTTATCAACAACAATCGAATATGCATTCCATCTACATCGGCATCCGTAGCGATAACGATATTGTTGTAACGTAGGTCTTCCATGGACTCTTCAATATTCAAGGCTGCTTGAAGAAGGTTGAATTCCTCGTTCTCGTAGACTATTTTTTTAGACATCCCATAGGAATTCAAAGGCTTGCCCCTTAGACTGAAAACAGCTTGGGTATTCACATCTCTGGATTTGGTAATGGAACCAGAGGCGGAATCACCCTCCGTTATAAACAAAGTACTATCCAGGCGATTATCTTTCTTCATATCGCCCAAATGCACACGGCAATCCCTTAATTTCTTATTATGGAGATTGGCTTTTTTTGCGCGGTCCTTAGCAAGCTTACGAATACCCGATAGTTCCTTGCGTTCCTTTTCCGCCATGATAATCTTGCGCTGCAATTTATCTGCCGTCTCTGGATTCTTATGAAGGTAATTATCTAGGTATTTCCCGATAAAATCATTGATATAACTGCGCACGGTAGGAAAATCCCCTCCCATCTCGGTGGAGCCTAATTTGGTTTTTGTCTGACTCTCAAAAACGGGTTCCGTGACTTTTATGGCTATGGCCGAAATGATGCTCTTTCGTATATCGGAGGCATCATAAGATTTGCCATAATAATCTCTAATGGTCTTTACGATTGCCTCCCTAAAAGCGGCTTGGTGCGTACCACCCTGGGTGGTGTGTTGTCCGTTAACAAAGGAGTGGTACTCCTCGCTATATTGGGTCTTACTATGTGTAATGGCTACTTCAATGTCATCACCTTTTAAATGGATAACGGGATACAACATATCCTCAACATTGTTATTGTCCTCTAAAAGGTCTTTCAATCCATTTTCAGAATGGAATTTTTCGCCGTTGAAAATAATCGTTAACCCGGGATTAAGGTAAACGTAATTTTTGAGCATTCGCTCAACGTATTCATTACGGTACTTGTAGTTCTTGAAAATAGTTTCATCCGGGATAAAAGTAACCTTGGTACCTTTTCGTTTAGAACTGTCCATGGGTCCTTCTTCATGCTCTAGATTACCACAACTGAACTGAGCAGTTTTAACTTGATTGTCACGCGAGGACTGTACTTCAAAAAAACTGGATAGGGCATTGACCGCTTTTGTACCGACTCCGTTTAATCCTACTGATTTCTTAAAGGCCCTACTATCGTACTTTCCACCGGTATTCATTTTAGAAACAACGTCCACCACTTTCCCTAGTGGAATACCACGACCATAATCGCGCACTTTTACCGTCTTATCCTTTATGACGATTTCAATGGTCTTTCCCGAACCCATCACAAATTCATCGATACAGTTGTCGATAACTTCCTTTAAGAGAATATAGATACCGTCATCTGCGGAAGAACCGTCACCTAGTTTTCCTATATACATCCCTGGACGAAGACGAATGTGTTCTTTCCAGTCTAGCGAACGTATATTATCTTCTGTATACTTGGTGTTTTGGGACATTTAACTAAAAATTATGAAAGTGTTGCTAAAGATAGCACGACTATCAAAAAGATAAAACCCCTCTTTGGTAAAGTAATTAACAATGGAATCAACGATTTTGTTGATATCAATTATGCGTACTTAGTTCCATAAACTGCAGTACCTACAGGTATTTTTGTTCAAAGCTTCGTAAAAAACATAGGAATCGGGCAAAAGCTTACATCCTTATACGTTGAACCTAAAGTGCATTACATCACCATCCTTAACGACATACTCTTTGCCTTCGACACGCATTTTACCAGCTTCTTTAACCTTGGCCTCGCTACCAAAGGTCACATAATCCTCATAAGCGATGACTTCCGCTCGGATAAAACCTTTTTCAAAGTCCGTATGTATAACCCCAGCGGCTTGTGGAGCAGTAGCTCCAACAGGAATTGTCCAAGCACGTACTTCTTTTTCGCCGGCGGTAAAATAGGTTTCCAAGTTTAATAATTTATAAGCACCACGAATCAGTTTTGCGGAACCGGGCTCCACCAAGCCTAAATCTTCTAGGAACATCTGGCGTTCCTCATAAGTTTCCAATTCGGTAATATCGGCCTCAGTCCCTACCGCTAGCACTACCACCTCCGCATTTTCATTCTTTACAGCTTCCTTGACCTTATTAACGTAAGCATTCCCATTCACCGCGGCATCTTCATCCACATTACAAACGTACATCACAGGTTTGTCCGTAATAAATTGTAACGGCGTCACATAATCTAATCTGTCTTCTTTATTTATGGTCACCGCTCTGACAGAAGTACCCGCTTCTAAACCTGACTTGATGGCCAATAGTACTGCCTCTTCTTTCTGTGCTTCCTTGTTTCCGGTCTTAGCAGCTCTTTTTACTTTGTCCAATTTTTTATCTACCGTCTCCAAGTCTTTTAGCTGCAGCTCCATATCAATGGTCTCCTTATCCCTTATTGGGTTAACATTACCATCAACATGAACAATATTATCATTATCAAAACAACGTAGTACATGTAAAATAGCGTCCGTTTCCCGAATATTCCCAAGAAACTGATTCCCGAGTCCCTCGCCCTTACTTGCTCCCTTGACCAGTCCTGCAATATCAACTATTTCAACCGTTGCAGGAATCACTTTTTCAGGGTTTACCAATTCCTCTAACTTTTCTAACCTTGTATCCGGCACATTCACAACACCTATATTCGGTTCAATGGTACAGAATGGAAAATTTGCACTTTGTGCTTTTGCATTGGACAAACAGTTGAAGAGCGTTGACTTCCCTACGTTTGGCAATCCTACGATACCTGCTTTCATATCAGAGCTTATTTTAGCGTGCAAATATAGTTTTTACTTCAAGAAATAACACCTTATCAAGTTCAATTGATGGGATAAATTTTTATAAAAAGGTTTTGGAATCTATTAAAAAGTAAAAGCTCGATGATAAACATCGAGCTAGAAAATTTTTACTTTATATCTTACTATTATCCATCTGGATGCATAAAAGCCTGTTTCCCTAACAGGACCTCTTCCGTTTCTACATTATCCTCGTCCGGCACACAACAGTCTACTGGGCAAACAGCGGCGCATTGCGGTTCTTCATGGAAGCCCATGCATTCCGTACACTTATCCGGCGCAATATAATATACTTCATCACTTATCGGTTCTTGGACCACATCGGCGTTTACGGCCTTTCCGTTTGGCAGTACCACGTCTCCTTCTAAAGAAGTACCATCACTGTATCTCCATTCATCAGCACCTTCATAGATTGCCGTGTTAGGACATTCTGGTTCACATGCCCCACAATTGATACATTCGTCTGTTATTATAATAGCCATGATTTTCTTTTTCTTATGAAATATCCAAAAAAGTTCTGGACATGCTTATTTTTGCACAAAGGTAATTCCTAATACTTCCTTTTACAAATATAATGACCAAGTCCAACCCCAACGTAGAAGCTTTTGTTAAACTTGGAGAATTTCTCCGCTTATTTTGTGATTTTACATCTAACGGGCAGGTAGCTGAAACCACGCATAGCAAATGGATTAACAAATTCAACGAAGTTGCCGATAGCGTTCGCCATCATAACGGCTGGTTTACCAGAGAGAACGTACTTTTCGCTTTTAAGCAGTGGGGTATAATCTTGACCCGAGAAAATTTAGAGACATGGTTAGCTTCTTACGATTTAAGAAAGAATAAAACCAAACAGGTTGCACTGATTATGGCCGGTAATATTCCCTTGGTCGGTTTTCACGATTTGCTTTCCGTATTGATTACCGGAAACAAAGCAATTATAAAACTATCCAGTAATGACACCTTGCTTATTCCGCTTATAGCAAAATACTTAATTGATATAGAAACTTCTTTTAAAGATAGCATCACCTTTACTGAGGGGCGCTTGACCGACTTTGATGCGGTGATAGCAACAGGAAGCAATAATACAGCTCGATATTTTGAATATTACTTTGGTAAAAAACCGAATATCATTAGAAAGAATAGAAATTCTGTAGCTGTGCTAAACGGGAATGAAACAAATGCTCAGTTGGAGGCACTTGGTGAGGATATTTTCAGGTATTATGGTTTAGGATGTAGAAGTGTTTCTAAACTGTTTGTACCCAAGGACTATGATTTTGATAAATTCTTTAAGGCGATGTTCAGATACAGGGACATTGTAAACCAAACCAAGTATGCCAATAACTACGATTATAACAAGGCCGTTTACTTAATGAGCGAATTTAAAATTCTGGATAACGGATTTTTACTTCTGAAGGAAGATAAAAGTCACGCCTCACCCATTGCCTCGGTTTTTTATGAAACTTATGATTCGAAGGCCACTGTCAAAGAACGACTTCAGAAGGATGCGGAAGCTATTCAGTGCGTAGTCGCTTCCGGGTTCACAACAGCGGAAATTCCGTTTGGAAAAACACAAAGCCCCTCACTGTCCGACTATGCGGATGGAATAGACACTGTTGAATTCCTGTTAAAAACATCCTAGAAAATTTTTGAATACATCACCGTTCTTATCTTCAAATTCCTGACCTTTAACATCTTAAATTATAATTACAATGAAGAAGCATAATTTTAGTGCCGGACCCTGTATTTTACCAAAAGAAGTGCTGCTCAAAGCATCAGAAGCAGTAATGGATTTCAACGGTTCCGGACTTTCATTAATAGAAATATCACATCGTAGTAAGGATTTTGTCGCCGTAATGGAGAAAGCCAGAGCTTTGGCCTTAGAATTGCTAGGCCTGGAGGGAACGGGTTATAAAGCTTTATTCTTACATGGTGGGGCAAGTATGGAATTTCTCATGGTGGCCTACAATCTTTTAGAGAAAAAAGCTGGTTATTTGAATACGGGAACTTGGAGTGACAAAGCCATAAAGGAAGCGAAATTGTTCGGTGAAATTATTGAGGTTGGGTCATCAAAAGATGAGAATTTCAATTATATCCCAAAGGGATATACCGTTCCTGACGGGCTAGATTATCTACATCTAACCTCTAATAACACTATTTTCGGCACACAGATAAAGAAGTTTCCAAAGACGGATGCACCGCTAGTCTGTGATATGAGTTCGGATATTTTTTCTAGAACACTAGACTTTTCACAGTTCGATTTAATTTACGCTGGGGCCCAAAAGAATATGGGTCCGGCCGGTACAACTTTAGTTGTTATCAAAGAGGACGTTTTAGGTAAAGTTAGCCGAAAAATACCATCAATGTTAGATTATCAAGTTCACATTGGTAAGGATAGCATGTTCAATACGCCAGCGGTTTTTCCCGTTTATACTTCTATGCTTACTTTAGAATGGCTGAAAAATATAGGAGGTATTTCTGCAATTGAAGAAATCAATGAAAAGAAGGCACAACTCCTCTATTCGGAAATTGATTTAAATCCTGTTTTCGAAGGTTATGCCAGTAAGGCCGACCGCTCTTTAATGAATGCCACTTTCAACATCACCGACGAAGCTTTAAAAGAGACCTTTGACAACATGCTTTACGAAGCGGGTATCAATGGTTTAAATGGTCATCGCTCAGTGGGTGGTTACAGAGCAAGTATGTATAACGCTCTGTCCTTAGATAGCGTAGGTGTTTTGGTAGATGTAATGAGTGAAATGGAACGTAAGGGATAGTCATGAGGATTCTAGCAAACGACGGAATATCGCAGTCAGGAATAACAGCTTTAGAAAAAGAAGGTTTTGAGGTTTTCACCACCAATGTGGCTAAGGAGCAGCTGTCCAACTTTATCAACGAAAAAAAGGTAACTGGTCTTTTGGTGAGAAGCGCCACAGAAGTAAGAAAAGACCTTATAGACGCTTGCAAGGGTTTAAAACTAATTGGTCGTGGAGGCGTAGGTATGGATAATATTGATGTGACTTACGCAAAGAGCAAAGGGATTCACGTTATCAATACTCCGGCAGCGTCATCTTCATCCGTTGCGGAACTGGTCTTTGCGCATTTATACGGTGGAGTGCGGTTTCTATACGATGCAAACCGAAACATGCCGCTAGATGGAGACACCAAGTTTAAACAACTTAAAAAATCTTACGGAAAAGGTAGGGAGCTAAGAGGCAGCACTCTTGGTATCATAGGATTTGGCAGAATTGGTCAAGCCACAGCGAAAATTGCGCTTGGCGCGGGAATGAAGGTGATTTATCACGATCCTTACCTCGAAGAATGCAAGTTGCAGTTATCGTTCTTTGATGACCAAAAAATTGACTTCCAACTAAAAAGTACGAATAAGGAATCGTTACTTCAAAATTCAGATTTCATTACGACTCATGTTCCTGCTCAAAAAGACTATGTCATAGGGGCCAAGGAATTTGAAATGATGAAGGACGGTGTTGGAATAATAAATGCGGCAAGAGGTGGGGTTATTGATGAAGTCGCCCTAATCGATGCTATAGAAAATAAGAAAGTATCCTTTGCCGGTCTAGATGTCTTTGAATCAGAGCCTAGTCCGGAAATACGTATTTTAATGCATCCTAGTATTTCGCTTACACCGCACATTGGTGCCGCTACAGGAGAGGCGCAGGATAGGATAGGATTGGAGTTAGCAGCACAAATAACCAAATTGTTAAAATAGCTGTTTAACGTTTTCAAAGTCTTTTTTTGTACATTACGCACTAAACATTAAATTAACTAATAAAATGTCAGGATTACTAGATTTACTAAACAGCCCAATGGGCAAACAATTAATAAGCGGAGTTGCTGGTCAGACACAACAGCCAGAAAATAAGACAGCAGATGTATTGAGCATGGCAATGCCCTTACTTTTAGGAGCTATGAAAAAGAACGTTTCCTCTCCGGATGGAGCTGCGGGGTTAATGAGTGCCTTATCCGGAAAACATGACGGTAGCATTCTAAATGACTTGGGAAGTCTTTTTGGAGGTGGTGTTGATGATTCCGTATTGCAGGACGGTGCAGGAATACTAGGTCACGTTTTCGGAAACAAACAGCCACAAGTAGAAAATGCGCTTAGCCAGAAATCTGGTTTGGACGCAGGTTCAGTAGCCCAAATATTGAAAATAGCCGCTCCAATTGTAATGGGCTTCTTAGGAAAGCAAACGGCTCAAAGCAACGTTAGCGACTCAAACGGAATGAACGCCCTGTTGGGTAGTATGCTTGGTGGTCAACCTCAAGAAAACCAAAGCCTAATTACTACTTTGTTAGATGCGGATGGAGATGGAAGTATTCTGGACGACGTAGCAGGTATGGTTATGGGAAGTAATAAGAAAAAAGGGGGGCTAGGTGGTCTTCTTGGTGGATTATTCGGTAAATAAAATTCTTAACTTATTTTAACAGAGGCCATTTGCAATAGCAAATGGCTTTTTTTGTATCTTAAGGGGATGAAAAAGAAAATAACAATGAGAAAAATCTTCACAGTTCTAACGATTTTTACAGGTCTTCTTTTAGTATCCAATTGCGGAAGCTCTAAAGAATCCCTAACCATCTCAGAAGAAGAAAAAAAAGCTTTTGCGGCTGTCGAGGGCGATACCGTTAAAATTTCCAATGAAGAAACGGAATATGAGATTATTATCATCGACCCAGGTTTCTATACATGGTTAAACTCCATTGCTAGACCAGAAGGCTACTATTCCAAAACCTTCTTAGAGAATCGAAATCAGTTATTAGTGCTAAATTGGAATCAAAGAGCGATGACACCGAATAATTACGACCCAAACCTATATTTAATGCAAATAGATTATAAACCCGGCATAGACTATGGTTACGAGGTTAATTATAAATTATACAATTACTTTATTTTTTTTCAAAGGAAATATAACCAGCGTTTAGGACCTTTTGTTCCTCGCATTTAAGAAGTACCTTTACCTGCTTTAGAAAGCCATGGAAAAATTAAAGGAACGCTGGGGAATTACAAGTAATTTTCAGCTGATTATTATATTTATCGTTTTTGCTATTACAGGTTCTTCCTCTGTTTATGTCGCAAAGCCGTTCCTTTCTTTTATTGGAATGGATAAAGGTAACTTCGCACAAGAATGGTGGGGTCAAACCTTGTATTGGATTTTGCGCATTTTACTCATATTCCCCTTTTATCAACTATTACTTGTGATATATGGTTGGTTATTTGGTCAGTTTAAATTCTTTTGGGCTTTTGAAAAGAAAATGTTGGGCAGAATGGGGCTGAATTTTCTACTGAAGGATAAGAGTTAAGTTTTCTTTAACAAAAATATCTGTCGCTTTCTTTATTTTCGCAATGTGGAAAAGAAATTTATTTCAAATAGTATAGCATTCCTATTGTTTGCTTTGATGGTACTTAAAGTATCGTCTTTCCACGTCTATACCCATGAAGATACTACTCAAGACTCCGTTGAGAACTGCGCTATCTGCGATTTGGCTATTGAGAATCCGGATATAGATTTTATTGTACCTGTACCACTAGCAAGTACTACCACAGTACCTTTATGTGCTTTTAATGAACAACCGGTCATTAAAGACATAACTATTTCTTCTTTCTTCTTACGCAATAGCTTCTTTGGTAGACCACCCCCGCAAGTAGGGTAATCTGCACGAACAAGTTATGGTCAATGCGTCTTCATTGACTTATTTAAGCGTAATTACTTTTTAATGAAATATAGTATACTTCTATTTATTGCCTTTGCATTTGGTAATACCCTAATGGCTCAAGAATGTAGCTCCATTTTAATAGGGGAGATTGTCGATTTTCATGACAATAGTCCCTTGTCCGGTGCTACTGTGACCATTACGGGCACCTCCAAACAACTCATTTCCTCGGCCGAAGGCAAATTCACCTTTAAAGATGTCTGCAATGGTGTTATAGAACTAGAGGTATCACACCCGGATTGTAAGTCACAATTTAAAACTGTTAGAATCAAGGGTGATACCTATGAAAAAATCAGATTGGAACATCATTTAGAGGAGTTGGATGAGGTTAAGGTTACCGGCACTGCGGACAATGTTACGACATCTGCTCAAGAAGACAGACTACGCTTAGAAGATGTAGAAAAGTTCAGTGGGGCTAGTTTGGGTGATGCCTTAAAGACAATGACCGGCGTTTCCTCGTTAAATACGGGAGCAAACATTGTAAAACCTGTGATACAAGGCCTTAACGGAAGTAGAATACTTATACTGAACAATAATGTTCGTATGCAAGATATGGAATGGGGGGAAGAACACGCGCCAAATGTGGATATCAATGCCAATCAGAACATTAGTATAATTAAAGGTGCTGCAGCATTGGAATACGGCGGAGATGCTATTGGTGGTGTTATTATTATGAATCCTTTGGCGGTAATCCGAAGTGATTCACTCTATGGGAAAACCCAGATGAACCTCTTTTCCAATGGTCGTGGCGGCAACTTAACTTCTACTTTGGTAAAATCTTATAAATCCGGGTTATACATAAAAGGACAAGGTTCCTACAAAAGGTTAGGTGACTTGGAGGCGCCCGACTACTTATTGTCCAATACGGGTATTCAAGAAAAAGGTATTGCTTTTACGATAGGTAAACGTGACTTCGTTCAGGGATGGGAAGCCTACTACTCACTATTTGATTCCGATATAGGAATTTTAAGAGCCTCACATATTGGTAACGTAGATGACCTAATAGAAGCAATTAATAGCGAAGAGCCAAGTATTATCAATAACTTTAGTTATGACATCATTAGACCCAATCAAGAAGTAACCCATCATCTTGGAAAACTAAACTATTATAGACGTTTCGAGGGTTTAGGAAAATGGTCCGTACAGTATGATTTTCAAAGAAACCGCAGATTGGAATATGATGTGCGTGTTGGTGATGATGCCAACAAAGCATCAATAGATTTAAGGCTTACGACGCATTCGTTATCTACTGACATAAAAATTGACTCCAACAAAGATGTAGACCTCAAAATTGGGCTTTTAGGCAGGTATCAATCTAATTTTGCCAATCCGGCGACCGGTGTTAGAAGACTCATACCTGATTATGACAAATATGATTTTGGTATTTTTTCTATTGCTGAATATGAAATTAATCCTCAAATCACGTTCGATGCAGGTTTACGATATGACTTTACTCGCATAAATGCTAAGAAGTTCTACAGGACATCTCGCTGGGAAGAACGTGGTTATGATGTTGATTTTGATGATTTGGTGATAGATGATTTAGGCACCCAATTATTGACCAATCCAATTTTTGATTATCACAATGTGTCAGCTACAGGAGGATTAAAATATAATTTTAGAAGTAATGATCTTGTTCGTTTAAACTACTCCTTTTCACAAAGAGCACCAAACCCATCAGAATTGTTCAGCGATGGCCTCCACCACTCTGCAGCTCGGATAGAACTCGGGGATTTAAGGATTAAAAGTGAATCCGCTTCTAAAATATCGGTATCTCTTGAAAAGACAGGAAATAACTGGGGTTATACTATTGCGCCATTCCTTAACAGTATAAACGATTTTATAATTTTGGAACCAACAGAAGTAGAGTTTACCATACGAGGTGCCTTCCCAGTGTGGTCATACCGCCAAACCAATGCCCAACTTCTAGGAATAGATGCCGCTATATATAGTAAATGGTCTTCCGCAATTAGAACGGACCATAAATTTTCGTGGGTTCGCGGAACGGATAGGGAAACCGATATTCCATTGATCAATATTCCCGCCGCTAACTTAAGTAACGTTATAAGTTATATCAATTCTAAGTTGAAGAACCTGAACATCTCTTTGGAAAGTCAGTATGTTTTTGAGCAACAAAGGTTCCCACCGAATATTCAAGTTTTTTCACCACAGCAACAACAAGAGGTAGCGCTGAACATTAATACGCCACCAGAAGCTTACCACTTACTGGCCTTGGATATAGAAACATCATTTACCATAACCAATGATAACGATTTTAAAATAGGCTTAAGAGCCACTAATTTATTAAACACAAATTACCGAGACTATTTAAATCGCCAACGCTATTTCGTTGATGATTTAGGTAGGAATATAAGTTTACGTCTAATCTATAATTATTAATTTAAATTAAATCCTTTATGAAAACAATTGCTAATTTAAACATGAATTTCAATGCAAAAACAGTGCTTGCACTTTTGACAGTAGGACTACTTACATTCTCCTGCTCCAATGACGACGACGACCCGGAAGCAGTGGACGAGGAAGAAGTTATTACCACCATGAACATAACACTCACAGCGGCAAGTGGAAACATTACCTTACAATCACAAGATTTAGATGGTGACGGTCCTAACGCTCCTATAATTGATATATCAGGTAATTTGGCTGCCAACACTGTATATGCTGGAAGCATAGAACTGTTGAACGAGACGGAAACTCCCGCTGAAGATGTAACCTTAGAAGTTGCTGAAGAAGATGATGAACACCAGTTTTTCTTTGCTACAACAGGTGGCTTAACTAGTGCTGATTATGCCGACGAAGATGGTGACGGAAATCCCTTGGGAATTTTGTTCACTTTAACTACCGGAGACGCTGGGAACGGTACTTTACAGGTAACCTTACGTCATGAGCCGAAAAAACCAAATGATGGTACCCTTTCCGATGCAGGAGGAGAGACCGATATTGCACAAACATTCAATGTAGTAGTAGAATAATTAGAATTATAAATCCTTCGGTTTTGATTTTCCAAAACCGAAGGTTATTTGTTTCCAAAAGCTAGTGGGAATTTCTTCGTCCCCTTCAAAGCCTAAAAGAACTTGTCCACTCTCTTCAGGGATGTAGTTTGTTTTAAAGATATAGTCCCAAAGACTAAGGCTAATACCAAAATTAACTCCAAATTTACCCTCAGGTAATTTATAAGCATGATGATATAAATGCATCACGGGATTATTTAATAGATATTTAAAAGGACCCCACGATAATTTGATATTGGAATGATTAAGGTGGCCAATGGCAATGGCTATAAAATGTACAATGTAAGCCTGTTCAGGCTCAAAACCTCCCAGAAGCATTACAGCGATAGTTTTCAAGGGCTTATAAAAAATATTCTCCATCCAATGATAGCGCAAATGTGCTGCAAAACCCATTTCCTTTACACTATGGTGAATTTTATGAAATTGCCATAAGAAAGGATATTTATGAAGCAAAATGTGGGTAAACCACTGCACGAAATCCAAGAGCACAAAGAACGTAGCCAGTTGAAGCCATCCTGGCATATCTGATAGGTTTATAACCGCGATACTGTCCATTTTAATTTTATAACTACGGAAAACTAGTTCGAGTACTTTATAAACACCACTTATAGCTATACTAAAGAGAAAAAAATTAAAGAACATATAAAAACCATCTAGCCAAAAGTCCTTTCGAAAGATAGACTGGTTTTTTCTCCATGGGAATAGTATTTCTAAACCCCATACCAAAAGTGAAATCAATATTAGGCCCCAGAAATAATTGATGTACCAGGGTACTTCAAAGATAATGGACTTCCATGTCCAATGAAGACTTCCTTTTACCGCAGAAATAAACGCTTCTAAAAATTGTTGCATCCCCTACTCTTCTAAATTATACCAATCAATGGCAGTGAGTGCTTGTCGCCGACCTTTTTTCAGAACAGGATAATTTGTAGTCAGGTAATTTATTATAATCTCCTCATTATCTCCTAATTCCCATAACCCTTGTTCTTTTTGCATCCATCTTATAGTTGCTTCCCACTGGGCCCTACCCATTCTGTTCTGTGTAACTAATTGAGCTGAATGGCATGTAGTACAATTATTAACAACGGTCATTAACCCTTCTGCCTCCAACAAACCTGTTCTTACGTGAATACCGTCTACTATAGCGTTTGGATTTTCAGCTTTAAGTACCTCCTCCCCTCCTGAAATGTTATCCGGAGCCTTATCCATAAATTCTGTTGGATGTTCTACATAAAAAAAATATAGAACACCAACAGATAATATAAGAGGTAAAGCAATCACCAATCCGTAACTATTTCTATTGGTTTTTTTATTTCTATCGCCCATTTATACAACCTTTACCGCTATTCTATGACAAGCATTATTTAAATAACCTTTAGGGTTCCATCCCGGAAGTATCATAGGTTGCTTTTTTCCAGCAGTATCGGTTGCCCTTGCCCAAACCTCATAATATCCCGTCTTAGGAAATGAAACCCTAGCTTCAAAATGTTGCCACGCCAAACGATTTATTGGTTTTTTTAATTGTGCGGTTTTCCATGAGTTTCCGAAATCAATGGAGTATTCCAATTTAGAAACTTCCAACTCGCCGGCCCATGCATGTCCCTTAATGGTTAAATTACTATCCCCTTTGATTATCGCTCCTGTCTTTGGATGGGTAATGAGGGATTTAACCGGCATAGATTCTATAATACACATGTTTTCATCCGCAACTTTCTCACCGGGAGCTACCGTTTCACAAGGAACCCGATAAGAGCTACCGCCCATTTTTTCACCATCATGCACTTTATTGCGCACACTAATTCCCGTTAACCATTTTCCCGAAACAGAAGCTGGCCAACCACCCGCTACTAATCGTAATGGAAAACCATGGGCCAAAGGAATATCTTTGCCGTTCATCTCATAAGCTAGAAGCGTCTCTTCTTGTATTGCCTTGGCTATTGGCACTCCTCTAGAAATGGGCTTTTTATTAGGGTTACGGCTTAAGTGAATATCCGCTCCATGGTAACCGATATAAACGGCATTGTCTGTTATTCCAACGTCATCCAACACATCTTTTAACCTCACACCAGTCCACTTTGCGCAAGAAACAGCACCAATTGTCCATTGATTTCCCTTGGCCGGTGGATTAAATTCGCTACGGCCATTTCCTCCACATTCTAGTGTAAGTTGGTAAGTGTAGGGTTTAAATTTGGTCTTTAGGTCATGGAGCGAATACACTTTGGAATTTTTTACCGATTCTCCATCAATCTTTAGGCTCCACTTAGTACTATCAATGTGCTCAGGAATTAAGCCATTATTTCTAATGAACATGTGTTTATTAGGCGTAACGGCGTCATTCAATAAATGTGCTTGGGCTTCCATATTCCATGGTTTATCATTTAAAACCACCATTTCCGGATGCTTATGAAATAATTTAAAGGGGTCTGTATCTTGTAGTGCGATTGGCAGATATCCTTCGGGCATCAACTCCTTATAAACAATATCTACTCCAAGCAACGCAGAGAATGCGCCTATACTTGATTTTCTAATAAAATTTCTTCTTTCCAAGGCGTAAAAGATATGTCTTAAAGTTACACTTTTTAGCGAATTTCATGGCGGTTTCTAAACCTCTATAGTCCTACCCTTCTTGCTGCCTTTGAAAATGTATGTATACAGCCACATTATAGTAAAAGTAGGGATAACATCAAGTCCTGGAATTATCTCTTCTATAAAGGTAATGATTCCAGCAGCCTGACCAATTTTACCCTTATACATACGGGTCATTAACCAGCCGGACAAAGGGGCCCAAAGAATATCCGAGAAATCACCTAGAAAAGGCACGGCGAACGAGAGCATTCCAATTCCATCAAAAAGTAGGCCCAGGAATAAATTTTTATATTTTTTATCTTTTGTTTTAGACATGTGCAAATATTAATGTTCTGTTGTTATAGTACAACAAAGATGCCAAAAACAAATATAAAGCTTATAACAAAGGGGCTATCAGCAGTAGTATAAGATTACGATAAATTAGAACTGATCAATTTCAAAAATTCGTTTCTCGTCTCTATTTTCTCAAATTGACCTCTAAATCCAGAAGTTGTCGTAACAGAATTCTGTTTTTGCACACCGCGCATCATCATGCACATATGAGATGCCTCAATTACTACGGCCACACCCTTGGGCTTTAGCGTATTGTTGATACACTCCAGAATATCATGCGTTAGCCTTTCCTGTACCTGAAGTCTTCTCGCAAAAACATCAACAATTCTAGGTATTTTACTCAACCCGACAATATGTCCGTTAGGAATGTAGGCTACGTGGGCTTTACCAAAGAATGGTAACATATGGTGTTCACATAAAGAATAGAGTTCTATATCCTTTATGATAACCATGTCATCATAATCCTCCTTGAACATGGCGCCTTTTAATATTTCTTCGGCATTTTGCTTGTATCCTTGCGTTAAGAAAAGCATTGCTTTTGCAGCACGTTCAGGAGTCTTGACAAGACCTTCTCGAGAAACATCTTCTCCAATTTCATCGATGATGGATGAGAATCTATTTTTAACCTCATCCGTGATTTCTAAGTTGTATTCTTCTAAATTTCTATAAGGAGACATTTATTTTGTTTAAATTTTTCAATTAATCTTTAAACAAATTTAAAGATTTAATTATTCAAGCACTACATTTCAGCCAAAATAATACGTTAAAATTTCAACGACCCGAAAACAATAGATAAAAAGTGTGGGCATTTAATTTCCATATATTATTTTCTTCAAGAGATTAAATTGAAATATGGTCGGCTTCTCATATTTTGCCATGTCCACACCATTCGCTAATTTCACTCTTTAGACAAATTTAAATGATAAAAGCAACAAACCTTCATAAATACTATGGAGATTTAGAAGTACTTAAAGGTGTTGATTTACACATTACAAAAGGTGAGATAGTTTCCATCGTTGGTGCTTCAGGAGCAGGAAAGACAACCCTTTTACAGATTCTTGGCACATTGGATGTGCAATCTAACAGGAAAGACAGCAGTTTGTTGATAAATGATACGGAGACCAGCTCCTTAAACGACAAGGAGTTGGCCCGGTTTAGGAACGAACACATAGGCTTTATTTTTCAGTTTCATCAACTACTTCCAGAATTTACGGCCATAGAGAACGTTTGTTTGCCTGCATTTATCAAAAAAACTTCAAAGCCTGATGCTGAAAAGCGCGCTAAAGAACTCTTGGATTTCTTAGGCCTCAAAGACCGTTATCTTCATAAACCAGCCGAATTATCGGGGGGCGAGCAACAGCGGGTTGCCGTAGCAAGAGCTCTGATAAATAATCCTTCAATAATTTTCGCCGATGAGCCAAGCGGTAATCTAGACTCTGAGAGTGCGGATAAGCTTCACAATCTATTTTTTGAACTACGGGAAAAATTTGGACAAACCTTCGTTATTGTTACGCATAATGAAGACCTGGCCGAAATGGCCGATAGGAAGCTTACCATGGTCGATGGTAAAATTGTAAATAAAGCCGTGATAGCTTCTTAATTATGTGATATCTATGCTACAAGAGCTTTGGAGTTATATTAAGAATCCAAATTATACCGAAGACGCCAATCAAGATTTCAGTTATCGATTTCGTACGCTAGTAGTTTTGACCGCGCTTTCCATTATGGCGAGTATAGTGCTTGGGTTAACGATTGCTGCCTTCCAAGGACTGTTTCAATTAGATCTAGGCAAACACGCCATAGATGACCTTGTTGAAAATTATCCACCTGTGTATCTCTTTTTGGGAGCAGTAGTGCTGGCTCCTGTCTTGGAGGAACTTCTATTCAGGGGACCTATGATTTTCTTTAAACGTAAATCTTATTTTCCGATCATCTATTATGCCCTAACCCTCATATTTGGTTTTTACCATATTACTAATTTTGAAATAACCACTACCATAATTCTCATGTCTCCCCTACTCGTCTCCCCCCAATTATTCGTAGGCAGTGCTTTAGGTTTTATTAGAGTCCGTTTTGGACTTCTTTGGGCTATTGGTCTTCATGCGCTTTATAACCTTTTATTGGTTGGTCCTATACTTTTGTTAAAGGTTTTAAATATACCCTTGGAATGACCAAAGCAGCATTGAAGGAATTTTTGGACGAAAAAGTAATGGCCTATAATAATCCAAAGTTCCTAGAATCGGACCCCATACAAATACCCCACGGATTTCACCGCAAGGAAGATGTTGAAATCAGTGCGTTTCTAACCGCCACCATAGCTTGGGGCAACCGCAAAAGTATTATCAACAACAGCCGAAAATTAATGCGCCTTATGGATGAAAGTCCGTTTGAGTTCGTCATGCACCATACCGAGGATGACTTACACCACTTGCAGGATTTCGTTCATCGTACCTTTAACGGACTAGATTTAGCTTTTTTTGTAAATAGTCTGCAACATATTTACAAAAATCATGACGGTCTGGAAGGCATCTTTACAAAATATCAAGAGAAGGATTCGCTCCAGCCTACGATATCTAAATTTAAAGAAATATTTTTTGAGCTTCCGCATCAGACTCGTACAACAAAACACGTTTCCGATCCTCTAAAAGGTTCCGCTGCAAAACGCATTAATATGTTTCTCCGATGGATGGTGAGAGATGCCAACACCGATGTCGATTTCGGATTATGGAAGCACATACCCGCTTCAAAACTTTCATGTCCGCTCGATGTTCATTCCGGGAACGTGGCCCGAAAATTAAAATTATTAAAGCGAAAACAGAACGATGCTAAAGCTTTGGCAGAGCTTGATGCAAATTTGAGGAAGTTAGACCCGCTTGATCCTGTAAAATATGATTTTGCCCTATTTGGATTAGGGGTTTTTGAAAAGTTTTAATACTTGTCCACATTTACGTCTGTAAGTGTTTTTACGAAAGCTACCAAAGCCATTTGTTCTTTCTTGGTTAAGTTTAACTCATCAAAAGGAAGCGTTTGTCTTTCTAGTTCAAAACCCATTCCTGCTCCTCCACCCTTATTATAAAAATCCATGACTTCCTCCAAGGTTGCATATACACCATTATGCATATAGGGCGCTGTTACTTCGACATTACGTACCGTAGGTGTCTTGAACATTCCACGGTGCAACTCTTCCTCGAATCTCCAAAAGAAACCCAAATCGTCATCCAGTTCTCTGTTGCTATTGGTTTTAGGCACACCTATGACCTCTTTTTCCGTTTCGGTGTAGAATGGAGGTACCGTTCCGTTGGTCAAGGGCATAAAATGGCATGTTGCACATAAAGCTTTCCCCATAAAAAGATTCATTCCTAGTTTTTCTTCACTAGTAAAGGTGTTTTCTTCTCCCCTTATATTCTTATCAAATTTAGAGTTAAAACCATTTAAGGTCCCCACATAGGCAGAGATCGCATTAATAACATGAGTGTTCTTTAAGTGCACATCTCCAAAAACATTTTTAAACATTTTTTCATAAAGGGTATCTTGTAATATCTTATCAGAAAACTGATGTACCGTAGCGTTAAATTCCTTTTTATTAGTAAATACAGCAGAAATTTGATCGTTTAAAGTTGGCGAGCGTCCGTCCCAAAAGAAATTTTTCTGATAAATAGAATTTATTAATGTTGGGGTATTACGTTCTAACGGTTTTTGAGCGTTATCCAAATTTACTGTTAGCCCATCTGCATAAGCTTTTTCTGGGTTATGACAGGTTGCACAGGCCATTTTACCATTAGCAGCCAGTTTCTTATCCATAAAAAGTCTCTTCCCCAATACTATTTTTTCAGGTGTCGGGTGTCTTTCTATAGGCGGTGTAAAATAAGTTTTATTAAAGGAGTTGTTTTCAAAAAAAGTGGTCGCTTCAAAATTGAAAGGTTTATTATCTACATTCTCCCATTCACCGCTTTTATTCCTAATCGCTGTCCAGTCCCTAGTAATAGGGTTAAAATAATCCCTTATGAAGACAAATCTGTCAAAAGAATCAAAATCTTCATTTCTTTTAATATAGTTAATAGCTTTGTTGATATTTCCTATGAAAGACGAATCTAAACTTTCTGATTTGTCCTTTATTATTTGAGCCAATGTTAGTTCATAGCATTTTTTCAGATTTTCTAAGGAAATAGAGGTTTCCGAAATACCCAAATGACTAACTGGCGTATCAAAACCCGATATACTGTGACTAACAATCCTTAATAACTGCTGATGCACAGCTATAAAAAATCGCTGGGAAGTCAAAGGCCTATTAGCAATTGTTTGTATTAAATTTTTCAATAGCCCTTTTGTCATACGAACTTCTACCTTAAACTGCTCTTTTGAAAGAGCCCCATCATAGATGCTTTCTTCAATCTTTTGAAGACCAAAGGGCTTCATAATTTTACCCGTATCCTCCTTGTATACTGGAAGTGCAGGTCCATTGGCTCTATGCCCTACTTCTGGATTTAGATATGAGGCATATGGTTCTGCCTTTTTAAATTCCTGTCTTGCTAAAATAAAAATTCGCTTTGCTTCGCTATTAGAAGGATTTAATGTGGATAATGTATCCATATAAAGAGCACAATTAGTCGCCGCCTGTAAGTAAAGGTTTTGTACTTTTTCCCATTTTGGGCGTGGTATTCCTTTTTTCTTTTGACATGAACTACCTAAAAAAAGAATCAAGATAAAAATGAGGTTATAGTTGAGTTTCATTAGTTATGATTGAAAAGTTAAATTAAAAGAGCCTCCATTTTACAATGGAGACCCTCTTTTAAATACGTAATCTAAAATTAACGGGGCAAACCTTTAAGAATAACAATTTGGCCCCCTTGGTCATCCTCTCTTGCACCTGCTGCAATAGCTTCTGCATTGGTTTCCATATCATGACCATCCAAGCCTTTAAAATCATCACTCTCCCAATAGTGCGGTTGTAAGTTTAAAAGGAAGGTTCCTGGTTCTCCCACCTTATCGGATATGTCTACGAGTGCCCCAAACTCTCCGCTAAAACCAGTACTCCCGGTCGGGTCTAAATCTTGCCTAACTATCATCTCCAATACTACTCTGGAATTATTTCCGTTTAAATCCGTTTGATAAATGTATGCCGCATGACCTCTATCAAAAGAATTAGGGTCTTCTTGTAGATAGATAAAATTTTCAGTGACCGTAATATTGTCAGGGCTTTGTAATTCAGCAAGATTACCATCTGCGTTATTGGTGTCGGTATTCCCGCTAATTATCTGGGTTAATTTCCCGGTTAATGGGGAATCTTCGTCCAATTCTAATTTGTAGGCCGTACCCCAGTCGTTGTAGGTTCCTCTTCCTGGGCCTCTACCCGTTACCGCAAAGAATATATTTCTACCCAATGCATCAGACCCTTTCTGATAATCTACATCTTCAACCCTCATAAAAGCAGAAGCAAAAACACCAACACAAGCATCTTCCATTTCAGATTTGGTTAACGCTGCACCGTCTACAATTTCCACAAACTCCACGTCATATGTGACCTGAAAATCCAAATTAGATTCGTTATAAATGGTATTCGCCTGAACATCTTTAAGGCCGCCTGCACCATCGGAAACCTGCTTTAACCTAAGTACATATATTTTTCCTCCATCTAAGTCTGCATCTCCATTTTCCGAATAGTATAATGTTACTTGACCTTCAGAACCACTAGAATCATCGTCCCCGCCTATTATAACCGTCTTACCGGCATAAGCGTCTTTGGGTAGCGGCACCGCATTTTCCCAAGCAAATTCTCCTAGGGCGTCCAAACCAAAATCAGCGGTCGGCGTTGGTGTAACTATATATGGATCTATTCCTTTTACGTCATAATTAAAACTTTCTGAAGCGGAAAGAAACAAATCTGTAGCACCACCGTGAATTTCTGCCTCCCACATGGTTGCTGAACACTGTCTCGCAAAATCAGCTACTCCAGAATTTAGTAACCAATCTCCTTCCAATGGATTTAAATTTGCATCTAGTTTAATACGAGCAACACCATAGTCATCTTCGGCATTTACAACATATAAATACCCATCACTATTTGGGTCTCTTAAAAACCCGGCACCATCCTGGGCTCCTACTAATTGGAATCCATTGGACAATGTATCTCTGGTGCTAATTAAGGAGTACGCCTTAACAAAATTGAATTGCGGTTGAATGGCTACCAGAGGCTCTAAGGCAGATTTGTTTTCGAACATTCCAGGCATAATAGTGAGGTCCTCACCATCTTTTCCGTCCTCACCGTCGATTCCATCAACACCATCAACGCCGTCAATACCATCAATACCATCTTCCGGGTTACAACTCCATAAAGAAATACCAATGAATGACCAGAACATTGCCCTGATCAATAATTTTTTTGATTTTTTCATTTTAGTAATAGTTTTAAGGTTATAAATTTTCCTCAAAATTATCACGACGACCTTAGGTTAAGGTATACTGAAAATTAGCATTATATTTTTTTAGTTTTAAGAAACCGTTAGCATGTAAAGTAATCGTAAGGTGATCATAAAGCCCAAATAAACTTAATGTTAAGCGCTCCCCAAACCCCATTTTCTAGGGACCTTAGAAACCTTTTCAACTAACAATACCCATTCTACCAAGATTCAAGGGTTGCTTTTTCCCGCCTTCGGCAATGGATTTATAAATGGCCTCTACTATAATCATGTCCCGTTTACCCATTTCGCCTGGGGCTACATTTACTGTATCTTTTAGAATATGTTTGGAAAAATCATCCATTTGTAAAGCCTGTTGTCTTTTATGTGGAAACTTAATTTCATTTCCCTTGGATGTTCTTCCGCTTATAGGTCCATAACTATGTGCTGGTTCAAGTTCAAACCAACCCCTATCTCCATGAACTTTTAAGCGATTACCATTGGCATTATGAGAAGTCATCATATGCGCAACGGCACCATTAGCAAACTCAAATTGCGCTGTTATGGTCTCGTCCGTATCCTTAAAATAATCCGGTCTTGTACTAAATTCCTGAGCGCTCACGGATATGGGGTTTTGTCCGGCACCATAAATAGAAGTCTGTATGGAGTATACGCCCATATTCACTAAAGCACCTCCTCCTGACAAGGAACGATTTAAGCGCCATTGCTCCGGATTTCCTCTTGAAATATAAGCCGCATCAGAAGATACAAAAGTAACTTCGCCAAAGGTTTTTTCTTTCACATACTTCTTCACTTCATTGGTATACGGGTCGGATTGCATGCGATAACCAACGCTTAATTTAACATTGGCTTCCTTACATGCCGCAATAATTGCATCGCATTCGGCAACGCTAACTGCCATGGGTTTTTCGCATATCACGTGTTTACCTGCCTTTGCTGCCCTAATACAGAAATCTGCATGCATGCTATTGGGTAGTACCACATAAACAATGTCTATATCAGGATTATCGGCAATGGTGTCAAAATTTTCATAATTATAGATATTGGTATCCCTTATATCGTATTTCTGCTTCCAAATAGTCTCTTTCTCTTTAGTCCCTGTGACTATTCCCGCTAAATAACAATGATCAGTAACCTGTAATGAGGGTGCAAGTTGCCCGGTACTATAACTACCCAAGCCTACTAAAGCGACCCCTAATTTGGTTTTGTTCTGAGTATTTGTATTTGCACAGGCCAGCGCGGTACCACCAAGTAGAGCAGCACTTGTGAGTCCCCTACCTAAGGTAATGGAAAAATCACGTCTCGAAAGTTTGTCCATAAGTTGTATCCTATATTATTCTTAAATATACTAAGAAACGAGCTGTTATTAAATTGATTAGAAGAATAGAATTCTTTTCATTAAAAATGTATATTTTTAGAGGGACTAATTCAATCAAAAAATGAAAAAATTACTTTCTTCCTTACTTGTTCTTACCATTTCGGCTTTTAGCTTTTCACAGGAAAGAACTATCCCCATAGATACAGCAATAACTACGCAACACAGTGTAACGATTAACGGCACTCCTATAAGTTATACTGCAAAAACAGGAACACAACCAGTTTGGGACGAAATGGGTAAGCCAACTGCTGCACTACACTACACGTATTATACTAGGAATAATGTCAAGAATCGCGCTTCAAGACCGTTATTAATTTCATTTAATGGCGGCCCGGGTTCCGGCTCTGTGTGGATGCACTTGGCCTATACCGGACCAAGAGTGCTGAAAATTGATGATGAAGGTTATCCTGTACAGCCCTATGGTGTAAAGGAAAATCCTTTTTCTGTTCTAGACGTGACCGATATTGTGTATGTAAATCCTGCCAATACGGGGTATTCCAGGACAATTCCCGAAACTGGTAAAGAAGTAGATCGCGAAAAGTTTTTTGGCATCAATGCGGATATAAAATATTTAGCGGAATGGTTAAATACGTTCGTGACTCGCAACAATAGATGGCGTTCCCCAAAGTATATCATTGGAGAAAGTTATGGAGGCACTAGGGTAATGGGACTTTCTTTGACACTACAAGAGCAGCAATGGATGTATCTCAACGGAGTAATTATGGTTTCTCCAGCAGATTATAAGGTTATTAGGGTTGGCGGACCCGTATCCGACGCATTAAAACTACCCTATTTTACGGCTGCCGCTTGGCACCATAAGGCCTTACCACCGGAATTACAGGCTAAAGATTTATTAGAAGTTTTACCCGAGTCCGAAGCGTATACCATTAATTCTCTTATCCCTGCAATTGCAAAAGGTGGTTTTATCTCTGATAGTGAGCGCCAAGCAGCTGCGAAAAAAATGGCCTATTATTCCGGTTTAAATGAAAAAGATATTTTAGACCAAAACCTGTCAGTACCCACATCTTTCTTCTGGAAAAACCTTTTAAAAGAAAAAGGTGGTTATACGGTAGGGCGACTAGATTCCCGTTATTTGGGAATAGACAAAAACCTTATGGGTACTAGGCCCGACTATAATTCGGAATTAACTTCTTGGCTTCATAGCTTTACGCCGGCTATTAATTATTATTTGCAAGAAGAACTAAAGTTTAAAACGGATATTAAATATAATATGTTCGGCCCTGTGCATCCTTGGAACAATGAAAATGATAATACTAGGGATGATTTAAGACTAGCTATGGCACAAAACCCATATTTAAACGTGATGGTGCAGTCCGGATATTACGACGGTGCCACTACATATTTCAATGCAAAGTACACCATGTGGCAGGTAGACCCTAGTGGAAGAATGAAAGACCGTTTTAGCTTCAAAGGATACCGTTCTGGGCACATGATGTACCTTAGAAGGGAAGATTTGAAAAATGCCAATGATGACATCAGGGCATTTATCTCAAAAACATTGGCAAACGGAAAAAGTGCCAAATACTAGTTTCCTTGAAGTACTTTTGGGGATATAGCAAGTACGTAAAGGGAAGGATAGGCCTGTTTCCCCTCTTTAGATAATTCTGGAATTAAGAGACCATTGGCTCCTATGGCATCCCTAAATTGCTGTGCACGACGCCTTTTTTTGCGTTGCTTAAAAATATCGATGGTTACTCCTACGCTTGCTCCTCCTAAAACTGTGGCCAACAAGTCGTCATTGTCCCAACCATCATATTGGGCCTTGTCTATACTCTCTTTTGCCAGCCCTATCAAAATACTCCCGCCCACTGAGCCTACAAAGGTCCAGGTCCTGTTTCCCTTTGAAATTTGACTGGCCACACCAGCGCCAACTAGACCATATAGATTGCCTCCTAAAAAATGAAGTGCCTTATCACTTTCTACCTGGGCATTGGTCTTCCAAATAAAACAAAGGAGTATAAGAAGTACAAAAACTTTTTTCATAACATTGCAAAGATATTAATATCAAACAACAAGGTTATTGGAATAACACCACTCTTTTTATTAGAGCGGTAAACAGAAATCAAGATTTAAAAAATATTATCTTAGGTATTTAATACGCCATATGGAAATAAAAACATTTTTAAAAACGCTTAGCTTTATGCATTTGGCACTTGTTATAGGGCTATCTATATTTACCGTGCTTGCTTATACTCAAAATATGGATTTCAATACAGAAACGGACACAAAAAATGTGCTTCTGTATATAGTGCCAATTGCAGCGCTGATAGGTTATTTCGGAAGTCAGTTCCTATTTAAAAAATTACTGATGAGAATTACTGATACGGACTCTTTAGAGGAGAAACTAAAAAAATATCAATCTGCATCGCACCTAAAGTACGCTTTGATAGAAGCTCCGGCATTTCTTGCCCTATTCGCATACTATAACTCCGGAAACGCACTGCCTTTGGTTATCACCGTATGCCTTTTGGTTTATTTATTCGTTCAAAAACCGAGTAAGCAAAAAATCTTAATGGAAATTCCATTAACTATGGAGCAAAGAAGAGAATTGGAGTAAATGACCATGGACATGCTTATGGGGCGTAGGAAGGAAAGCCAATATTTTTTTCGACGCATGCGTCTGGAGTATTATAAATCTCGCTTATCGAGTACTATTAAAACAAACGACATTATGAAAAATTATACGCTAATACTTATGGGTATTTTTAGTTTTCTAACAGGTTTCCAAGAAACCGTAGCACAAGATTGGGCGGATTTAGGCCACTTCAAAAAGGCCAATAATCGTATAGAGGGGCCAAAAGAAAATGAGGACAGGGTGGTATTTATGGGGAATTCCATAACCATAGGCTGGTTGAATGCTAGGCCTTCTTTTTTTAAGGATAAACCCTATATTAACCGTGGTATTAGTGGTCAGACGACACCACAGATGCTCATTAGGTTTCGGCAAGATGTCATAGACCTTCAGCCAAAGGTAGTCGTAATTTTAGCCGGCACAAATGATATTGCTGGTAATACAGGTCCGTCCACTCTTCCAATGATATTGGACAATATTAAAGGAATGGCGGAGCTTGCCGCTGCAAACAATATTAAGGTTATACTATCTTCCACCCTACCCGCTTACGACTATCCTTGGAGACCTGGATTAAAGCCCAATGAAAAAATTCCAGTATTGAATGCAATGATTAAAGCATATGCAGAGACGAATGGTCATGTTTATCTCGATTATTTTTCTGCAATGGCGGACGAACGTAACGGATTACCAAAAAAATATGCAGATGATGAAGTTCACCCAACCGTTGCAGGATACAAAGTAATGGAACCTATGGTAGAAGCTGCTATAGCATCCGCCCTTAAATAAATATTCATTGAAAGAGACCAACGCAAATTGGGATACTATCATAATTGGTTCTGGTGCCGGAGGTCTGGCAGCGGCCATTTGCTTATCTAGAGCCGGTAAAAAAGTATTGGTCCTAGAACAGCATGACGTTCCCGGAGGTTGGTGCCATAGTTTTTATCTTCATGGTCATAGATTTACACCGGGTGTACATTATATAGGTCTTTTAGGCGAGGGAGAAGCTACAAGTGATTTATACAAGGGCTTGGGAATAGCCAACGACCTCGTATTCTTTAGGATGAATCCGAAGGCCTATGAACATGTACATATCGGGGATTATCGTTTTGATTTTCCGGATAATCCTAAAGAATTGGAGGAGCGTTTAATAAAAGCATTCCCCAAAGAGGAGAAGGGAATAAAGAAATACTTAAAGTTGATCCGCTTAGCAAGTGAAGAACTTTATTCACTCCCGTACATTAAGGGGTTCTGGCAGAAACTAACACTACCATACCGTACGCGTCATTTTGGAAAGTATGGCCTTTTTAGTCTCCGCAGGGTTATCAATTGGCATATCAAGGATCCATTACTTAAGAATATTCTAAACATACAGTGCGGTGATCATGGAGTGCAGCCTAGAAAAGCAGCTTTCATCTTGCATGCAGCACTGATGTTCCATTATTTTAAAGGAGGATATTATCCCATGGGCGGTGGCGGTGCTCTTATTAAAGCAATGACCAATGCCATCAAAAAACACGACGGCGTCATTAAAACAAGTACAGCCGTAAGTAAAATAGTCCTGGATAATTCTGTAGAAAAAAAAGCCATTGGCGTGGAACTCGAAAATGGCACCACACTATTTGCTAATAATATAATTTCCAATGCCGATGTAGGAATAACGTATAATCAGTTGGTAGGCCGGGAGAATCTTAGCGCTAAGCTCCTTAAAAAGTTAGATAAAACTATATATTCCTGCACCTCTTTGATGTTATTTTTAACCGTAGAAATGGACCTTAAAAAATCTGGACTAGATTCTGGTAATATCTGGATGATGCCGGACAAAGATGCCGATGATTATTACGATGGCGCTATGCAAAAGGATATTTTACAGGGAGAAGCGTTTGAAGGAATGTTTGTAAGTTGCACTACATTAAAAGATCCCACAAGTTTTGATGGCAAGCATCATAGTATTGAAGCAATTACCTTTATCAATTACCAAGCCTTTGAAAAATTTAAAAACGAGACAGATGAAAGATCTTCCGCCTACCTTGAGTTCAAGGCCAAACTAACCGATAAAATGATAAATGGACTAGAAAAAGTAGTTCCCGGAATCAGAGATCATATTGTTTCTAAAGATTTAGGCACACCGATTACTAATGAATATTACATTAATACAACCAAAGGTAATGTGTATGGCACTGAAAAAAGTTTAAAACATATTGGACCGTTCGCCTTCAAGGCCAAGAGCGAAATAGAAAACCTGTATCTCTGCGGTGCCAGTATACTCTCACATGGCGTTGCAGGCGCCAGCCATTCTGGTGTGGCAACCGCAGCGGTAATTTTAGGATGCACGCCAGATGAGCTTAAAGAACCTCTTCCAGACCAACAGTTAATTGTGTTAGAAGCTGAGGCAGATGCAAACACCTATCCCGAGCACATTAGGAAAAAGATTGATTTGAGACAGAAAAGGGCCAAAGCCAAATTATCGGTAGAAACGTAATACTGAATTTTTATTGGTACAGTAACGGAAAAAACTTACCCTGCATCTTCTCCCCTTTTTTAATAGGTGGTACCCCTTTCAACAATTCTTCATCCGTATTACTTACCGTACCATCAGCAAAGACATTGAGCACAAATGCTCTTCTAGGCCTGTCCGACTTATTTTCAAAGGAACCCTGAACTAGTAGCGGATGATGAAAAGTAGCGTACCCCTTTTGTAGCTCAATGGGTACAGGTTTAAACTCTTCTTTTTGTTGTTCGGTCAGATAGTTCATTATTCCATTCATGTCACCCGCTAGCACCGGTGCCTCTAAAAGCCCCCATTTATGGCTCTTGGGAATATAGTGTAAGCAACCGTTTTCGGTCGTTGCATCATCCAGTCCGGTCCAACAAGTTAAATGCTGCATGGCAACGGTTCTTGTCCAATAGGAATAATCCTGATGCCACGCAACGACCCCGCCATGTTTGGAAGGTTTATAGAAAAGCTGGTCATGCCAAAACCGTACAGATTTATTCTCTAAAAGTTGATGTGCTGCCATTACAAATGCAGGATTCCACAAGACATCGTGGAATCCTTGAGTAATTCTCCAATGTCCTAAAGAATGGAATAATATATTATCAGAATCGGCAGATTCATTACTATGAAATTCATAGAACAACGAATGTCCAGTATAGTTGGGGTCTATAATTTCTGCTAACTCCTTACACAATTGTTCTACGCAATCAGTATCTAAAAGTTTAATACCCGACACATAGCCAAAATCATGAAAATGCTGTACTTGCTCCTTAGTAAGTCTGTACTGTTCCCATTCTTCCTTAGTAGTAGGCCAATTGAACAATTCCGACACCAATTCATGTATATCCGCTAAGTCTTTCATATATCTGTTTGTAAGAATTAATCACTATGAAAGTCAAAACATACGCATATGATATTAATAAACGAAATTTTTAAGACCAATAACGCACCTGAAAAAGCAGATGATCTCAGGGCAAGCATGGGCGGTATTAGTCTAAAAACCTAAATTCTGTTAGACCCAAGCGTTGGAGTGTTATAAATCGTGATCATCACTTAAATTAACTATTATCGGACATGTGCTGTAGACTTCTTTTTTGCTATTTTTGATAAACTTTTGATGACTAATAAAATGAAAAAATCGCTATTAATTATTGCGGGTATCCTTGCCTCTTGTAACAGCGCTCAGAAAACGGTAACTCCTTCTGAACAGCAAGTTACCGTTAAAGCTGTTGACCCTGTTGTATATGCTGAAACTATTACAGAAGGGGAATTAAAAGATCATCTTTACATTTATGCCTCCGATGAATTTGAAGGCCGAGAAACCGGTGAACCGGGACAAAAAAAGGCAATTGCTTATTTGAAAACGGCCTATGAGAAATTGGGTATTCCACCAGCGAAAAAGGATGGTGATTATTTTCAAAAAGTACCGCTAGAAGTAAGTAAACTTCCTGTAGGTAAACTAATCCTTAACAATACCGATTATTTACAGGGAGAACATGTCCTGACGTTCAATGCTGCGGATTTTTCTGATGATGAGATAGTCTACGTGGGTTATGGTGTTGAAGAAGACACGTATTCTGATTACAAGGGAATGGACCTAATGGGTAAAATTGTTCTCGTTAAATCCGGTGAACCAAAAAACACTGATGGAACCTATAAATTATCAGGAACAGAAGAACGGTCAATGTGGAGTAACATGTCCGAATCATTAGGTAAGAGAATTGAGCTCGCAAAGGATAAAGGTGCCAGAGGGGTGTTGTACTATGACGATAGCAATTTCAGTCGTTTTAAGAGAAGGTTCGATTATATGAGGACCAATGACAGCGGGCGCATGAGCCTAAAGGATAATGCGTCAGGAGATTTCTCAAGTATTTTTATTGATGAAACTATGGCAAAGGCTATATTTCCCGAAATAGCCGAAAACCATACTCCTTCCCTATTAGAAGCAAAGGTTTCCTTAAATTTTGAAAGCTCCAATGATGAAGTAAATTCGGAAAATGTCGTTGCCATACTAGAAGGGTCGGAAAAACCGAACGAATACGTAATCGTTTCTTCTCATCTTGATCATATCGGCGTTACGGCCAGTGGGGAAATTAACAATGGTGCTGATGATGATGGCTCTGGAACTGTAGCCCTTTTAGAAATTGCTGAAGCTTTCAAAAAAGCCAAGGACGCCGGTAACGGACCAAAACGATCTATAGTATTCTTGCATGTAACAGGAGAAGAAAAAGGACTTTTAGGCTCTCAATACTACACGGATGTAGCTCCCATATTTCCTTTAGATCAAACGGTAGCAAATTTAAACATTGACATGATAGGAAGAATAGACCCCGCGAGAGAAGGTGATAGAAACTACATTTATCTTATAGGGTCGGACAAGCTAAGTACCGAACTGCATGAACTCTCCGAGGAGATAAATTCAAAATATGCAAATATAGAATTAGATTATACCTATAACGATGAGAACGACCCTAACCGTTTCTACTATAGAAGCGATCATTACAACTTTGCGAAGAATAACATTCCTATTATATTCTATTTTAATGGTACGCATGCGGATTATCACAAGCCAAGTGATACACCCGATAAAATAAACTATGATTTATTACAGAATAGGTCAAGGCTTATTTTCCACACTGCTTGGGAAGTAGCGAACAGAGAAAATCGCGTAGTAGTTGATAAAGCCGGAAAATAATTCTATACCGCTACAACTTTAAACAAGATTTTGAGATTATATATTGGTAATTTACACGACAATAAAAAACCCGAACATTAGTTCGGGTTTCTTGTTTTAACGCTCTTAGGGTGGAAGACCGGGTTCGAACCGGCGACCCTCGGTACCACAAACCGATGCTCTAACCAGCTGAGCTACAACCACCATATAATAGCGGTGGCAAAGGTAGATTTTTTTAAAGTATATTTCAAAATAAAAGAAGCTTTATTTAAAACATAATTCTCAAATTTATTATCTACATTAGACATCATATCGCATTGCCATAGTTGGTAATTTAACAGCCAAGGACTTTAAATTGATTATAAAAATAATATTCAAATCTAAGATTTCATTCTCTTGCATTCTTTTCTTCCTCTTAGGTCTTCTACTCAACGCTCAAGATTCATCAAAGGATAGTTTAATTCAACAAATCCAAACGATTAGAAATGAAGGAGAACAAGGGATAAAAAGTAATATTTACGTTGATTTGTTGACGGAACTAGCTGTAAAGTATAGATACAGAAACGCGGACAGTATTTTATTATTAGCGGACGAAGCCTTAAAATTATCCGATAAAACAAATTATACTGATGGCAAAGCTTTCTCTTTATTGCGAAAAGCGGACTACTATTCCGATACGGGCAAAGAAGAGAAAGCCAATGAATTGTATACGCGATCGAAAAAGTTAGCTGCTGCATCCCGTAATCCTATATTAAGAGTAGAGATCTTAAAGAGTATCGCCACACACGAATTCGTAAGTCAAAACCTCGAAAACACCGTTAAGGCCTCCTATGAAGGTATTGAGATAGCCAGCGATAATAAGTTGTTTGAATTGGAATCCAAACTAAGGCATAATTTGGGGTATTGCTACAGTTCTTATAAATTATATGATGAAGCACTTGTAGAATATTTAATAGCTGATAGTCTTTGGACATTAGCAAAAGGAAATTCGTATCAGAGGGCAACAACATTATCTAACATTGCACTGAACGCTATAGAAAAAGGAGATTTAAATCTTGGCAAGAGTTATAGTGAAGAAAGTATCGCTATCCTTGAACAGCAAAATGAGCCGCTTTGGCTATCAAGGGTTTATAGAACAAAATGCAGGTATTATATTAAAAAACAAAATTACGAAAAGGCTTTAAAATGGATTAAAAAATCCGATAGTGCGCTATCCATAATTTACAATCCACGAGATCAAATGGAAATTGATTTAACAAGATCTACCATCCTTAACAATTTGAATAATCAGAGTGAAGCTAAAAAATATGCATTAATTACGTTGGAAGCGGCCTTGAGTTTCAAAGATTCGCTTACACAGGCTAAATCGTATGACATTCTAGAAAAAATAGAGGGACAAACAAAAAATGCCTACGCATATCATCAAAAAAGTGAAAAAATAAGAAGTTTACTAAATGAGAACGGTAAAGTACAAAATTTAGCGCTACTTAGAGCTAAGATGGATTTCGCAAAAGAAAAGGAAAAACTCAACTTGAAAAACTTAAGAAACAACTTAACACAACAAAAACATTTTCAGTGGATAACCGCTGCGCTCTTAACAACAATCATCATAGCTTTAATTGTCTATAAATCTAATAGAAGGGAAAAACTACTGAACAAACAACTCGAAGAAAAAACAAAAATTCTCTCTGAAAGTCAGACAATATTAAATCAAATTAACAATAATCAAGATAAGCTTTTCTCAATCGTTGGTCACGATTTAAGAGGTCCTATCGTCTCCTTAAGAGAGCTTGTTGATTTTACCTTGGAGAATAAATCAGGTAAGGAATATTTCACCAGGTTTGCCCCTAAATTAAGAAAAGATTTAGACCACATACATTTTACATTGGACAATCTTCTGAGTTGGGGCCAGTCGCAAATGAAAGGGGCTACTATTCGCAAAGAAGCCATAAACCTTATAGAAGAATTCAAAACCATACACCAATTTTGTCAAAAAACATTAGACCAAAAAAGTATAACTCTAAAACAAGACCTTTCAGAGAATTTAGAAGTAAGCTGCGATAGAAATCATTTTAATATCGTATTTAGAAACTTAATCTGTAATGCTACTAAATTCTCTAACGAAAATGGAACCGTAATCATAAGCGCGGTAAAAAAAGAGGGTAACGTCGTTATCAGCATTAGGGACAATGGTATTGGCATGTCCCAAGAGGTTTTGAACAAGGTGTTCAATAGTTCAGAGCATTATTCAACGTTCGGTACCAATAACGAAAGAGGAACAGGGCTTGGGATTAAACTATGTAAAGAAATGTTGAAGAGAAATAATGGTTCTATTTGCCCGGAAAGTAAGGTGAATTCAGGAACTATTATTTACGTTGCACTGCCCATTGCAAAGCGTCAGCAATCAGCATGATTGATTTACACTACACATTTTAACGTTATAAATTTATTTCTACTTGATTGGTTATTTGATTATTTTTAAAACGCAACAAATCAACTTCTTAGTTTTGGAATATTAAATAAAACAAATCAGCTATTGTATAAGCTTCGCATTTTTGTATTAGTTTTCTTTCATCTCAGTTTTTTAAAGAGTTTTTCCCAAAACTCTAAAATAGATAGCCTTAGAACTATCATTTTCAACTATGAAGCTACAAATCCTAATTTTGAAAGAGACACTGTGTACATTCGACATTTGCTGAATTTAAGTACCAATTTTCGTTATATTAATTTGGATAGTGTGTTAGTCTATGCAGAGACTTCCAAAAAATTAAGTGATCCCATTGGCTATAAATACGGCGTTCTAGCCTCCAACAAAGAAATAGGTAATGGTTATATGCTAAAGGGCGATTATGAAAGAGCGAAAGAGATACACCTAAAAAACTTAGTCGATACAAAAGTAAATAAAGAACATAAACTCGTAACGGAAACGTACAACTCTATATGCTATATCTACATACGAAATAGTAATTATCCTATGGCATACAAGACTTCTTTAGAAGCAATAGACTATGCATATGAACATAAGGACTACAAAAATACAATTGTAATGAAACTAAATGTAGGCGTTATGTTCTCATTACTGAAGGATTTTGAGAATTCGCTGCGTTACTTCAATGATTGTTTAAAATATCAAGAAATCTATGACATAAGAGTAAATGAAGGTATGGTACATGCAAATATTGGGTATTCCTATTTACATTTAAAAGAATATCAAAAAGCGATAGACCACTTAAGTAAAGCCCTAGATATTTTCAAGAAATCCCAAATACCTCAATGGCAAGCATTTACCTATGTGACCTTGGGTAAAGTATTTTTCGAAAAAAACGACCTAAAAAAAGCACTTGAATTCTTCAAGAAGGCTGAAAACGAACATAAACAGATTGAGGATAAGAAAGGTACTATAGATATGAAAATAGGATTAGCAAATACCTATTTTCTATTAAAGCAACCAGATTTAGCCAAACAGTATGCCAAAAAAGCGAAGGTTTTGGCAGAAGACCATAGGTATCTAGAAGGGCTACTAGGTTCATCAGAAATTTTATATAAGCTCAGTAAGAGTAATAATAGTTGGAAGGAATCACTTGTTCATTTAGAATATGCCCGTAAAATAGGAGATTCAATCTCTTTTGAAAAAAACAAGAATATTCTTTTAATGGATGAGGCCAGACTTAACTACAAAAAAGAAAAAGAAAATATTAAAGCTTTGGCGGACAACACTATAGCGAGACAAAAAAGATATGTTGCATGGGCACTAATTGCATTTTTTATAGCCGTTTTGGCGGCCTTGTTCATATACAGGTCTAATAGAATGGCAAAACATTTAAATAAAAAACTTGCTGATCAAGCGCAAACACTCTACGAAAGTCAAAGAAGCCTTAATCGAATCAATAAAAATCAAGAAAAGTTATTTTCCATAGTCGGGCATGATCTTCGAGGACCTATTGTGTCCCTTAAAGAACTTGTAGGTCTAAGTCTGGAGAGCGACTCTGGAGAGGAGTATTTTTTACGTTTTGCGCCAAAACTTAAAAACGATTTAGACCACATTCACTTTATGTTGGACAATCTTTTGAATTGGGGTCAAAACCAAATGATGGGTGCGACGTTAAAAGCTGAAACAATTGATGTAAGAGATGAAATGATGGCCATAATACAGTTATTTCAAAAAAATATCGAGACCAAAAAAATTACACTTAACAACAACATAGAAAACGGAACTAAAGTCTTATTAGATTTGAACCACTTCTGTATCATTTTTAGGAATTTGATAAGCAATGCCATCAAGTTTACGCAAGAGCACGGCACTATTGATATTAATGGTATTGAGGTAAAAAACCAACTAAAAATTACCATTAAGGACAACGGGGTCGGTATGAGTAAAGAAGTTCAAGAGAAATTATTCAAGAATGCAGAGCACTATACGACTTTTGGTACGAACAATGAAAGAGGTACCGGTTTAGGATTATTGCTGTGCAAAGAAATGATAGAAAAAAATAATGGTACAATTCATGTAGAAAGTGAATTAAGAAAGGGAAGTGAATTTCACATATACCTTCCCACAAATACGTAACAGAATTACGGCTCCAATACTTTTTGAGTCACATCTAAATTCAATCATTCTAGTTAAGGTTCAGATAATTACAATAGCTTATAATTCTATTAAAGGCATACTTTTTATCGATGAAATGCATAAAATTGCCGACAAAACACACAAAAATGGGCGTTTCACAACATTAATTGCCTCGCCAGACCTAACTAGCACTAAATTTAATCTCTATAATAGATTTTTAGAAATCATGCTAGCCATAAATATTTCGTTAACTCGAACGGTCACCTACATAAGGACAAGTTATATAATGCTTTTGGGCTTAGTAGCTATAACCCTTAACGTTAATTCGCAAGTTAATCTACGTGATAGTCTTAAGCACAATATTATTAAACTTCAAAAAAGTAAAGGATTTCAAAGTACGGACACCCTTTATATTAGTGCTCTTTTGGAGTTGGGCAATGCACAGCGCTATTACCAATTGGATAGTTTGCTGTTACTTTCCAAAAAAGCCTTGGAATTAAGTAAAAAGTCGAACTATAAAAGGGGTGTAGCCGAATCTCACTCAGGAATTGGAACTTTTTATTCTGATAGAGGTAAACATAAAGAAGCAATCAAATACTTCAAAAAAGCTATAGAAATAGCTCACGAGCTAAATGATACAGACTTAAAACTATTAATGATTAATGATTTAGCAGGTGAATATAGTTATCAGGGAAATTACGCATTAGCTCTAAAAGAATACTTAAGGGCTGTGGAAATGGCCGACCTAGTGGATAATAAAGATATGTTATCCGTCATAAACGAGAATATTGCCGGACTATATGTAGAGCAGAAAGATTTTAAACAAGCGATGCTTTTCTACAAAAAGGTGAAATCGCTCAATGAAGAAATCGGTAATCCCATCTTTATGGCAGAAACGATGAGCAATATGGCCTCTGCCTATGCTGACATGGGAGAATTGGACCACGCTATGTTCAATGCCAATAGTGCTATACGAGTATTTGAAGACGAAAAAATAATGGATTGGCTTGCATACGCTTATGAGATAAAGGGGAAAACGTACCTAAAACAAAAGAAATATACTTGGGCCATGTATTGGTATAGGCAAAGTGAGCTCTTACACAAAGAGCTTAATGACGATAGATCGGAAATACCCCTTTTAAATGGTATGGCAGAAGCAAGTCTTTATATGAATAAAGATAGTATAGCCGAGGTTTACGCTCATAGAGCTCACAAACTCTCAAGAAAAATAGAAGACATCGCTGGTACTAAGAACTGCGCCAAGACCCTTTACAACATATATAAGAACAAGGGTGATTTTGCTACCGCTTTGGAGTACCATGAGCTTTTTCAAAAAATAAGCGATACGCTTACGCGAAAAGAAAATAAGAAAGGGCTAACCATGCTCAAGACCAAAATTGAATATGATCAACAGAAGGAACAGTTAATTTTAGAAAACGAAAAGGCACTAGCCAAACAGAAAAGTTATGTTTACGCAGCCCTTTTTATCCTATTCATCTTTTTAGGCATCACGATTTTGATAAGAAGAAATGAAAAAATACAAAAGAAACTGAACAAGGAACTTATCTCCAAAAAGACAGATTTAGAAAAGAAAGAAGAACATTTAAAGGATGCGAATCAAACAAAGGATAAACTTTTCTCTATTATAGGACATGACCTTAGAGGTCCAATAGGAGCCTTTCAAGGGCTCATGAAGCTTTTTAAAGAAGGTGAAATGTCTAAAGAAGAATTCTTGGAATTTGTGCCCAAGCTCAAATCTGACATTGACCATATCGCCTTTACCCTGAACAATTTGCTCTCTTGGGGGCAAACACAAATGGACGGTTCGGTAACCAAACCAACAGTAACGTCACTAGAAACAATAGTATTGGAAAATATTGCGCTTCTTTCGGAAATCGCCAATAACAAATCTATAAAACTAATTAACCGGATTGAAGCCAATACCTTGACCTGGGTAGACACCAATCAAATCGATATCGTTATACGAAACTTGATCAGTAACGCTCTTAAATTCACTCCTGAAAAAGGAATGGTCACCATAGGCGCGGTTGAAAAATCTAAATATTGGGAAATCTACGTAAGGGATAATGGTGTTGGAATGAACGAAGAGACCTTAGGGAAAATTTTCAATAAAAGTTCCAATCATACCACTTACGGAACCAACGATGAAAAAGGTACTGGCTTAGGATTGTCCTTGTGCAAAGAAATGGTAGAAAAGAACAAAGGAATCATTTGGGTAGATAGTGCAATTAATAGAGGCTCTAGCTTTTACTTTACAGTTCCCAAAGCGCAAAAAGAATATAAAATAACCGCTTAGATGATATCACTCAAAGAATCTACCGCTATCATCCTTTCCACGGTAAAACCTTCGGCATAATCCTTTCCAATTAGCCTTCCCATATCCTGTGCTCTGTAACGCACACTTTCAATAAATGTTTTACTACTTATCGGTGTTTCGGGTTCCTCACTATCCGGGTCATGAAATTGAGAACTGTACGCTAGAATGGCTTCCGTTTTTTTATCCATAAAGCCAGTAATATCAACTACGAAATCGGGAACCAAGTTTTTCCACTGTATATAATGATATACCAGTTTTGGTCTCCAAGGTTCTTGAACCACTCCCATTACTTCGGTTTCAATTTTGATAAGGCCGCTTAAAAAACAGGCGTCGCTTACTAATTTACTTCCTTTGCCATGGTCTATATGCCTGTCATCAATAGCATTGCAAAGCACAATTTCCGGTTGATATTTACGCACCATTTTAATTACCTCTAATTGATGGGCTTCGTCGTTTACAAAAAATCCATCTCTAAATTTGAGGTTTTCCCTGACTTGAATTTGAAGGATTTCACCAGCTGCGGCAGCCTCTTTATCTCTAATTTCAGCTGATCCACGAGTTCCAAGTTCGCCCCTTGTTAAATCAACGATGCCAATCTTCTTACCTTTGGAAACTTCTTTGGCTATGGTCCCCCCTGCCCCTAATTCAGCATCATCAGGGTGAGCGCCAAAAACTAATATGTCTAATTTCATTTAAATGCCATTATATGCTATAAAGCGTTAGTCCAATTTTTTAACGGACATTACTAGGTGTTAGTTTTTCTCAGAAAAGACAGCCTTCTCTTTTGCAATTGTTAGAGCGCCTTCGATATCATCTATTAAATCAGCTACCTCTTCAATACCTACCGAGAAACGAATTAAGCCATCCTTGATTCCTTGTTGTGCCCTGACCTCCGGACTCATAAGTGCATGGGAAGTCTGGGTCGGAGATAACACTGTACTCTCCACGCCTGCCAGGCTCATGGACGATTTAATCAAACCTAGCGATTTTTGAAATAAAGAGGCGTTCAAATACGGTTTTAGTTCAAAGGACAACATTCCGCCAAAGCCTTTCATCTGTTTTTTAGCCAGTTCATGGTCCCTGTGGGAAGGAAGGCCTGGATAATATACGCTATCTATATCCTCATGACCATTTAAATAGGTCGCCATGGCCATGGCATTTTCGTTTTGAGCTCTAACACGTAAGCCCATGGTCTTGATACTACGTTCCAATAGCCAAACCGTATAATCACTTAAACTTCCTCCAAAATTTTTCGCTAAATGAAAAATACGTTCCATATGCGCTTCACTGGCCGCAACAGCACCAGCGCAAATATCTGAATGTCCACCCATGTATTTCGTAGCGCTATGAATAACAATATCGATACCAAAATCTAATGGATTTTGATTTACCGGGCTAGCAAAGGTGTTGTCTATCATGGATACTATTCCACGCTTTTTTGCTAGGGCGGCAACAGCTTCTATATCTGTAATGGTCAACAGCGGGTTTGAAGGCGTTTCAATATAGATAACCTTCGTATTATCCTTAATTTTCACTTTGAAATCTTCTGCTTCCCACCCCTCGGTGAAGGAATATGCTATACCGTATTTTTCAAACTCCTCTGTTACTAAATTATACGTACCGCCATATAGGGTTTGTTGCAATACTATATGGTCCCCAGCTCTCAAAAAAGACATTAGGGCCGTACTTACAGCAGCCATGCCACTTCCGAAAATAAGAGCCGATTCCGCATGCTCTAAAGCGGCAATTTTCTTACATAATCCTTCTTGGTTGGGCGTATTAAAATATCTAGGATATCTTTTTACGTCAACGTCATCAAACGCGTAAGAAGTACTCATATATAGGGGAGAAATGGCCCCTTTGTGCTGTTTGTCCTCGAGTTCACCAACATGGGTACAAACCGTATTCAATCCTTTTTTAGAAACGTTCATCCTTCTTTAAAATTTACAATTTAAAGGTACAAAATTACCTTATACTTGGAATTGTTTCCACCTTCCTCTTTTAAATAGAATAATTGCAATGATGGCCAACAAAACTTCGGCCAAGGTAATCGCCATAAAAACTCCTAAAGCCCCTAATTCAAAATAAAAGGCAGCTATATATGCAAAAGGTAGTTGAAATAACCAAAAGGCCATAACATTTATCCTAGTAGGCGTTCTAGTATCACCAGAACCATTAAACGCTTGTGTTACGACCATGCCATAGGCATAGAAAATATAACCAGCAGCAATAATTTGTAGGCAAAGGCCACCATTTTCAACCACGACTGGGTTGTCATTGAACCATCCTACAATTTCCTTGGCAAAGAATAAATAGACAAGCGAAACAGCACCCATAAAATAGGCATTGTACTTTCCCGTTTTCCAAACAGACGTCTCTGCCCTATCAGGTTTTTTTGCTCCTAAGTTTTGTCCTACTAAGGTGGCCGCAGCATTACTCATTCCCCAAGAGGGCATAAGGGAAAATAGCATTACCCTAATTGCAATGGTATAACCGGCAAGTACTTCACTGCCAAATTCGGACATCATCCGCATTAAAAAGACCCAGCTAGATGTTCCTATTAAGAATTGGGCTATTCCTCCTAAAGAAATACGAACAAGGTTAATCATCACTTTAAGATTCAAAATTACATCCTTAGCTGCCAATTTAATACTACTCCAACCAAAAAATAGCACACATAGTTGAAACAGCACAGCTGTTCCCCGTCCAATATTGGTCGCAATGGCAGCACCCACAACACCGTATTCGGGAATTGGCCCCCAGCCGAAAATAAATAGGGGGTCTAGAATAATATTCAATCCATTAGACAGCACTAATGTCCACATGGCAACCGATGCATCTCCGGCACCCCTAAATATGGCATTAATAAGAAATAATAACATAATGGTGATATTGCCACCTAATAGCAATTTGGTATAACCAAATCCCTCCTCAATAAGACTAGCCTCCGCTCCCATCAATGAAAGGATGTCCTTAGCACATAAAAAACCAAGAACACCAATAACCACTGAAATGACTACTCCCAAACCTACAGCTTGTACAGCGGCTTCCTTAGCTCCTTGTACATCCTTTTCACCTATTCTCCTAGCAACTATGGCAGTTGCTGCCATACTCAAACCTATGGCAACCGCGTATATTAAAGTGACGACTGATTCTGTAAGCCCAATCGTGGCGACGGCATTTACACTTACCTGTGAAACGTAGGCAATATCTACTAGTGCAAAAATGGATTCCATGAGCATTTCCAATATCATGGGAACCGAAAGCATAAAAATAGCTTTACGAATGCTTCCTGAAGTAAATTCGGATTCCTTACCACTTATGGCAATCCAGAAATAATTAAAAAAATGTTGAACAGTTTGTATATATGACCTCATAAATAGAAATTTGAATTATTGAAAAAGAAGTGTAGCCCGATAAACCGGCGTTAGGACGGCGATTTACAATTATGCCTAGCGGCAATGAGCATTGGTATCAATAAAATTTCTAGAGCTTCATAACACCTCAAATATGAGAAAAATTATGCTACCTTAGAAAACTGATTACATAATTTCTTCTATAATTTTTCTTTTGAAGGACTAAACAATATTTTCACTAAAACATAATAAGCCACGAATATGAGATTTTCCTTTGTGCTCGTTATAGTACTATTTTTCATTTCTTCATCTTGCAAAAACACGGATAAAGCCATCGCTAATAGGGCGCCAACTGGTTACCAAGGACAAAAACCAAGTCCTATTGTGCCAACGGTAAACAGACCTGTTCAAAAGCAATGGAAAGGTATTTGGTCCTTATCCAACGATACCTTTTTTACGAATGATTTTGATGGGGCAAGACTAAATGGTGTCGCAGATGATGGCAATGACCATTACACCATTTGGATAACCGCCGAAAATACGCCCATTAATGTGAGTCCCTGGTATGCATTTAAGGTATGGACCACAAAACCAAGAGAAATAACCATAAAATTATCGTACCAAGATTCCAGAAGCAGATACTATCCTAAAATTAGTACGGACGGACTAAATTTCAAGGTATTGGACAGCGCCTCTTATAAAGCAATCAATAAAGGTGAGGGTGATTTTGGGATCAATGCCGCACCTGAATTTGTAGAGTTGAAGGTAAACGTTGGAAAGGAACCAATCTGGATAACTGCTCAAGAACTATACACTTCAGAAAGAGTGAAGAAATGGATTGACTCACTGTCTACCAAACCCTTTATCTCGTCCTATGAAATTGGAAGGAGTACTGAAAATAGAGCTATGAACTTAATGCAAATCAAGGCGAATCAGGACACGAAAAAGGCCGTGATGATTATCTCTAGGCAACATCCGCCAGAAGTAACCGGGTTTTTAGCCATGAAATCCTTCATTGAAACTATTGCCGGAGCAAGCCAACAAGCGCAGGAGTTTAGGACAAAGTTTGATGTTTTTGTGGTACCCTTGATGAATCCTGATGGAGTAGACAATGGGCATTGGCGGCACAATATGGGTGGTATTGATTTAAACAGGGATTGGCAAAATTTTAATCAGCCAGAAACTAGAAGTGTTCGTCAATTTTTAAACAAAAAAAACAATGAGGGCTATGAGTTTGTATTCGGGGCCGATTTCCATTCTACCTGGGACGATATTTATTACCCCATAGATAGCACTATTACGGGTGACAAAGGAAAAATTGTTTTTGACTGGATCGAAAGTATTAGCCATAGGCTTCCTCAGAAGAAAACAAATATAAGCGCCTCTAAAAAGGTTGAACCTACCATGGTTTCTCGGAATTACTTCTACGTAAACCATAAAATGCCCGCCATAGTTTTTGAACTAGGTGATGATACTCCTCGCGATTTCCTTAAAGAAAAAGGTCGGGTAGCCGCTGAAGAACTAATGCGTTTACTACAAGAAAAATAAGGACTATTTGGAATAATTTACTTTATACCTCCAATAACTTATAGCCCCCAAGGCTGCAACTCCAGCGATGGTGTAATAGATAAATGTTGGTGTAACCACTTGTGCTCCACTGGCGTAACTATGTAAACCTACCAAATAAAAATTAACCCCTTGATAGGTCATCATAATACTGCCGTAGGCTACCACGCTTAGAAAATTAAAGGTCCATTTACCTCGTAGTCCAGGAACCAATCTGGTATGAATTACAAAAGCATAAACCATAATGGATATCAGTGCCCAAGTTTCTTTCGGGTCCCAGCCCCAATAGCGTCCCCAGCTTTCATTGGCCCACTGACCTCCCAGAAAATTACCAATGGTCAACATGATGAGGCCCACGGTAAGTGATATTTCATTGATAATGGTCAGTTCCTTTAAATTAAAATCCATTCGCTTTTTATTCTTTTTGGTCGTGAGCAACATCAATAACAAGCAAACTACTCCAAGGATCATCCCTACGGTTAAAGGACCGTAGCTCCCCACAATTACCGAAGTATGAATCATTAACCAATAACTATCCAGAACAGGTACTAAATTCCCGATTGTTGGATCTACCCAGTTTTGATGCGCAAAGAAAAGCAGCATGGCTGCTACGAAAGAAGATGCCGCAACCGTCATATCACTTTTTCTTCCAAAGGCAATACCCATGCCCATGGTAGCCCATGCAACGAACAGGATGCTTTCATAAGCATCACTCCAAGGGGCATGCCCTGAGATATACCAACGAAGAATCAGACCCGCTGTATGCCAAACGAAAAATAGCACTATGGTACCCTTCAAGAAATAAACGGACGCCTTCCAAATTTCGCGCTCTTTGAAAATTTGTAAAATTAGTATGATGAACATCAAAACACCTACTAATAAATAGTATTGATAAAGCCTATTAAAAATGTCCAATTTATTGTAAATGACCTCGGTATCAATTCTATTCTGCGAAGGCAAAACTTCACTTCCATGATTCGCTTGATTCTGTTTAAAGGCGGCAAGTAATTTATCCGCCTCCGTATAATCACCAGATTGCTGTGCTTTACCCAAGGTCATCAAATAATAGGGCATAGCATTTTTAATAAAGTTGGCGTATAACGAATCTGCTACTTGGTACTGCCCTCCCCTATACTCTATTGCAGAAATCCATTTATTATTTTCATCGTTCAATAAAGGAAAAATCTTTACTATTTGTTGGCTTAACGCTTGATCCAGCAAGTTCAATCGGATATTGATATCCTTGATGTCCCGTTGAAATTTATTAGGACTTGCTTTTGTAGTAGCTTCCCTAATATAAGGTGCAAGTTTATATTGTCCTTTGCTATCAAAGAAATCTGTTGCTTTAATATATTTTTGGCCACTAGGGATTCCTATAACTTTTCTAATACTATCATTCTGTGCCTTTTTATCAACGGCAATAAACTCGGTATTGTACCAAATGGCAGGATTCATCATCATAGAAAGAAATACCTGATCGGAACTAAGTCCAGAATAGGTGTCCTTCAAACTTAGCTTTCTCAAAAGCTCTGATGAGAAAGTGTTTATTGGTTTCATACGTCCACCTTCATCCTGAATGACCAATTTTCCAAATTTATCCGCATGTTCTTTTGCAACTATGGATGCTCTTAATAGGGAGTCTACCTGAAGTTGTGTGGGTTCCGTAGAATGATCATGACCATCGTCCGCAGAATGTTCCTGTGCCGCCATAGGAAAGCAAAGACCTATTAGTAAGACTATCGTAGCTAGGGCTTTTTTCTTTTTCTCTTTCAGCTTGTTCAAAGCACTGCTCAAGTCCTTAAAACGGGTTTTACCAAAGAACATAATACCCAAAAGGCCTATATATAAGAGGAAATAACCAACATACGTAATCCATGTGCCCCAAAAATCATGATTTACGGAGAGTGTCGTTCCTTTTTCATCAGGGTCAAAACTTGCCTGAAAAAAACGATATCCTTTATGGTCTAAAACATGATTCATAAAAACATCGTAATCAAAGGTTCGGTCGTCTTTTACGGTAATTTTACTCATGAAGGAAGCATATCCTTTCTCTGTACCGGGATATTTCTCCGCAATAAAATCGTTCAATTGAATACTAAAAGGTAATTCGTGTACTTTAGAACCATAGCGTAATGCAAAATCTAAACCGCCTACGGTAATCTTATCGGTAAAATCGGTACCACCCTTGCCACCGAGTACTTTTATTTTTTTAGTTTCCCCATTAGAAGTAATGGACATTAGCAAGGCATCGGTATCAAAATCGGTCTTTTCTGCCTCGGGAATTTCTACTACTCCATAACTTCCTTGAACAACAGAATCAGGTATAACGAATTGCATATTGGCTGCATTATATAGGGATCTCAATTGCAAGGGCTGTAAGGAATCTTTTTCTAGCGTTCCTTGAAATTGGTCCGCCATTCGCATAAAACTTCCTGCGAAGGGAGATTTTATCTCGTATACATTTCTTGTAGTGGATATATTAATGGCGCCGTCCGTAGGTACGTTCAATGCAAATAAAACACCATGTATACTACTTACCTTTCCGTTCTCTAAATAATGCTCATGTCGCTGGCCATCGCCAGCCTCAACTATTTTTAGATAAGTGTTACCAGAATTATCAGGCACAAGACCTTCTTTAGCTCCCTCTATAAAACCTTCATAAGCAATAGTGAACGGTTGACCGTTAAAATCAGAATTCCAAGGTAAATTAGATTTGATGTCCTCCGCAGTAACGATTAAATCGTCCTCCAAAATTTTTCTTCGAGGTTCGCCTTCAATCTTACCATCCACATGTGCCGTAAAATAGGTCTTGTCCGAGTAGAAAACATTTTCGGTCTTTCCTTCGCGTATAGGCATCATACCCTCATAACTGATGTATCTGGTAACAAAGGCTCCAATGATAATTAATATCCAAGAAACATGAAGCAATAATACCGGCCACTTTTCTTTTCTTAAAAGACGATACCTAAAAATATTACCCGCAAAGTTGATCACAAAAAATACCATAATCACTTCAAACCAAGTAGCATTATATACCCAAATACGCGCGGTTTCCGTGGAGTACCAACTTTCGATAAAAGTTCCAAAAGCCATGGCTGTGGCAAAAACAATAAAAAGAACGGACATTAAACGGGTAGAAAAGAAAATTTTCTTGAGCAATTCTGTCATAAAGAAAGACATTGGTTTTCAGCTAGCAAAAATACGGTGTTTTTACCATTTTCAGCAGAAATCCACTATTTTAAAACTTAAACAAAAGTGTTAATTTTTATCTTAAAAAGAGCTTTTATTCTTTGTACTTTTGAATAATGATTTCTGTGGTTTTATTGGGAACTGGTAATGTGTCTAAGAATCTCTTCGAATCTTTTTTGAACAGTGATGAAATTGATGTACTTCGAGTGGTAGGAAGGTCAGAAAAGGGGTTAGTCCATTTCAAAAATCGTACAGAAACCAGTACAGATTGGAATGCACTACCAAAAGCGGACATCTACATTTTGGCCATTAATGATGACGCTATTGCGGAAGTGTCAAAAAATCTAATGATCAATGGTCTAATAGTGCATACATCCGGAAGTGTTCCCCTAGCGGTTTTAGCAGACCATAGCCATTCTGGTGTATTGTATCCCCTACAAACCTTTACTTCCAATAAAATAATCGATTTAGATAAAGTGCCTTTTTGTCTTGAAGCGAAAGACCCAACAGATTTGGATTTACTACAGAAATTCGCACAGCTTTTAAGTAATCATATGGTACATGTCTCTTCGGAAAAACGAAAAGTACTTCATTTAGCTGCAGTGTTTGTAAACAACTTCACCAACCATATGTACACCATAGCGAATGATATTAGTGAAACAAATGATTTAGATTTTGATCTATTAAAACCTCTGATTAAAGAAACAGTCTCCAAGCTGGACTATCTTAGCCCTACCGAAGCGCAGACAGGCCCTGCAAAACGGGGAGATTTAAAAACGCTTCATGGACATCTAGACCTACTAAAGGATTCTCAACATAGAGAAATTTATAAATTAATGAGCAACGCAATTAAAGCTTCCTATGGAAAAAAGTTATAAAGAATATTTAGAGCATATTACCACATTCGTTTTTGACGTAGACGGGGTTTTTACGGATGGCAGCCTTCTGGTTACTTCAGAAGGAGAAATGCTTCGTAAAATGAACGTTAAAGATGGATATGCCTTAAAAGTGGCCTTACAAAAAGGGTATCATGTATGTATTATAACCGGAGGCACTAATGAAGGGGTAAGAATCCGCTTGAAGGGCCTTGGTGTTAAAGACATTTACTTGGGTGCCCATCATAAAATAGAAGCGCTGAAAGACTATCTGCAAAGCAATGATATCGCAAACAAGAATGTACTTTATATGGGAGACGATATACCGGACGTACCACCGATGAAAGCAGTGGGGCTGCCGACCTGTCCTCAAAATGCCGTTCCGGAAGTAAAGGCCGTCAGTAAATATATTTCTCACATTAACGGAGGGCAGGGCTGCGTAAGAGATGTTATAGAGCAGGTATTGAAAGTGCAGGGTAACTGGGCGGGTAACTTTAGTGCCGCAAACGACTGACCATGCTGCGAAATATTTTAAAAGACCACAAACTTATATTGGCCTCTGGCTCACCCAGGAGAAAAATGTTCTTTGAGGAAATGGGACTGGATTTCGAAATTCAGTTAAGACCAGTTGAAGAAATCTATCCGGAACACTTAAAGGGAGCGGAAATCTCCGATTATCTCGCAGCATTAAAGGCTAGCGTCTTCAAAGATGACCTTAACCCTAAAGAAATACTTATCACATCGGATACTGTGGTGTGGCATGATAACGAGTCCCTTGCAAAAGCAGCCACACCCAAGGAGGCTTTTGAAATGCTTAAAAAATTGTCCGATGATTGGCATCAGGTCATAACTTCAGTATGTTTTACCACTACAGACAGTCAGAAGGTTTTTAATCGAATAACATCTGTCAAATTTAGGGAGCTAGATGATGATGAAATCAACTATTATATTACTAACTATAAACCTTTTGATAAGGCCGGTGCTTACGGTATTCAAGAATGGATTGGTTTAGTTGGCATTGAAGAAATAAAAGGATCTTATACCAATGTGGTGGGGCTACCTACCCAGTTAGTCTATAAAACGTTAATGCATATGGTAAGCTAATCTCTTTTTGGTAATTTAGTAAAAAAACAAACCATGAAATCTACCTTAAAAATTGCGAAAGGCTTTTCACTACTAACACTAACTCTAGTTGTACTGGTCTCCTGTTCCGAAAACAAAAAAGACAAAGCCACGGACATTGCATTGAACGAAGGGGTCAAAGAAGCCGTAAGTCTTGAGAAAAATGAACTATCAAAGGATTTCAAAGCCTATTGGTATGCAGGAAAGGCGGAGATTACTTCCTACAAATTAGAACAAGCTAGATATGGTGAGATGCGAGAGGGAAACGCTGTACTGATTTACGTCACGGAACCCTTTTTAAATGACAAACAAGTTAAAGCGGACGGTAATAATCCAGATAACATTCCAGTGCTTAAATTGAATTCCACCAAAAACTATCTTACGGGTATTTACCCGTACTCTATTATGAACAGTAGTTTTTACCCTGTTCATGATAACCAACACGCGCTAAAGCTTACGTTTTCCTCTCAGGAGTGGTGTGGACAGGTTTACACCCAATTGAATAACAGAGCTAAATTTGAAGTAGCGTCTCATTCCTATTTTGAAAGCGAAGCAGATCAAGAACTACAATTGGACAAAGCCGTACTCGAAAATGAAATTTGGAATAAGATTCGCATAAATCCAGAAAATTTACCCCAGGGAAATTTCAATATGATTCCTTCTTTAGAATTCTCCCGATTGACCCACAAGGAATTAAAATCGTATAGTGCTACTGCTTCGTTAACAAACAATGGCAAGCATCAGACTTATGAAGTCAATTATCCAGAATTAAAAAGAACCTTAAAGATTAACTTTAGTACTCAATTTCCGTATACCATAGAAAGTTGGTCAGATTCCTTCATTAGTGGTTATGGAGCGAATGCTAAAACCCTGACTTCGACAGGTACAAAAATCAAGACCTTGAATACCCCCTATTGGAGACAAAACGGCAATAAGGATCTGTATTTAAGAGACAGTTTAGGAATATAAAATATGGAAGAGTTTTTACTGAACCACAAAGACGAATTAATTTCAACTTTAATTGTTTTTGCACTATTGTTAATATTAAAATTTGCCTTTACAAAAGCAGCAAAAAAAGTTGGTAAGATTGGTGATTTTAATCCCGTACGGACAAATCTCATCATAAAGTATATTTCTATAGCCCTGACCATTGTAGCTCTTGCTGGTTTCACATTAATATGGGGTGTAAATTACAAGGATTTAGGAGTATTGCTTTCCTCGGTGTTCGCAGTCATAGGAGTTGCGTTGTTTGCGCAGTGGTCTATTCTAAGTAACCTCACGGCCGGTGTTATTATATTCTTTTCCTTTCCTTTTAAAATCGGAAACACGATTAAAATTCTGGACAAAGAGCTGCTAGACCCTGAACAACCTCAGGGCGAAACCTTTACTATAGAGGACATTAAGGCTTTTCATTTACATTTAAGGAAAACCAATGGTGAAATTCTAACCTACCCCAATAATATGGTCCTCCAAAAGGGCGTAGTCTTAATCTCTACCTATGACGGTCAAGTCATCTCGAATGTGGGCGAGGCCTAGTTTGTTAAAGAAGTCGTAAAATAGTACCCTAGGGTGTTAATCTTGTTATCTTTGAAAGTACTCTAAAATCCATACCATGCGACACTTTGTGGCAATCTTTACCTTTAGTTTTCTGCTAGCAAACTTTGTTACTGCCCAAACCCCAAGAAACCAGAATCCCTCAGACATTTATCATGCCGTGCAAAAACTCAACTTTTTGGGCACTGCCTTATATATTGCTGCGCATCCGGACGATGAAAACACAAGGCTAATTTCGTATCTGGCCAATAACGTTCACGCAAGAACCGGCTATCTGTCCTTAACAAGGGGTGATGGGGGCCAAAATTTGATTGGTTCAGAGCTAAGGGAACTTTTAGGAGTTCTTCGTACCCAAGAACTGTTAGCAGCAAGACGAGTGGACGGTGGGGAGCAGTTTTTTACCCGTGCTAATGATTTTGGGTATTCCAAGCACCCAAAGGAGACACTAAGAATTTGGGACAAGAGCACCATCCTAGGAGATGTCGTAACGACCATAAGAAAATTTAAACCGGACGTTATTATCAATAGGTTTGACCACAGAAGTCCAGGTTCCACGCACGGCCATCATACAGCATCGGCCATGTTGAGTGTAGAAGCCTTTGATATGGCGAATGATCCTAATGCATTTCCAGAAAGATTAAAGTCTACGGAACTATGGCAACCGCAACGTCTATTTTTTAATACCTCTTGGTGGTTTTACGGAAGTCAAGAGAAATTTGAAAAAGCGGATAAATCAAAGCTATTGAATGTTGACGTTGGTGTATTTTATCCCACTTTAGGAAAATCCAACAATGAAATAGCTTCATTAGCCAGTAGCCAACATTTATGCCAAGGTTTCGGTAGGATTACCTCCAGAGGATCACAACCAGAATATGTTGAACTGCTAAAGGGCGATTTGCCAAAGGACAAGAATAATTTATTTGAAGGCATCAACACCACTTGGTCACGAATCGAGGGAGGCGAAGCAATTGGTGCTCTTTTAAATAAGGTAGAGCAGAATTTCAATTTTAAAAATCCCGCCATTCATCTTTCTGATCTCACTAAGGCATACAACCTATTGCAACAAGTGAGCAACGAACATTGGAGAAATTTAAAATCAGAGGAGTTAAAAACAATAATCGCTGCGATTACCGGTCTTCATTTACAGGCATTCGTTACTACTGCTAGTTCCAATCCAGGCGAAGTCCTATCAGTGAATATTGAAGCCTTAAACCGAAGCGAGAACAATATACTTTTGGAATCCGTTGTAATAAATGGGCAATTAATAGCGGATACATCATCAGAGTTGAAAGAAAACGTGATGGTAAAAAGCACTACGGAATTTACAATTCCAAAAAACACCAATTTTACCAGTCCTTATTGGCTGCTGGAGAACGGCACCTTAGGCACCTACAAGGTTAATAATAAGGATTTAATTGGGCTTCCTGAAACACCAAGAGCCTTCAATGCTACGTTCAACCTCGCTTTTGAAGGTGTCAACATACCCATAACCACTAGTATAGTGTATAAATATGCGCAACCGGATAAAGGGGAGATTTACCAACCTTTTGAAATAGTTCCAGAGGCCACGGCCAGTTTTAGCGATAAAGTAATTATCTTTTCGAACGATACGCCAAAAGAAATCCCTGTTACCATAAAGGCTCACAAGGATAACGTTTCTGGCCTTTTGCAATTCTGTTATGACAACGAATGGAATGTGGACAGGGAGACGAAAGAATTTAGCATAGCTAAAAAAGGAGATGAACAAACGGTATCCTTCACCCTTAGTCCGCCCCAATCAGAAAATGAAAGTTACATCTCCCCTATTATTAAATTAAATGGCGCGGAAATCACGAAGGAATTAGTGACCATAGACTACGATCACGTTCCTACCCAAACTATCTTATTACCTTCAGAAGCGAAAGTAGTTCGGTTAAATATCGAAAAGGTAGGAGAGCATATTGGATATATCATGGGTGCAGGCGATGCCGTTCCAACAAGTTTGGAACAAATAGGCTATAATGTCCATCAAATTGATCCAAATGACATCTCTGAAAACACTTTGGATAAGTATGATGCAGTTGTTTTAGGAATTAGGGCTTACAATGTGGTCAAAGAACTAAGTTTTAAGCAAAAGTACATACTGGATTATGTAAAAAACGGAGGTAACGTTATTGTACAGTACAACACAGCGGGAAGGTGGAACAACCAATTTGAGAATATAGCTCCATACGACCTTCAAATTTCTAGGGATCGTGTTACCAATGAAAACTCAGAAGTTGCCATTATTGCCAAAAATCATTCTCTAGTTAATTATCCCAATAAGATTTCCGAAGATGATTTTAACGGATGGGTTCAGGAAAGGGGACTTTATTTTCCGAACAAATGGAGCAAGGAATTTACGCCAATTTTAGAGATGAAAGATGAGGGGGAAAGCCTTAAGAAAGGAAGCCTTTTAATAGCTCCTTACGGAGAAGGAAATTATATTTACACGGGCCTTAGCTTTTTTAGAGAGCTACCTGCCGGTGTTCCTGGAGCGTATAAGTTATTCTCGAATATGTTATCCGTCGGAAAGGATAAATTAGAAAACAAAGACCAAATAAAAGGATGAGTCAAGAAAAGGACGAAAATAAAACCTGGAAAAAAGAATACTCCTTTGTGCTTGTTCTTAATCTTATTTATATTCTTATATTCTACTATTTAATGATATCATTCACGTAATATGGGAGTATTAGATTGGACTATTCTTTGTGGCACCCTACTCTTTATTGTAGCTTATGGTGTTTGGAGAACCAAAGGAAGTACTAACGTAAATGACTATGTTAGAGGAGGAAACGAAGCTAAGTGGTGGACTATAGGTCTATCCGTAATGGCAACACAGGCAAGTGCTATAACATTCCTTTCTACCCCCGGACAAGCTTTTCATGACGGAATGGGATTTGTTCAATTCTACTTTGGACTTCCATTGGCCATGATTATCATTTGCCTTGTCTTTATACCACTTTATCACAGAATGAAGGTATACACGGCCTATGAATTTTTAGAAAGTAGGTTCGATCTTAAAACACGCTCCTTGGCGGCTATATTATTTCTTATTCAAAGGGGTTTGGCTGCCGGGATAACCATTTTTGCACCTTCCATTATTTTATCTGCTGTGCTGGGTTGGGATTTACGAACCTTAAATGTTATTATAGGAACCTTGGTCATCATATACACCGTATCGGGCGGTACAAAAGCAGTAAGTGTCACTCAAAAACAGCAGATGTTTATTATTATGACCGGCATGTTCATCGCTTTCTTTTTTATCCTCGGCTATTTACCATCCGACATAACGTTCACAAAAGCAATGAAAATTGCAGGAGCCAGTAACAAGTTAAACGTCCTCGATTTTAGTATGGACACCTCTAGCAGATATACGTTCTGGAGTGGTATCACGGGTGGGCTCTTCCTTGCTCTAGCTTACTTTGGAACAGATCAAAGCCAAGTACAACGTTATCTCTCTGGTAAATCTATAAGAGAAAGTCAATTGGGGTTGGTTTTCAATGGTATATTTAAAATACCCATGCAATTCTTTATCCTATTGGTAGGAGTTATGGTTTTTGTGTTTTATCAATACAATCCATCTCCATTAAATTTTAATCCCTCTGCAACCCAAGCGGTGATGAGCTCAACATACGCAGAAGATTATAAACTGTTGCAAGAAGGTCAAGTTTCATTGGAAGCAGAAAAGCGAATTGCACAAAACAATTTTTCCGCTGCCTTAGAAATTAAGGAATATGCAGCGGTTGAGGTCGCCAAACAACAGATTATTAAAATCAACGAAAAAGATCGTGCAAATAGGGTCGCCGCAAAAAAACTCATAGCCCAAGCAGATGAAACGGTAGAGACCAATGATAAGGATTATGTTTTTATTCATTTTATACTGAATAACCTACCCAAAGGTTTAATCGGTCTATTATTAGCCGTTATCCTTTCGGCCGCTATGTCCTCTACAGCCTCCGAATTAAACGCTCTTGGAACCATTACGGCATTGGATGTTTACAAGAGAAATAAGTCCCTAGGGAATCGCGTACTCTCTTTTATAAATCTTATTTCTTTCGGCTATTACAAGGGTAATAAGAATACAGTGCTAACAGAAAAACACTACGTTCGTGCTTCAAAGGGCTTCACGCTACTATGGGGTATAATAGCAATCCTAATTGCCTGTATTGCCAGCCTTTTTGATAATTTAATACAACTCGTGAATATTATTGGGAGTATATTCTATGGTAATGTTTTAGGTATTTTTCTTCTAGCGTTTTTTGTGAAGTTCGTTCGGGGAAATGCAGTTTTCTTTGCGGCTTTACTCACTCAGCTAATTGTCTGCGTGGTCTATTATAACCTAATACATATTTACCCCTCTGGCGAAGAAAAATTAGGTTATCTATGGTTGAATTTTATTGGTTGTGCGTTGGTAATGACCATAGCCATTGTATTCGAAATCTTTGACCGTATGTTGAGCAAACCTTTAACTTCTAATTAAGGTAAGTTTATCGGTTGAATCTTCTTTAGAAATCATTCCTTTAACTATCCCGAGGTTTCATTGTCAAGATAATTATTTAGTACGTACAATGGTAGAAACAATAAAATCAGCATTTAAGGCCAATTACAATAGCGACCCTCTTTTGATAAAAGCCCCCGGCCGGTTAAATATAATCGGGGAACATACAGATTATAACTTGGGCTATGTTTTACCCGCATCCATAAACAAAGGAGTATATTTTGCTATTCAAACAAATCAATCCAACTCTATTCATGTAGAAACCTTTATAATACAACCAGAGCGCCTCATATTCGATGTAGAGGGAAATAATAGACCTTTCAACTCTTTTTGGGGAAATTACTTTAAATCTATTCTTGAAATATTAATCGAAAGAAAATATCCATTGAAAGGTTTTGATTGCGTCTTTGGTGGCGATATACCCATAGGCGCCGGCCTTTCTTCTTCCGCAGCGCTGTGTTGCGGTTTTATATATGGTATTTCAGAAGTATTGGACTTAGGTATTTCAAAAGAAGAAATTGCAATAATTGCTCAAAGAGCGGAACACCGAATAGGTTTAAATTGCGGCCTAATGGATCAATACGCCATATTATTCGGTAAAAAAGACTATGTGCTGTTCTTGGATTGTAAAAGTCTAAAATATGAATATGTGCCTACGAATATTAAAGGCTACAGTTGGGTACTTATTAATTCTAATATTACGCACAACTTGGCAGTGGACGAAGCCTATAATGAACGAAGGAGATCTTGTGAAAAAGTAGTAGCTAAAGTAAATGAGTTTAGAAAAGAAGTAAAGTCCTTACGCGATGTTTCATTGGCAGATTTAGAGAGAATAAGGAATGTAGTATCTCCTGTAGATTATAAACGTAGTTTTTATGTACTACAAGAGAATGACAGAGTTCTAAAAATGAAAACCGCCTTATATAAAGGTCAACCTGAGCAAATCGGTAAAATCTTATTGGAAGGACATTGGGCTTTATCCCAAGAGTTTGAAATTAGCACAAAAGAACTGGACTACCTCGTTAGCACCAGTGAAAAATTAACAGGTATAATGGGCGCAAGGATGATGGGCGGTGGATTTGGCGGTTGCACTATTAATTTAATGAAGACCAGCCTCTTAAATGAAAGTATTGAATCAATTTTGTCCAAATACAAATCTGAAATGGGAATAGAAGCAGAAGTATATCATTTGCAGGTCGATGAAGGCCTTCAGTTATTGGATATATCGCAATAAAAAACCTGCTATCCTAAAAGGAATGCAGGTTTTTTTATTTGAAGTTTGAAGGTCTTATTTAGCCCCCCATTCTTTTAAAGAATCTTTATTCATCTTAACATAATCATCATTACCAGCAGCCTCAGCTCCCATCAATGATTTTTTCGCAACTTCGATAGCACCTTTTTTATCTCCGGCTTTCGCTAAAATAAGAGACTGCTGTCTTAACTGCCAAAAGGCGGGCTTCTCGGTCATACTCATAGCCTTGTCCATCCATTCCTTGGCCTTGTTTATATCTTTATTTTCACTGGAATAATACACGGCAGCCGTATAATAATCTCCGGCAGTAGGTCCTGCTAGAGCTTTATCAATGCTGCTCATCACCGCTTTATCCGCAGGAACTCCAAAAGGAATAGCCACGTATACATTCTCCCAAATGATACCGATGTTGGCACCGTTACTCTTTACATCATCAATAGTAATGGTAAAAGTCTCCACGGGCATATCCATCGGATAAACAGGTACTGTTGCTTTTGCTACGACCTTGGCATCGTCCCACTCTCTAGGCGTTCCTCCACCTTGGGTATCAGTATAAAAGAACACTTGCCAGTTCTTTTCGCCTGGCTTAGTAAAGATAGAATATGTTCCGGATTTTACTTCTTGACCGGATATGGTAACATCCGTATCAAAACTTATTTTAGTGTAAGCATTGGCGCCTGTTCTCCATAATTTCCCATAAGGAACCAGTTCGCCAAAAACAGCTCTGCCACGCATAGAAGGTCTAGAATACTCTACCATAACTTCTGTTAAACCAACGGTTTGCATCAACTTAGATGCCGGACTAGGAGCTGGTGTCTCAATCTGTGCTTCCAAGGAAAACGAAGCAACAATTGCTAATAAAAAAAGTACTACTTTATTCATATTATGTTTGATTTTAGTGTTGGTACAAAACTAAAGATAAACCTAGGCTACATTAGTTAAGAAAGTCTTAAATAAGTAAAACCATATGCCTCAACGCATTATGAGAGTCTAGGGTATATATTAGATTTTGTTTAACTAATTATATTTTTTGCTAAACATAAATGAATATATATTTGTGAAAACTTATTTATGAAACTGTATCAGTTACATTCCAAACAAGCCCTACCCATCTCTAAATCCAAAGCATGGGATTTTTTGTCAGACCCAGGTAATCTCAAGGTCATTACTCCAGAACATATGGGGTTTACCATTCTATCGGGTGCAGATAGGCCCATGTTTCCAGGACAGATAATTCAGTACAAAGTATCTCCATTTCCCGGTTATATCACAAAATGGGTTACAGAAATAACTCATGTTAAGGAGGGTGATTATTTCGTAGACGAACAACGTTTCGGTCCCTATGCTTTATGGCATCACAAGCATTTTATCAAGGAAATTAATGGCGGGGTGGAAATGGAAGATATCATAGATTATAAAATTCCTCTTGGTGTTCTAGGACAGATAGCATATCCGATAATTGTTAAAAATCAGTTGAAAAAAATTTTTGAATTTAGAGAAAAAAAGCTAATCGAGTTATTCGGAACCGTTGAGGGTGCACCGAAAACGATAACATATAAATCATTTTAGACTATGAAGAAAAATATACTTTTAATAGGAGGTTCACATGGCATAGGACATGCCTTGGCTAAAAAATTGCAAAACAATAATAATGTTTACATTGCCTCACGTACTAAAGAAGAGCTAGATGACTTAGAGGTAACTCATATTCCCTTTGACGCTACAACGGATGAGTTGGATATGACCCAGATGCCTGATGAAATCCATAGTTTCGTGTACTGCCCGGGAAGTATAAATCTAAAACCATTTAAAATGATGAGTTTAGATACCTTTGAGGAAGATATGCACCTAAATTTTTTTAGTATGGTGCGCGTTGTAAAAACCATCATTGGTAAAATGGCGGAAGGCGGCAGCATGGTTTTTTTCAGTACCGTAGCCGTAGGAACAGGAATGCCTTTCCACACTAGTGTGGCTGCGGCAAAGGGAGCCATAGAAGGATTTGCAAAATCCATGGCTGCCGAGTACGCACCAAAGTTGCGGGTAAACGTAGTGGCACCTTCCTTAGTCAATACTCCTTTAGCAGGGCGTCTTTTGAATAATGACAAAAAAGTTGAAATGATGTCTCAGCGTCATCCGCTTAAAAGAGTGGGAACTCCTGAGGACATTGCAAATATTGCCTTATTTTTACTGAGTGATGATAGCACCTGGATGACCGGTCAAATCGTGGGAGTTGATGGCGGAATGTCTACCTTGAATATTTCCTAAATATGAGTAAAGAAGTTTCAGTTTTTTGGTTTAGAAGAGACTTGCGTCTTGATGACAATATTGGTTTTTTGCAGGCACTTAAAAGTGACTATCCAGTGTTACCAATATTCATTTTTGATACTGAAATTTTAGATAAACTGTCTAAAGACGACCCCCGTGTAAATTTTATACATGAGACACTCCAGAGTATGAAAGAAGATTTGCAGGAGAATGACGATAGTTCTATTGCGCTATACCATGGCAAACCTCAAGAGGTGTTCAAGAATCTTATCGAGGAATACGATATTAAAGGCGTTTTTACGAATCACGATTACGAGCCATATGCTAAAAAGCGCGATGAAGAGATAAAAAATTTTCTTGATGAACATGACATTTCATTTCATACTTTCAAAGACCAAGTGATTTTTGAGAAAAGTGAGGTCGTAAAAGATGATGGAGAACCGTATGTGGTCTACACACCTTATAAGAATAAATGGAAATCCCAGTTCAACGCAGACCACTTAACGGTACATTATACAAGTCAATACAGGAGTAATCTCATCAAACACTCAAGGCTACCGAACCTTTCTTTATCCGACATGGGTTTTGAAACCTCAAAGATAAAAGTCCCTGCATATACCGTAACCCCTACTCTAATTAATAATTACGAAGATACACGCAATTACCCCGCAATAGAAAACGGAACTTCAAGACTTGGTCCACATCTAAGATTCGGAACAGTATCGGTACGTAAAATGATGAAAAAAGCTATTGCCGAAGAAAATGAAATCTTTTGGAGCGAACTTATTTGGCGGGAATTCTTTATGCAGATTCTATGGCATTTTCCCCACACCCGAAACAAAGCGTTTCGCTCAAAATATGACCGCATAGAATGGCGGAACAATGAAGATGAATTTGAAAAATGGAAAAATGGGATGACGGGCTATGCACTGGTAGATGCAGGAATGCGAGAGCTCAATACCACTGGGTATATGCACAACCGCGTGCGTATGTTGGTGGCCAGTTTCTTATGCAAACATCTACTAATTGACTGGCGCTGGGGCGAAACCTATTTTGCTGAAAAACTACTGGACTATGACATGAGTGCCAATGTTGGTAATTGGCAATGGGCAGCAGGTAGCGGTGTAGATGCTGCTCCGTATTTTAGAATTTTCAATCCCATGACACAGATTGATAAGTTTGATAAGCAAAGGGAATACATTAATAAGTGGGTTCCAGAATTACAGGAATTAAGTTACCCGGATAAGATGGTAGACCATAAAATGGCACGAGAGCGCTGTTTAAAAACCTACAAGGAAGCCGTGAGCTAGTCAAAATTTAGACTTGATAACTGATTGTTCAATTGCCTTTGGTCAACAACTCTTCTTTTTAGAATATTTACGTAGCCCAGCGCCATATTATTACCATAATCGGAATAGGCCTTGGAGGCCCATTCAATGGCTTTCTCTAAATTACCGTTTATCTCATTTATAATAGCCATATTGTAGTAGGCACGTCCGGCTACTTTCATTTTGGGATGGTTAATTTCACGTTCCCATAAATCGGCAGCACCATTCCAATCTCCAGTTTGCGCCCTTCTTCTGGCTATAGAAAAGTTATCCGTACCACGAACAAAATAATCCCTTGCCACTCTCCTTCTTAACGGTTTTGTCTGCAAACCGTACTGGTTACCTAAATTGCTGCTAATTTCTTGTACGCCCTCTTTTCTGCCGATTACAGCTTTAATGGCTTTAACTGGATTTATCCCTGCGCCCCTTGAAGTTAAATAGTTCTTAGAAACGTACTCGTCCAAAAGCGCACTCCCCACAGGGTCATAAACGCGCCAACCGTTCTTTATGACTGTATTCAATTGCACCTTATGTCCAGGGACCTTAGCGTCTATTCCTAAATTATTAGGTATGGTAACCATACTCAATTCGTAATCTGCCGCCGTATCCGTATCATAAAACTCTAATGAAAATAAGATATCTACATCATACTCTTTACAAATCTGTTCCACGGTATCCCAAGGGAGTGCAGCCGGAAATACTCCAAGACCTTTTCGTTGAGAATCGATAGCTGTTATTATTTCAACTTTGTCAAAACGTTCTCCTCTAGTCAATTCGTCGGCCAATCCTCTAATGGCTGCCTCGGCGCCTTCCTTGTCTAAATTTTTTCCCTCTAAGGATAATATTTTATCTATTTCATCAACTACCTTATTTCCTTCGGAGGGAATACTTCTATTAATAATTCCGATTTTAGTAATATCGGAATCCAAAGGAATTCTAGCTGGTTCCGTAACCCCCATGGTTAAACGATTGGTAGCACTACAAGCTCCTAAAAATAAAAGCAAAGCAATGAGCGTAAATAACTGAAATAGATTTTTCATGACACCAAATAATTAACTGTAATTAATTGAATACTAACGGATAATACATCGATAAATTGTAATCACGAGTAGTAATAAAACCCTTACCTCCTAGAGAAACAGGCATTAATCATGGTGTTCGCTGATTTGCCCAATACGCAATTATAATTCAGGGATAGGAAAAAAAGAACTTTTAAAGAGCTTCTTTCTTGTAACCTATCATAGTATATTTATACAAAGTTATGGTCCTTTGTATAAACCATCGACCAAATTCCTTAAGTCGCATAAAAGTTGAATTATTATGGTAGTTGTTTGGTTCAAAAGAGATTTAAGGCTATTGGACCACGAACCGCTCGTCAAGGCCATTAATACAGGACTACCTATACTTTTGCTATATAGTTTTGAACCTCTTTGGACACAGGATGCCCATTACAGCAGCAAACATATCAACTTCATTAAGCAAAGCCTCCAAGGTTTACAACGCCAACTAGGTTTCTATAACACTAAGATTTTGGTTTTGCACACACCCATTTTAGACACATTTAAAGCCCTGCATCAACAAACCAAAATTGAACGATTATTTTCATATCAAGAGACAGGAATGCGTATTACGTACGACCGCGATATTGCCGTATCAAAATGGTGTAAGGCAAATGAGATTCATTGGGAGGAAAGTACTCAAAACGGTGTTTTTAGAGGAAGACGAGATAGAAAAAAATGGAAAGAGGATTGGGTTTCTTTTATTAATGCAAATATATTTAAGCCCGATATGGAAGTGGGTACATTCTATAGCATCGCTCAGATTGATGACTTGATAGCAAAACATTTTACTCCCGTCTCTTTAATAACACCCGCCAACTCAAAAATTCAAAAAGGAGGTACTGAATATGCCGTGAAATATCTGGATTCTTTCTTAAAAGAACGTATTAAAGGGTACAACTATAATTACTCAAAACCAGCTACATCAAGGCTTTATAGTAGTAGACTATCGCCATATCTGGCCTGGGGTAATCTGTCCACACGGCAGGTATGCCAATACGCCGCAGGACATAAAAGGAGGACGGAAAACAAACGTAATCTAAGTTCTTTTCTTTCACGTATGCGATGGCAGGCACACTTTATTCAAAAATTTGAAATGGAGGGTGAGATGGAGTTCAGAAGTCTTAACAAGGGGTACCATCAACTAGAAAAGGAAAGAAAACCCCACTTACAAAAAGCGTGGCGAGAAGGCAAAACAGGGGTGCCATTAATTGATGCAGCAATGCGCTGTTTAATGGAAACAGGATTTATAAACTTTAGGTTACGTGCCATGCTGGCGTCTTTTTTCACGCATCTGCTCTGGCAACCTTGGCAAGATTGTACGGAACATTTGGCCAAAAATTTTCTTGACTTTGAACCGGGAATACATTTTCCGCAATTGAATATGCAATCTGGAGAAACAGGTGTTAATACTATTCGTATTTATAACCCTATAAAAAATAGTCTAGAACACGATTCAGAGGGTGTTTTTATTAAAAAATGGGTACCTGAATTGAAGGACCTTCCCGTAGCATACCTACATGAACCATGGAAAATTCCATTAATGGAACAGGGGTTTTTAGGTTTCACTATCGGAAAAGACTATCCAGAACCTATCGTTTGTTTAAAAACGATGCGAAAATTTGCCGGAGATGCATTGTATGCGTTCAAAAAAAATAAAAAAACCCAAATAGAGAGTAAAAGAATCGTTAAAAAGCATACTCTCCCAGGAAGACCGGTTTGGGATGAACACAGCTAAGAATTCGGTACATATTTAGAACTACTTTGATTATCTTTAGGTGCACTATAAATTGTGGTAACCAAAAAACCTAAAGAATGAAAAACACTGTTTTAACCACCTTGATTTTATTATCCTGCTTCGTTGCTACAGGACAAAAATTATCTAAAAACAAGAAGGCTATTATTGCTTCTGTCGAAAATCACAAAAACGAACTCATTAGAATAAGTGATTCTATTTGGGCATTGGCAGAAACAGCTTTCAATGAAAAAGGTTCTTCTAAAATTTTGGCGGATTATGCGGAAAAAAATGGACTTAAAGTCACCCGTGGCGTTGCCGATATCCCGACCGCTTTTACCGCTACCTATGGTTCTGGAAAGCCAGTTATAAGCATACTGGGGGAGTTTGATGCGCTTCCTGGTATATCACAGAAAACCACGCCTGTAAAAGAACCTTATAAAGAAGGTGCAGCGGGTCATGGTTGCGGTCATAACATGTTCGGCACATCAAGTCTTGGTGCTGCCATTGCGATAAAAGAGTTGATGGATGCAGGTGAAATAAAAGGTACGGTTAAATTTCTAGGAACTCCGGCGGAAGAAAAATACTTTGCTAAGGTCTGGATGGTAAAAGCAGGGCTTTGGGACGATGTAGACGTAAATATTAGTTGGCACCCTTCAGCAGGTATTGAGGCGGATGTACAAAGCGGTCTTTCGCTAATTGATTTTATAGTAGAGTTCTATGGACAAACTGCTCATGCCTCCGCGGATCCATGGAACGGAAAAAGTGCTTCCGATGCCTTAGAGCTTTATACTACAGGAATCAACTACTATAGAGAACATATACTTCCAAGTTCTAGAATACACTATCATATTCAGGATGGCGGACAGGTAGTGAACGTTGTACCGGACTATGCTAAACTTTGGGTCCGTGTACGCGACCCAAAACGTAAGATAATGTTACCCACTTATGAGCGAGTAAAGGAAATGGCGGAAGGTGCCGCCATTATGGCGGATGTAGATTATAAAATCTCCTTGGTTTCTGGTATCTATGAAACCTTGGTGAACCGCTCTGGAGGTGAAATTATGCAGGCGAATTTAGAATTATTGGGTCCTATCACCTACACCGAAGAAGAAACGGCATTTGGCAAAGCCATACAAAAGGCTACAGGAAAACCAGAAGTGGGTATGGACAGTAAAATATATCCTTTAAAAGAGACCGAGGAAACTCCAGGTGGCGGTTCAACTGATGTTGGTGATGTTAGTTGGAATGTTCCCAACATTAACCTTGGGGTAACCGTAGCTCCTAAAGATACTCCATGGCACTCTTGGGCAGTGGTCGCCTGTGGCGGAATGTCCATAGGCCATAAAGGAATGGTATATGCCGCTAAAGCAATGGGTATGACCATGTTGGATTTGTTTGAAAATCCAAAAATGGTGACAAAAGTGAAAGAGGAGTTTAAGACTAGAAAAGGAGATGAAGTTTACGAACCAATGATTGATGGTCCTGCACCAATCAATGGAAATTAATTAATTATAAAAAAATAGCTATGTTCGGATTGTTTAAAAAGAAATCAGAAAAAGAGAAATTAGAAGAAAAATATAAAAAACTAATGAAGGAAGCCTTTGATCTTTCGAAGAGCAATCGCTCCGCTAGTGATGGTAAATATGCCGAAGCGGACAAAGTTCAAAAAGAAATAGACGCCTTAGAAAAATAACTACATCGGCCATTTACCTTTTAGATAAAACATTTATGAAAAAAATCAGCGTACTTATTACCCTAATTTTTAGTCTCACTGCTTCGGCACAGTCTTTTGACTTCAAAATAGACCATTTTGCGATTGTTGTAGACGATGTAGATAAGAGCGCAGAATTTTATGGTACTATTTTAAAATTAGTAGAAACCCCGCATCCGGATAAAAAACCAGGATTTCGATGGTTTACTATAAGTGGAAAATCTCAGATACATCTTATTCAAAAGGAATTCGCTCCCTTTGAAAAAAATAAGTCTATGCATCTATGCTTGGCGACGCAAGATTTAGATAGCGTTATAGGCAATCTTAAAAGGAACAATATCAAATTTTGGGATTGGCCCGGGAAAGAGAACGCGATTACCACGAGGACAGATGGAGTACAACAAATTTATATTCAAGACCCAGATGAGAGTATTGGATTGAAATTAATACCGCCCAACATTAAACTCAATATTGAAAAACGGAAGTTACAAGTATTAAATTGATTTTTGAACTTAAAATATGAGTAGTCCCATTCAACAAATTTTTCGACTAGGTTTTCCTTGGCAAACGCAAGATCCATTTTTATTCTGTGTTTATCATTTGGACCACTATCCCAGGGGCAATGGCGAAATGGGACCAGACGCCTCTTTGGAAGGTAGAGATTTAGGAAACGATTTTACATTGAAAGATGGCTGGCGCATGTATCATGGAGAAAGCATTCCAGGCTTTCCCGCACATCCTCACCGAGGTTTTGAGACCATTACCATTGTCAACAAAGGTTTTTGTGACCATTCCGATTCTCTAGGTGCCGCCGGAAGATTTGGCCAAGGCGATGTACAATGGATGACCGCTGGAAGCGGAGTACAACATTCCGAAATGTTTCCACTATTGAACACCGAGAAAGATAATACGCTAGAGCTATTTCAGATATGGCTTAACCTGCCAAAAGCAAATAAATTTGTGCCGCCGCATTTTAAGATGTTATGGCACGAAGACATTCCTGTTTTACAGCAAGAAGGTGTTCGTATAAAAGTGATTGCAGGCAGTTTTAAAGATACTGACGCCCCTGAGCCTGCGCCAGATTCTTGGGCCGCTACAACAACGAATGAAGTCGCCATCTGGAATATTCATATCGAGTCTGGAAGCAATTTTATTTTGCCAAAAGCTTCTCAGGATCTAAGTCGCACCTTATATTTTTATGAAGGGGAAGCGATTGAGATAGATAATCAAAAAATAATGCCAAATCACGGTATTCAATTGAATTCAGTTGAGGATGTCATTATTGGCGCTAAGACCAAAACGGCTTCTCTCCTGCTTTTACAAGGGAAACCAATAGCGGAACCAGTGGCCAAATATGGTCCTTTTGTAATGAATTCCGATGATGAAATACAAAAAGCGATGCAAGAATACCAATTGACACAATTTGGCGGTTGGCCTTGGCGCTACCCAGATAATGTACACGAAGTAGACAAAGGCAGGTTTGCTAAATATCCTGATGGTACTTTAGTGGAAAAATCATAACTTAAATTAAACGACGGAATTATGTTTCAAAAGAACTTCTCATTTATAATAACCTTACTTCTTTTATTCTCATGCGGTGATAATAATGAAGATATTATTGAAGAAGATGTCATATCGGTTTCGGCAGTTAACTTTATAAATGAAATTATAGACATAATGGAGTTTAACTCATTAAATCGTAATGGGATTGATTGGTCAGATTTTAGAAGTCAAGTTTTTGAAGCGGCCGGACAAGCCCAAAGTATAGAAGAAGTTTATAATTCTGGCGCCATAAAAAAAGCATTGTCACTCTTAGATGACAACCATAGTTTTATCTCAAGAGAAAATGGTCAGTTTATTTCGGCATCCACCGCAGTTTGCCCTTTAGTTCAACCATCAAGACCTGATATTCCCGAGGATATCGGTTATATCTTTATCCGAGGTTTCAGCAGTTCAAATGAAGAGGAAATTATTGCTTTTGCACAGGGGTTACAAGATGTCATTAGAGATAAAGACAGTTCTAACCTGAAAGGTTGGATTGTTGATTTACGAGTAAACACTGGAGGTAACATGTGGCCAATGCTAGCAGGAATTGGTCCTATTTTGGGCGAAGGAATTGCTGGTTATTTCATTGGGGCTAATGGTGATGAAACTTCATGGGAATTTTCACAAGGAAAAGCTATTAGTGGATTTAATACCATCATTGATATCCAAGATTCATATAATCTAATTAACCCAAATCCCAAAGTTGCAGTTCTCTTGGACAACGCTACTGCTAGCTCAGGTGAGGTAATGGCTATTTCCTTCATAAATAGAGACAATAGTGCCTCCTTTGGGACGTCTACTTGCGGATTGTCTACTGGTAATACTAGCTTCTCATTAAGCGACAATTCAAATTTATTACTTACCACAGTAGTATTAGCTGACCGTCAAAAAAATACTTTTGGTGATAGAATAATCCCAAACTTTGAAGCCAGTGAAGATGAAATAATAGCCCGTGCAATTGAGTATATTAGGAATGATTAAATTTGATGTGACAATGAAACTCACCTTGAAACTTGCCGCGGTATACAATATATTATGGGGTGCATGGGTAGTACTTTTTCCTAATCACTTTTTTGACATTGTAGGTATGGAACCTTTAAATCATCCTATGGTATGGCAAGGAATGGGAATGGTAATTGGCGTATACGGCCTAGGTTACTGGTGGGCTTCCTATGACCCCTTGAGACATTGGCCCATTGTAGCGGTAGGTTTTCTTGGAAAAATTTTTGGTCCTCTTGGCTTCTTGTTCAACTACCTGCAAGATATTGTCCCGTTTGAATTTGTTTACACCTTAATAACCAACGATTTTATATGGTGGATTCCCTTCTTTCTTATTCTAAAAAAAGTACACTACGAGTATAAATGGAAGCTGACCTGAGTAAAAAAGCCATTACTACTACGTTGGCCGTATTTTATATTAGTGCAGGTTTATATCACTTCATAAATCCTTCCTTTTATTTAAAACTTATCCCCAATTACCTGCCCCAACCTTATCTTATAAATTATACCGTTGGCGGTATAGAATTAATTTTAGGCTGTATAGTCTTATCTTCTAAATATAGAAAGTTCGCTTGTTACACCATTATATTATTATTAATAGTATTGATACCTTCCCATATCTTTTTTATAGCACAGGGCTCTTGTGTTAAAGATGGATTGTGTGTTCCCGAATGGGTTTCTTGGGGTAGACTACTCTTAATTCATCCCTTACTCATGTATTGGGCCTATGCTGTTTCAAAAATTTAAATCGTTATGACCGTAAACTTGATAAGAATGTTAAGTGATTTTGGATTGGTAGTACTCATTTGGATGGTACAACTCATCATTTATCCAAGCTTTGCACGTTACACACATGAAAACTTGCTTTCTTGGCACAGGATATACACCAAAAGATTAGCAAGTATTGTCATACCCTTAATGTTCACCCAAGCATTTGTGGTAGCTTATCAACTATATAAAACTCAAGAATTTTTTACCTATTGTAGTGCAGTTCTAGTGGTATTGGTCTGGTTATCGACCTTCACGCAATTCGTACCACTGCACAACAATATTTCAAAAGGTGAAAAAGTAGCGGATTCCGTCGAAAAACTGATACAACGTAACTGGATTAGAACTGCCCTATGGACATTGCTATTTATGCTCTCTCTTTGGAATAATATTCTTAAATAATTTAGAGTCTCGTAATTTTAGCACCAATAGCACGCAAACGTTCGTCTATATTTTCATAACCTCGGTCTATTTGCTCAATATTATGGATGGTAGAAGTGCCTTTTGCGGAAAGTGCAGCTATCAATAATGATACTCCTGCCCTTATGTCCGGCGAAGTCATGGTCGTCGCCTTTAGACTAGATTTAAAATCATGTCCCATGACCGCAGCTCTATGCGGATCACAAAGAATAATCTTAGCACCCATGTCCAACAATTTATCCACAAAGAACAATCGGCTCTCGAACATTTTTTGATGTATGACCACTTCTCCCCTAGCCTGCGTGGACATTACGAGAATAATACTTAATAAATCTGGCGTTAATCCAGGCCAAGGTGCATCTGCGATAGTTAAGATAGAACCATCTATATAGTTTTGTATCTCATATCCGTCTTTATGCTCGGGAATATAAATATCATCACCTTTTCGTTCTAGCTGAATTCCCAGCTTTTTAAAAACCGTGGGTATTTGTCCCAAATCGTCCCAGCTTACATTTTTGATGGTAAGTTCGCTCTTTGTCATTGCAGCAAGACCTATCCAGCTACCAATTTCAATCATGTCGGGAAGCATCGTGTGTTCCGTACCACCTAATTCTTTAACACCATCTATCACCAAAAGATTGGAGCCAACACCGGAAATTTTAGCTCCCATACGGTTCAGCATCTTACAGAGCTGCTGTAAGTAGGGCTCACAGGCCGCATTATAAATAGTCGTCTGCCCTTCCGCCAGTACGGCCGCCATAACAATATTAGCGGTCCCGGTTACCGAAGCCTCATCTAAAAGCATGTAAGTTCCTTTTAGTTTTTTAGCTTCCACTCCGTAGAAATATTCTTCACGATTGTACCTGAATTTAGCGCCTAGTTTGATAAAACCTTCAAAGTGGGTATCTAGCCTGCGCCTACCAATTTTGTCTCCACCGGGCTTCGGAATGTATCCCTTACCAAATCTTGCCAATAAAGGCCCAACCAACATTATAGAACCTCTAAGTCCTCTTCCGTCTTTCTTAAACTGATCGGATTGCAGATAATCTAAGTTGATGTCGTCCGCTTTAAACGTATAAGAACCTTTGCCTTTTTTCTGAATCTTAACGCCCAAATCCTCTAAAAGGGCAATAAGCTTGTTCACATCTACGATATCCGGTATGTTATGTATGTATACCTTTTCCGGAGTAAGAAGTACTGCACAAAGGATTTGTAAAGCTTCGTTTTTGGCCCCTTGAGGCGTTATTTCACCTGAAAGTTGGTGACCACCTTCTATTCTGAATGTTCCCATCTATATTAGAAGAGATTTAGTAGCGTTTTTTACCGCGATTATTATTTCTTTGATTTTTCTTATTGGAGCTAGACCTTGGATTTTTGGCTACTCTATTTTTTAGGAACTGTCCACTATCGGTAAGGCTTTCACCATCGGCAGCCAAATCAATTTGGCCATCGCTAAGTTCAAAAAGATGTTTAAAAATGGTAGAATCATCGACCACGTCCTTGTTCCAGTTCAGGTAGCACTTTTTCATGTGATTGGCAATCGTATATTCCAATCCTGAACGCTTATCGCCTTTTTCCCAACTCACTGCAACATCAATCATTCTTTTGATGTTATTCCCGTAAAAACGATATTTCGGAAAATTTTGAGGATACTCCAAAGGCTCTGGCCTTTGACGTAATACTTCCTTAGAGGTTATAGGAAAAGGAGACTCTACATCCAATTTAAAATCGGACATAATAAATAACTGATCCCACAATTTGTGTTGAAAATCTGGAACATCCCTTAGATGGGGTTGTAGGTTTCCCATTACACTGATAATGGATTGAGCAATCTTGTTTCTTTCTACAGGGTCGGCTATTGAGACCGCATGGTCTACCATCTTTTGAAAATGACGACCGTATTCCGGAATAATCAAATGTGGACGCTCCGTATTATATTCTAGGTGTTCTACTAAATCCAAATTGGGAATTTTTACTTTAAAATTGTTTGAAGAAATATTCTAATAACGTACGCAAATTAAGAAAATTATAGCTGAAATACTATTTTACAAGGAGATTACCCCCTCTATTGCGCCTACTTCCTTATATTTTTGGATTACTTGATCAGGGTTTTCAAGATTTACCGTAATGGATACACTCGTGTATTTCCCTTTTTTTGATTTTTTAGATTCGATAACCGCTCCCGTATTATCAAAAATTTTGTGTATTTGTTTGATTTTATCTTCATCAGAAGCAACAATGAACTTGTAGAGATAGTTAGAAGGCCACGAACTACTGTCTAATAACTGCTCCTTTAAACGTGTATAAAATTCCTCTGTATTCTTATCGGCCATTATATCAATTTTAAGTGCAAAGATAAGAGGAATCCACTAGTTTTTAAATGCTATAGGGTTTGTCTATTTTTGTAGCTATAAATAAAGAATTTGGAGCAAAAGAGAATCGTAATAACGGGTGGTCCTGGAACGGGAAAAACCGTAATCATAAATGCCCTTGAATCTTCTGGACATTATTGTTTTCATGAAATCATACGTAGTATGACGCTTGAAGCTAAAAAAGATTTTAATCTAGATACACCGGGCACCAACCCAATTGCTTTTGTAGATGATTCAAAATCATTCAATTTTAATCTTCTCCATGGAAGGCTAAATCAATATAATAAGGCTAAAGAACTAGATAGAGAACTAGTTTTTTACGATAGAGGAATGCCGGATGTGCTAGCTTATATGGATTATTTTGACCAGTCTTATGAACAAGATTTTACTCAGATATGTCAGCAGAACAGGTACGACCAAATCTTTATCTTACCACCGTGGCGAGAAATATACATTCAAGACAATGAGCGGTTAGAGAATTATGCACAGGCTACCGAAATACACCATCACCTTGAGAAAACATACACGGCCTTAGGGTATGATATTATTGAAGTCCCCTTTGCCAGTATAGCCGAAAGGATGAATTTTATTCTCCATAACATCCAAAAATAGATCATGGACAACAGCCCAGAAGCAGTTCTTGAGAAATATTGGGGTTTTAAACAGTTCAAGGGTTCGCAAAAAACACTTATAAATGCGGCCTTGAATGGTGAAGACGTTCTAGGGCTCTTACCCACTGGAGGTGGGAAATCTATCTGTTTTCAGGTTCCTGCAATGATGAGAGAAGGTATATGCATTGTTATTTCCCCTCTAATTGCTTTAATTCAAAATCAGGTAGAAGGACTCAAAAATTTAGGAATAAAGGCCATTGGATTAACCGGAGGGCTACGTAAAGAGGAAGTAGGAGTATTATTGGATAATTGTAGATACGGAAATTACAAGTTCCTTTATCTATCGCCAGAACGCCTCTCGCAAGAACGTGTACAACAACGTATTGCCCAGATGACAGTAAATCTACTCGTTGTAGATGAGGCCCATTGTATATCTCAATGGGGTCACGATTTTAGACCAGCTTACTTAACATGTAATACTTTGCGAACCCTACAGCCTACGGTTCCGATGATGGCGCTAACAGCAACAGCCACTTCTAGGGTAGCCAAGGATATTATCGAAAAGCTTGAATTGATTAATCCTTTGATACAGAAAGACTCTTTTTCAAGAAAGAATATCGCTTTCAAAGTTATTTTAGAAGAAGATAAAAAGTATAGGTTGAGACAATATTGTGCTGCGATTAAAAGCAGTGGTATAGTCTATGTAAGAACTAGAAGACTGGCGGAAGAGATTTCCGGACATCTTGCTGAACATAAAATCTCAGCAACTTTTTATCATGGAGGTATTCCTCAAAAAGAGAAGAAAGAGAAGCTAGAAAAATGGGTGAAAAATGAGGTGAAAATCATGGTGGCCACCAATGCTTTTGGAATGGGAATAGACAAACCGGACGTTTCATTAGTATTGCATTATCAAATACCGGATTGTATAGAGAATTATTTCCAAGAAGCTGGTAGAGCAGGCAGAAACGGCGACAGTGCCAATGCTATTTTAATTACGAATGACAATGATAAGGAACAGGTGAAAAATCAGTTTTTAAGTACACTTCCAGACGTTGCTTTTGTAAAGTTGGTGTACAAGAAACTTAGCAACTATTTTCAAATTGCTTATGGAGAACTCAATACTGAAACCCACCAACTAAATTTTAATGATTTCTGCGCTATCTACAAACTTAATACC